>VDMG01000274.1 GCA_006514895.1 Beijerinckiaceae bacterium
CGCGTCATGAAAATGCGATAAAACAAAGATCTCTGGCTGCTTTCAAATTCGCGGAATTTAGACTCAAACGAAATTCCTCGCGCTCAAGATACGGAAACTCCAAATGATTGCCGTTTTCCCAATACCCGGTGGCCGCAGCAAGACCTAGGCGCGGTATGGTGTCGAGGCCAATATTTTCCAGATCAATAGGCTGCGCTCACGTATCCCAAGCGTCTCAAGGTCCTGAGCGCTGATAGCCACCGCTCCGTCAGTCCGCTGTTCATTAGCGCGGCACAGTCTAAGCCGAAGGCTTTCTTACCGCCCTGCCGGTTTGAAGGATTTGCTGAGTTCCTGGGCTGATTTGAACGCTTTCATAGCCTGCCCGGCGGTCATCGCAACCGATGTCCTTAGGTGCGAGACGGTACCCGCCGCAGCTCCCGCTATAAGCGCGGATGCCATGACTTCCTCGCTCGGCGCCTCGCTTATTGAGAGGAAATCATACTCGCCAAACGTAAAATACAGGGCAAGCAGCTTGCCGCCCGCCTTTTTCATTAGATCCGCGACGGCCTTCTCGCGATTCTCGGGATTAGCGATCATTCCCTTGATAGCATCGGACGTGTACCGACCCTGGGTGATAAAGATTGCCATGGGCTGTTTCCCTTCCGGTTCAACCTTTTTGCAGATTGCTCAAGCGTAGTTAGTCGCCTTTGTCTGGTTTGGAAGGGGAAACGGATTTTTTGAGCCGTACACCCGCGCGCCGCCATTTACGGCGATAAGCTTGGCAGGCACCAGCCAATTGAAAACGAATGTCTGGACCGCGTGGCAGCAAATCGTCCGCGTCAATCAGCGCAGGAAAGAACGATGCTAAAGCGCATCCCGTGCTCTAACTGTCCCTCAAATAGTCGTGCACCACCTCGCCAAGGCCGAGGGTCAGGTCGGTGATAACGTGGCTGGCCGAAACCACGCCGCGCACGGGCAAGCGGGAGACGTCGCACATCGAATGCTCGAAAAGCTCGATTGCCGCGGGCCCGGTCCACGCGCCTTTCAGGGTGACGTCCTCCAGATAATACCGCACGAGCTCGCAAATCCTCGGCGTGCAATCCACATGCGGAATGATCTTGATCATGAAACTCGGCTTTGCGAGGCTTTTCAGCAAAGGCGCCGGCTCAAGCTCGCGATGTTTGTAGCCCATGGTGGCGGACACACACAGCACGGAACCATAGTGCAAGGTGCAGACCAAGGCCTCGCTCTCATGCGCGATCTTTGGCGAGGCGAGCTTTTTCGGAAAGCCCCAGATCTCGCGCCCGCCGGCGATCGGCGAATTGTCGTCGAGATACATGGCGTGCACATAGCCGCCCTCCTGGAGCGCCCCATCGGCCGCGCGGAAACGCACAGGAATGACCTGGCCGGTCTCGGTATAGTCGCCAAAGCCGGTCGAATCGGGCATGCGGATGAACTCGTAATTGACGGTATCGCCCGCCACCTCCAGGGGTTCTGGCACCACTTCGCGCAAGGCGTCTGGATCGGTCCGATATGAGATGATCACGAATTCCCGATTGTAGAATTTGTAGGGGCCGCGCGGATAAGCCGGGTCGGTAAGAGGCATCGCGAAGGCGTTTTTCGTGACGTCGGCAAGCTTCATCGTGCATCTCCTCATAGGCTTCGATCGGGCGCGGCCCGCCGAGTCTTCTTTTAGCCCTATTCGCGTCCGTCGCGCGCGAGGTCGAAGGTGAAAACACAATCGTGATTTTGGGGGCGCTGCAAGACTTCTGGATGACGCAGAGTGCGCACCGCGTCATTGTAGCCCGACTCCCAATGCTCTTCCATTGTCCGGCGGGAAAACTCATAGTCTTTTGACGTACCCTCGTAATTTTGCGAGTGATAGATGAGATTGATGATGTTGTAGACTTTTTCATCCGCCTCGCCGGCGAGAATATTGGCCTGCGGCAGTTGCCGCAGATCGTCGGGCAGCCGTTCAAGGAGGTGGTGGACCGCGCGGCGCAACAGTTGCACCTTCTTGAAGTCATCGGTCGCCGCCCGCGTGCGGCTCGAAAAGCGGATTTCCTTCTGGCGCAATTCGGCCTCGATCATATTGCGCGGGAGGTCGCCGCTCGCGCTCCATAGATCAATCTGAAAGGCCAGCGTATCCTGGCGCGGCCTGCCGGAGAGCACCCATTGCAACGGCGTGTTCGATACAAGGCCGCCGTCCCAATAATGTTCGCCTTGGATTTCGGTGGCGGGCAAACCGGACGGCAGGGAGCCGCTCGCCATGACATGTTCCGGGCCAATCACATGCGTGGTGTTGTCGAAATAGACGAAGTTGCCGGTCCGCACATTCACCGTGCCGACGCTGAAACGGGTGGTTCCACAATTGATGAGATCAAAATCCACCAAGCGCTCAAGCGTCGCCTTCAAAGGGGCAACGTCGTAATAGCTAAGTGAATCGACGTCCGTGGGTGTGAACGGAAAGGGTGTCGGGAACCGCGGCGTGAAGAAACCCGGTGCTCCCCAAAGCAAAGTGCTAAAGGCGCGCAGTTGGTTGACCCATTTGTGCGTAGACTCGTCCTTGATCTGGACTGTGGGCAAATAGGTGAAGCCCATGGGGGCAGTGCTGACGGTCTCCCAGAATTCCCGCAGCCGTGCGACGCGCTTCTCCGGCGGGTTGCCAGCGACCAGCGCCGAATTGACGGCGCCAATCGAAATGCCGGCGACCCAATCTGGATGCAAATTGGCCTCCGCCAGAGCCTGATAGACGCCCGCCTGATAGGCCCCGAGAGCGCCGCCGCCTTGCAGGACAAGGGCGATCCGTTCGAATGGGGGACGCGGCATGACCCGATGCGTTTTGCGCATGGTTGCACGCGTATCCTTTTTGTCCGCGGTGGTCATGTCAGAGCAAGTCCTGGCAAAGGTCCGGTCCCGCGCAAGAGCGGCTGGCCTCCCGATCCTGGCACGCGCGGGGCCATTGTGGCAAAACCAAAAGGGCCGTCAACTTAGACCACGATCTTAAGAAAATTGCAGTTTTTTTTGAAAAAATCTTGCGATAAAACAATGAGATGGAAACCAGGAACGGTTCCCCTTGAAGCGATCCTGGCCTAGTCCTGCGCTTTGGCGGATTTTTCCTGCCGTCCGGCCTTGCCTTTCTCCTTGTTGTTTTCCTCGCGCACCGCCGCATGATATTTTCGCCTTATGTCAGAGAGATCGACCGAGGGTTTCGGGAACGACATGCCAAGCTCTTCCACCGTATCGGCGACGATCTGCGACACCGCCAAATTGCGAAACCATTTGCGGTTGGCGGGGATTACATACCAAGGCGCGTCAGGCGTGCTTGTTGCGGAAAGAGCGTCTTCGATGGCCTCCATATAAGCGTCCCAAAGCGGCCGCTCCGAATAGTCCGATTCACTGATTTTCCAATTGCGTAATGGATCGTCAAGCCGCTTCCCGAAGCGGGCGAGCTGCTCCTCCTTGCTGATATGCAAGAAGAATTTCAGAATCGTGGTTCCGCTCTCCTTAAGCCCCCGCTCGAAGGCGCGGATCAAATCGTAACGCGCCGTGCAGGTGGGCTTGTCGACGAGCTTGTGGACCCTCGTCGCCAGAACATCCTCGTAATGGGAGCGATTGAAGATTGCCAGCCATCCTTTTGGCGGGGCATGCGGATGGACCCGCCAGAGGAAGTCGTGATCGAGCTCGATTGGCGTCGGCTGTTTGAAGGCCGCCGCCGATGCCCCTTGCGGATTGAGCGCGCCGAAAACATGCTTGATCGTGCCATCTTTGCCGCTCGCGTCCATGCCCTGAAGAACAATCAGAACGGCGTGCTCTTTCTCCGCATACAACAAGGCTTGCAATTGGACGAGCTTTTGCCGGTATCGCTCCAGTTCCGGCGCCGCCGCCTCCTGTGACTCATGTTGGCCCTTGAAGGAGGGATCGACGTCCTTAAGCCGGAGCTTTTGACCGGGGTTGACAATCAGCTTGTTGCGGAAGTCCACCGACTTGCCTCCTCTTATCCGTGCTTCGCCCCGGCCGTTTACATCCACACTCGAACTTATTATCTTGCGCCGCGCGGCTGGAAGCTCCATCTTTCCGTTGACCAAGATAGCTTTAGTCCAATTTTCCTCCATGAGAATCACAAAATGCGCGCCGAAGCCGAAACGCTCGTCCAATCAATCAAGCAATCGATGGGATTGCTGAGGAGGCATCTTTGACGTCGATGCGTCAGGCCGCCGCCTTGCCGAACTGAACGCCAAGGTGGAAGACCCCAACCTTTGGAACGATGCCGAAGCCGCGCAAAAAATCATGCGCGAGCGCACCGATCTCGAGGAGAGGCTCGGCTCGCTCAACCGTTTCGAAAGCGAACTTTTGGACGCGATCACGCTCGTTGAACTTGCCGAGGCGGAACATGACGAGGCTTCCGAAAAGGAAGGCCTCGACCAGTTGAAAGCCCTGAAAGCGGAAGCGGGGCGCCGCCAGATCGAGGCGCTGTTGTCCGGCGAGGCCGATGCCAACGACACCTATATCGAGATTCACGCCGGCGCCGGTGGCACCGAGAGCTGCGATTGGGCGCGCATGCTGTTTCGCATGTATGCGCGATGGGCCGAGCGCCACAAATTTAAAGTCGAGATCATCGAGGAGACGGCGGGCGACGAAGCGGGCCTCAAATCCGGCACCCTGCTCATCAAGGGTCACAACGCGCATGGATGGGCCAAAACCGAATCCGGCGTGCATCGCCTGGTGCGCATCTCGCCTTTCGATTCGAACGCTCGGCGCCACACGAGCTTTGCTTCGGTGTGGGTCTATCCGGTGATCGACGATCGAATCGAGGTCGACGTAAAGGAAAGCGATTGCCGCATCGATACTTATCGCTCATCGGGAGCTGGCGGCCAGCACATCAACACGACGGATTCGGCGGTGCGCATCACCCATATCCCCTCGGGGATCGTCGTCGCTTGCCAGGGCGAGCGCTCGCAGCACAAGAACCGGGCAACCGCCTGGAACATGTTGCGCGCAAGGCTTTACGAGCAGGAGATCGAAAAGCGTGAAGCGGCCGCCAATGCGCAAGAAGCGAGCAAGACCGACATCGGCTGGGGCCATCAGATCCGCTCCTATGTGCTGCAGCCCTACCAGCTCGTGAAGGATCTTCGCACTGGCGTAACTTCAGGGTCGCCCGGCGATGTGCTCGATGGCGAACTCGACAGTTTCATGGAGGCATCGCTCGCCCAGAAACTTTCCGGCATTGGCCAGCTCGCGATCGAGGATGTAGACTAAGGCAAGATCTTTCGTAAGTTTCTCGTTGCATATTCTCGCTGCGTAAAGGCGTGACCCGCACATGCTTCATCGAAGAGAAAAGATGTTCAACCTGCCGCCGGTGATCCTTTGGATCGTCGCGCTGCTCGTCGCGATCGAGGGCATCTCTCAACTGGTCACGCCAGAGGCCTATCTCGACCTTCTTCAGCGCTTCGCCTTCGTGCCAGGGCGTTTCACTTTTGCTTTCGATCCCGCCCGCGTAACCGCCGCTTTCAATGCCATCCCGGAGGACGCCGAGTTGCAAGCGCAGGCGGCCCACTTTTTTCTGGGCGACGGCAAACCACAATGGTGGACGCCGCTGACCTATGCGTTTTTGCACGGCGGCTGGCTTCATGTGGGGATGAACTGCCTCTGGTTCGCGGCCTTCGGTTCGCCCGTCGCACGCCGCTTTGGAACGCCGCGTTTTTTGCTTTTTTGCGCGGTCTCGGCAGTCGCCGGGGCGGTAGCGCACTATCTGACGCACATGACCGATCTGCAGCCGGTCGCCGGTGCCTCGGCCACGGTTTCCGGAGTCATGGCGGCGGCGGTGCGCTTCGTCTTCCAACCTGGTGCGCCGCTCGGCGAATCCCTCGGCTTCGCGGAGCGCGCGCATGAGGAGCACGCTTACCGGCAGCCTGCGCTCCCTTTGCGGGACATTCTCTCCAATCGCAGCGCGATCAGCTTTCTTAGCTTCTGGTTTCTCGCCAATTTTTTGTTCGGCGCCCTCCCCACGCCGCTCGCCGGCGCCGGCGAGACGGTTGCATGGGAAGCCCATATCGGCGGCTTTCTCATTGGGCTTTTAGCGTTTCGCTGGTTCGACCCGCCGGCGCCGTCCTTGGCAGTTCCGCTCGCCAAACAATAAGTTCGCTTCAACCGAGCAGCCGCCGGTTCCTGCGTGGTTTCTGCGTTCGCCGCCGGAAGCAGGCAACGATTTCGACATGCGGCGTATGGCGAAACTGATCGATGGGCTCGACCCGAGTGATTTCGTAGCCGCCGCCGCAAAGGATCGCGGCATCGTGCGCGAAGCTTTCCGCGTTGCAGGATACCGCGACAGCGAGCGGCACCTGCGAGGCGGCGAGTGCCATCGCTTGTGATCTTGCGCCCGCGCGCGGCGGATCGAACACAACCGCGTCATAGCGTTCCATCTCAGCCGGGTGGAGCGGCCACGTGAAGAGATCGCGCCGCGCGACTAACACCTCGTGCAATCCCGGGAGAGGTGCGGCTTTCGCCAAAGCGAGGTGCGCGTCCTCTTCAAGATCGAAGGCATCGACTCTTGCGAATGCCGCCATCCGGAGGGCAAAGGTCCCGATGCCGGAAAAAAGATCACCGATGTGTCTGGCGCCAGCGGCATGGGCGCAAACTTTCGCCGCGGCTGCGTCGCCTGCAAGAAAGCGCCCGGCGGCGGCAACACAGTGGCTTTTCCCATGGCAAGCACCGGCGCTCGGCGACAGATCACGATCATTCCATGATTCGAAACACGGGCGAGATCGTGCTCCTGAGAAAATGGCTTTAACGCCTCCTTTATCTCATTGATATCTTGGATTAGATGAGGAGCGTTTTTGGGCAAATCCTTAATCTCGACATCTGCAACGATAGCAGTTTGGAAATGGTCTTCGAGTGATTAAAGGCGCTCATTGAGCCCTCCGTAAACAACGCTCATCAAAACGTAAATAAGGCCAATATAACCAACCACCATTGTGCCGAAAACCGCTGATAGGCCACCCCAAAATTGGTTACGAGTGAGTGCAGGAAGAACGACCATGGGAGCGTTAGGGTCACAGGGGGCGTCGTAGGCGTTGTCGTGGTGGACATTCTGCATAGCCTTTTTATCCAATCCAAGACCCCTCTTTATATGATATTGACTCCTATCGAATCGTTCGAACCGTTTCCAGAGCGAATCAGTTCCCCGAAGTTTCCTGAAGTGCATAATCGCCATTGGATTTCGACGATGCCATGCGCGCGCGCCTCTGTGAATCCAACTTTTGCCCGGCCATGCGCGTAGCGCGTGAAAAATCGCGCGCCGGCGCCCCGTGCCATGGGCGTCGACAAGGTCCGAAACCTCGATCGTGAGGCCCGCCCGTTGCAATGCCGTGACGACTAGATCGCGCTTCCATCGCGCATAAGAATCCTCGCTAAGCGTTTGCACCGCGCAGCCGCCGCACCGCGAAAAATAGCGGCAAAATGGCTCAATCCGGTCCGGGCTTGGAATCAAAACCTCGACCAATGTGCCGCGGGAGCCATCGGCCTCTGCGATGATCGTTTCATCGGCCAAGGCATAGGGGATAAAGATCAAGCCATCGGGGCCTTGCGCGATCCCTTCGCCGCGCTTTCCAAGCCGGTCGATGGTGAGGCGCGTGTTGAGGCTAATCATCCCTTCATCGCGCCGAGGAGAAACTCCTGGTTGCCATCGCCGCCTTCGATCGGCGAAGGCAGGATTCCAATGGTTAGCCAGCCGAGGCTTTTGACCAGACTTTCGATTTTTTCGCAAGACTCCCGCCTTATCGCGCTGTCCTTGACGATGCCTTTGACAGCGCGGCCGGGGCCGGCCTCGAATTGCGGCTTGACCAGGGCGACAAGCGACGCGCTTGAGGCCGCCAGCGGCTGCACGGCCGGCAGCACCAATGTGAGCGAAATGAAGCTCACATCGCAGGTCACGAAGGAAGGGGCGCGCGCGAGCGAGGAGCCGGTCAAGGAGCGCGCGTCCACCCCCTCGCGCGAGACGACGCGCGGATCGCGGGCGATATCCCTATGCAATTGGCCGTGCCCGGTATCGACGCAAACGACTTCGGCGGCGCCGCGCGCGAGCAGAACATGGGTGAAGCCGCCCGTCGAGGCACCGACATCGAGACAAACCCGCCCGGCGGGATCGAAGTCGAAGGCATCGAGCGCTGCGGCAAGCTTGACGCCGCCGCGCGAGACCCAAGGGTAGGCTGGCGTGGCCTCGATCTCCGCGTTAGACCGGATAGACTCGGACGCTTTTCGGATGATTTTCCCCTCCGCCCGCACAAGCCCGGCGGCGATCGCTTCCTGCGCCTTGGCTCTACTCGCAAAGAGCTGGCGTCCAACAAGCGCGACATCGGCGCGCCGGTGCGTAGCGGGTTTCTGTTTCACGGTCTGCTCACGCCCGTTTTATCCATGTTGCGAAAGCTTTGTTTTCGCGGCCGCCGTCAGCCTTCGGCCTGCTGGACCACGATCGATTTGTTGCCGCTTGCATCCTGGGATTGCTGCGCCATTGGCGGCATCTGCCGCCGTCCGTCTCCCGATCTTTTAGCCGCCGCCCACGCCTTGCGGTCGAGATGAAACCTGTCGCAGGGATGCAGACCGCCCCGCGCGGGCAAAAAGTCGAGACCGGTATCCACAAAGGCGAAACCGGTTTTTTCGAGAACGCGGCGGGAGGCTATGTTGTTGACGCGCGAGTTGGCCAGGGTCCAGTTTGCCCGCGTGAGACTGAAGACCGTGTCGGTGAGTGCCTTGACGGCTTCCGTGGCCAACCCCCTGCCCCACTGAGGCGGCGCGAGAACATAGCCGATTTCGATGTCCATCGCCGTGGCCGGATGCGCGCCAAGGAGGCCAATCGTTTGACGCGCGGCGCCTTTTTGGCTGATCGCCAGGACAAGCGCCGATCCATTGGCGTTGCCCGCCCGCGCCTTCATAATGAAACGCTCCGCTTCGCCGGGCGGATAGGGATGTGGAATCAAGGCGGTCATCCGCGCGACATCCGCCAAACTCAGAAAACTCGTGATCGATGCTGCGTCGGAAGCGCGTGGCCAGCGCAGCCAAAGCCGCTGTGTCTCAATCCGGAAGATATCGTCCGAGGTCAAATCCGGGAACATGCTGGCTCCGGCGGGCAGCCTCTCGCGAGGTCTTGCATCAAATAAAGTAGAGCGGCCTCCCTTCCCTTTCAAAACCCTCTCGGGTTTTCCGGACTTTTTCTCCTCAATTTCAGGAGCAGTTCTCGCGTTCGAAAAACCAAGTCCACCGGGTCCATGGGAGCCAGGTGGAGGTTTTCGGCCTCCACCTCTATTTTGCTGCCTCTGCTTGCGGCAAGGGCTGGACGGAAATGTAGGCGCGTCCATCGGCTTTCGTCTGGAAAGCAACTTTACCTTGGATCATGGCATATAACGTGTGATCGGTCCCTATTCCGACATTGGCGCCGGGATGCCATTTGGTGCCGCGCTGGCGCACAATAATATTGCCGCCAGCCACGGCTTCACCGCCGAATTTCTTGACGCCAAGTCGCCGGCCTTTGGAATCGCGACCGTTGCGGGACGAACCGCCCGCTTTTTTATGTGCCATCGGTCTGGCTCCATATCTCTTCGCGAGAGTGCGCGGCCCGCGCTTTCTCGCATCAAAAAAATTTTGGCACGGCCCGAAACGGGGGCGCCTGTTATGCTTAGTCGGGGCTCGCGGTTCCAGCGGAAGGCGCGGCGCCACCGGCATGAAGTTCGGTGATTCGCACGAGCGTCAAATCCTGGCGATGGCCGCGTTTACGCTTGGAGTTCTGCCGCCGGCGCTTCTTGAAGGAAATCGCCTTCGGCCCGCGCGTCTGTTCGACAATTTGGCCCGCGACGCTGGCGCCTTCGATAAAAGGGGTTCCCAAAGCCGGTTCGCCGTCTCCGGACAACATGAGCACATGATCGAATGCCACGCTATCCCCGGGCTCGCCGGAAAGCGTCATGACGGTGATCGTGTCCCCGGCGGTGACGCTATATTGCTTGCCGCCGGTTTTGATGACTGCGAACAACTTAACTTCCTCGTATTCCGAGCGCCTCGTGTTTTCCAGGCGCCTCACCCACCGTGGCGACGCGTATTCCGTACACCGCCCGCGCGCGAAATGCCACTGGCCGGCGGGTGTCCACCGCCGGTCACCGTCAACCAAGATCCAGATTGGAGGTTCGCGAACCTTCGGAACCGGCTCGACGGCGGCACATCCGGCGGCGAAATGCCCCCGGATTATCAATAGCCGTTCCGGCCGGGTGTCTACAAAGCTTGGCGCCTATTGTCAACCATCTCATGGCACCGCCATCGCCAATGCAGAACATGGGATTTTCCGCACTCTTTCTGAGAAAGACAGTTTTTGAAAGGACAGATTTCCACTGGAAGCGCCCCGTGCGAACGTTACCACATCACCGGCTTGGCGCAACCTCCGTGGGCTACGCCGCATTTGAGCCATTTTCAAAAGGTTAGTTTGAAGCATAGCCTTGCTATAGCGGTTACGGATTTCCTTCCGCCACCTGGCCGCCCGCACCGAACCTAGAGCGCTTTCAGATCACGTAAAATTACGTGTTCGAGGGGGAATCGCTTAAATTCAAAGAGTGGGAGAATGTTGGAAACGAAAAAGCCGGTTAACTTTTTCGGGACCTGCTCTAAGGCTTCATTCGCCGTTGTCTGGTGTTCCTGCCGGGCTATTTGCAAGTCCTTCCCAAGGAACGGCACCAAGAGGCCCGTTCCATTATCCGGCCGATCGAGGTCAAGCTCGTGAACATTGGTGCGCCCCTTCCAAGGATCGAAGCAACGCGATGACGATGAGCGCACGGATGCCAACTCGGAACATGGGCATTCGCCTTCAGCCCGCCCGGTTTGGCACCAGCTTCGAATTTGGCGTGGACCCCGCCATGGAAGCCGATGGCGGCCGCCACGCGTCCTTCGATCGAAGAACAGTCTCGCTGCGCTGGTTTACCGGCACGCTCCTGACCGGCCTTTCCGGCGGCGCTCTCATCGGCGCGGCAATCTTCGCGGCGCTTGGGCATCAAAACTATTTCGCCGAGGCGCCGGCGCCCGCGCTCTCGCAGCGCAAGGAGATCAACCTCGATTTCGGCGTCAATCCTCACAAAGGCGATCGTCTCGTCAAGGCCGTTGATATCGTCGCGGAAAAACAAAGCTTTCAGGCACCCGCCACGATCCAGGCCGGCGACAAGGAGGTCGTGAAAATCCACAGCTTCACCCATGTCCAGAGAACCTTGACGCTGGCGAGCTTCGGCCTTTCCGATGATGTTCCCCCATTTAACCCGTTGAAGGTCCTTGCCGGCGCCCGCAATCCCTTGGATGCCGCGCCAGAGCCGGTTCAGGACGATGCCGAAATCTCGTGGTCCACCCGTGATCTCAGTGGTCTCAAGTTTTCGCCGGCTGCCGCCTTGTTGATGGAAGAGGTTCAGGCCCAGGTCGCCGAACAAGTCAAAAATACGCTGGAGGCGGGCGCAAAACCGCTGCCCTTGCCGCCGCAACTTCTTCTGATGCGAACATCCCGTGCTTATCTTCCGGGCGTTCTAGCCTACGCAAATCCCGCGGAGCCGATCACGACAGCCCCATTTTCCACGATCGAAGTCCGCATGGTCCCCGAAAACGTGAGCAATGCCGTGCGTTCGCCGCAAGTTTCGCAGGCAACGCAAATGGAGGAGCGTCTCGTCGTGGTCCGCCACGGCGAGACGCTCGAGGGCGTGCTGCACGACGCCGGGGTCGCAAGGGATCAGATCAACGGGATTATTGCCGCCTTTGGGCTTCGGCCCGGCCAGGCCGCGGTAGCGGAGGGGGCACGCCTCAAGCTGCTCTTCGCCGATCTTGATGGTTCCGGCACCACGATGAGCCTGGCGCGCCTTTCGGTTTATTCCGGCGAGACCTTGGAAACGAACATCGCGATCAGGGACCGCGGCGATTATGTCCAGGTGACCCCTCCCCATCACGCCGCCAAGCATCCGAGCCCGGATGATAGCGACGATGCCGACGATTCGGAAGGCATGCGGCTTTACGATTCGCTTTACGAGACCGCGCTGAAACAAGAAATTCCGCGTCCGGTCATCGACGAGCTCGTCCGCATTTTCGCCAACGACGTCGACTTTGGAAGAGCCGTGAGCGGTGGCGATTCCTTCGAGGCGCTCTACGACAACAGCGAGGAAGGCGAAGGACACAATCAGCTTCTTTACGCCGCGATCACCGCCCGCAACGAGACGTTCCGCTACTATCGTTTTCAGACGCCGGATGACGGTCTTATCGATTACTATGATCAAGATGGCCGTTCGACCCGCAAATTCCTGGTTCGCATGCCGATCGTCGGGGGACGCTTTACCTCCGGCTTTGGGTTAAGGTTTCACCCGATCCTCGGCTATTCGCGCCCGCACACCGGAGTCGATTGGGCCGCCCCGATCGGCACGCCAATATTCGCTGCCGGCAGCGGCACGATCATCCAGGCGGGGTGGGATTCAGGTTATGGCCGCCGTATCGAAATCCAGCACGCCAATGGCTATATTACGACTTACAATCACATGTCCGGGTTTGCCCGTGGCGCGACCGAAGGCGCCCATGTGCGGCAGGGCCAAGTGATTGGCTATCTCGGCCAGACGGGTCTCGCGACCGGGCCGCATCTCCATTACGAGATCCTGGTGAACGGGCATTTCGTCGATCCGATGCGGGTCAAGCTTGCCCGCACTCGCGAATTCGACGGCCGCATGCTCGCCAATTTCAAACGCGAGCGCGACCGTATCGATAGTTTGGTGCTCAAGGCTCCCAATGCGGATCGGGTCGCCGCTCACTAGGTGCGGCCGGAAAACCGGTTTCCACTTTTCCTCATCCCGCTCCAGAGCACTTTCAAACGAAGGGATACCGGTTCGCGACATGAAAAATGCGACTGCTTTCAGATTTGAAAGCACTCTAGAATTGAGCAATTCTTGTTACTCAGTAGTCGATCTAAAGACGTACACTTTTAAATTACTCAGTAGTCGATCTAAAGACGTACACTTTTAAAGCAAAAGTAAGTCATCCTGAAATGTGTTCTCGTTGCATCCAATAGGGGCTGCAATCCGTCGCGACGCACAACGCCTGGGCGCATTGAACCTTAATGATTCTATTCCCTGCTGAGCCAGAGCACTGCGGGTGTTGCACTTCGCGCCAGAATCCACCGGGTCTATCGCAAATCCGAAAGGATCACCGAATTGTCGGAGCCGATAATTTTCGTCCGCACAAGCACATCGCCATCGAACCAGAGGTCGCGGGTGAAGTCAGCGCCCAGTGTGTCGGCGATTTTGTAGTGATGGGTCTTGTGAACCACGCCATGAAGCGTCAAGTCTTCGTCGCCGAGATCGGTAACCTTGATCGAGAGACGCTTCCCGGTATCTGGCTCGAAAGCGTCGAATTGATGGATCGCGTCCTTGCCCCATAGGCTTTCTGGCGCGGCCGTCTTGGGCAGATCGCTATGCTTGCCGTCGGCGTCCATGCTCAGCTTGTCGGGCGCCGCCGTGACGTCAACGGCATGTTTCGTGCCATTGTCGTTGGTGCGCGATCTAAAGGAAATAAGCTGACCATTCTTCCAGGTTTCGTCGCAGGAATGTTCGTAACGATAGGCTTCGATGAACATCACCTTTACGGAAAGGTCCGTCTTGATCTTGACCATGGTGGTATCTTTCTGATGCTCGATGTCAATCGTATCGGTGCCGATTTTATCGCTACCGCGGACGATGTCGAAGACCTTATGGATCTTGGCCGCGGCGGCGGGATTATCGGCGCCCGCTGGCACAACTGGCAATAAGAGGAGAGTGAGGGAAAGGGAAATTGTTCGCATAATGACCACCGTTGATTGCGGATCGTGCGTGACACTAAATCGGAAAAGTGCCGTTAATGAGACAAAAGGGCGAATGTGAGAAGGGGCAATTGCTGCGTAGATGGCTGCAAGCACTCTACAAGGCCAAGCCCGCGACTGTTTGACGATTATTTTGCACTTCAATGTTCCTTTTTTATGGCTAAAGTCGCCGATGATTCTCCTCCTGTGAAGCCGTTGGCGTGACCGGCTGGAAGTGGAGCCATTTCCGCACCGCCGAATCAGATCGTTTTTGCCTTCGTGAACCACTATCATGGAGCGTCGGCGAAAATCAGATCCGGCGAAAGCCTATCTCGCACCGCGGCAGGAGAAAATCCTTCCTCGCGCAAGGCCCGGATCGGCTTGGCCCTCGAACTCTTCGACAATTTCCGGCCCGAGGCATCACGCAAAAGAGCGTGATGGCGATAGGCGGGAGCGGGAAGATCGAGCAGGGCCTGCAACAGGCGGTGCAAGCCCGTCGCCATGAAGAGATCTTCGCCACGCACGACATCAGTCACCCCTTGCACCGCGTCATCGACAACGACCGCGATGTGATAACTTGCATATATATCCTTGCGCGACAGTATCGCGTCGCCCCAAAGGGCAGGGTCGGCGGTCACGTCGCGGGCTTGCGAACCGGGGCCCATTTCCCGCCAATCGAGGTGGCGGCCGGCTTTTGCAATTGCCGCTTCCATGTCGATCCGCAGCGCCGCGGGCTCGCCCGCCGAAAGCCGCCGTTGTTGTTCTTCTTTCGAAAGATGCTTGCACAGTCCTGGATAGAGCGGGGAGCCATCGGGGTCGCGCGGCCAGCCGCTTCGCCCCGCAACGGCGTCCATGATGTCGCGGCGCGAGCAAAAGCAAGGATAGATCAGGCCCCGCGCGGAAAGCTTGGCAAGGGCGTTTGCATAGTCGAGGAAATGTTCGGATTGGCGGCGCACCGGTGTTTCCCACGAAAATCCGAGCCAGCCGAGATCCTCGTAAATCGCCTGTTCGAACTCGAACCGGCAACGCTCGACGTCGATATCCTCGATTCGCAGCAGCAAGCGGCCGCCCACCGCGCGCGCCATGGCGGAATTCAGCAAGGCGGAATAGGCATGGCCGAGGTGAAGATAGCCGTTGGACGAGGGCGCGAAACGGAAAACGCGGTTGGTAAAGGACCGGGTCATATTGTATAGCTCCAGACTGGAAGAGCGAGCCTGGCCGCGAAAGGGGGAGCAAGGCAACGCCCCTCATTCAATTCGCGGTCACCAAAAATGCGCCGTGATTCCAGACCGTGCAAACGAAATTCGCCGGTTGGTTGTCACAATCCAGCGCGATTTTGATGACCCTCAGCCAGGACTTTGGCATAGCTAATTGGCCTGTCCTGCCTGCCGGAGCGTGACGATGGGCCTTGCGCCCGATCCTGCTTCGCGGTCTTGACCTTTGTGCGCTAAGGGATTCCTCGAATACATAGAAACCCCGACGGATACGAAAAATATGGCGATAATGCTCGATGGACCGCGGCTTCCGGCAAAATCGCGGATGCCGGAACAGCTTGTCGTCTTTCTGCACGGATATGGCGCCAACGGCAACGATCTGATCGCGATCGGCAAGCAATGGCAAGCTCTGCTACCCGGCGCCGCGTTTGCCGCCCCGAACGCGCCCGAGCCTTGCGGCCAGATCCCAGGCGGGCGGCAGTGGTTCCGGCTGACCATGCGCGACCCGGGCGAACGCTGGGCCGGGGTCAACAAGGCGGCCCCGTTTCTCGACACTTTCCTCGATGCCGAACTCGACCGGCACGGCCTCGATGGCAGCAAGCTGGCTTTGGTCGGCTTCAGCCAAGGGACGATGCTCGCTCTCCATGCCGGATTGCGGCGCGCGCGGACGCCAGCGGCCATTCTCGGCTATTCCGGCGAGCTTGTCATACCCGAACAACAAGATCAGGCCATCCCGTCTAATCCGGCCGGCAAATTCCCGCCAATTCTCCTGATCCACGGCAGCCAGGACGATGTCATTCCGGCCGAAGCGCTGTTCCTTTCGGCCGGGGAATTGGCAAGGGCTGGTATTGCCTGCCAATGGCATCTTTCGAGCGGTCTCGGGCACGGGATCGACGGCGAAGGTCTCCTGCATGGCGGCTTGTTCTTGGCCAAATGCTTCGGTTTGAAGCAAGGCCCCCGCGCCAACGCACGGTTGTGAGAGGGCGATTCAGCCGATCGGCCAGGGGTTCAAGCCGGCGCTCGCAGGGCTCGCCGCAACCCCGGGCGTGACGCCGGCGGGCGTGGGCACAAGGACGGGTTGGCGGTGCGGCTCCCCGTACATTAATGGATTGCGCATGGCGATGGGCCGGTACAAGATCTTGGTTGCCTCGACGATCAAGACCCCGCCGCAGGGCAAAGAGAGGCCGACTCCGATCTCTTCGACAAACGCGGCCGCATGAAGCCATGTCCGGCGCTGGAATGGCGGGACGTAAAGCGCTTCCGACCAATGAGTCGGGGAAAACAGACCTTCGCGCAGCAGTTCGGACAATTGGCCGCGCGAATAGGGCCGCCCATGCCCAAAAGGCGTCCGGTCGAGCCGTGCCCAGAGGCCGGAACGGCCCGGCACCACGACGAGGACCCGCCCGCCAGGCGTTAAAATCCGCCAGATTTCGGCGAGGAGATCGCGCGGATGTTCGGTGATTTCGAGCCCATGGATGACGAGCGCCCGGTCGATGCAGGAATTTGGCAAAGGCATCGCGGTCGTTTCGACAAGCGCCGAAGACGACAAACCCGAGGCGGGCCAGTTCACCACGCCTTGTTCGGCTGGCATGAAAGCAAGCACCCGCACCGCTTCCTCGCGGAAAACTTCGAGATAAGGCGTCGCGTAGCCGACACCTAGGATCGAATAGCCGGTGCAATTCGCAAAACGCTGGCGGACGATCTTATGCACGACACGCCGCGCGACCTCGCCCAAAGACGAGCTGTAGAAGGAGCGAAGGTCGATAACGTCGATGGACATGGGCTTTCCGCGATGTCGCACAGGGAAGGAAATATTGGCGGACGCCGGATGATCCGCCTCTCGCGCGCAAAAATAAAGCCTTGATTCATGGGCACGCTGGGGGCAGCGGAAGGTGGACCGGCATTAGGGCATTTCCTTAAAAAAGTTGCTCGACTTTATCGATAGGGACATGCTCCAATTCTTTTAATTTGAGCGATTCCTTTTCGACCGCGTGGGGGCAAGCGCTCTGGCCAATTTCTTGCTGGAGTCTCCACCCGGGCTCCAGGCGGGTTTCGGACGTGGCGCGGGCCGGAGCAAGAACCAGCACATCGCTCGGGACTTTTGCCCAAATTCAACAGTTAAGGACCGGCGAAAGCATGACCGCCCATATCCACCAATTCTTGTGCCTCAAGGATAATTTTGGCGTCCTCGTCCATGATCCCTCGACCCGCGCCACAGCGGCGGTCGACGCGCCCGAGGCCGCCCCAATCCTCGACGCGCTCGCGGCGAGGGAGTGGGCGCTGACGGATATCTTGATCACCCATCATCATTTCGATCACGTCCAGGGCATCGCCGGACTCAAGGCGAGGTTTCCTCGCGCCCGCGTCATTGGCCCAGCCAAGGAAGCCGCCAAGATCGGCCGCCTCGATCTCGCGGTTGGCGAGGGCGACGGCGTTATGACCGGGACACTTGAAGCAAAGGTGATCGAGGTTCCAGGGCACACCTCCGGCCATGTCGCTTATTGGTTCGAAAGCGAGGACATGCTTTTTGCCGGGGATACGCTTTTTGCGATGGGTTGCGGCCGCGCCTTTGAGGAGCGCCCCGAAGTCCTTTTTCATTCGCTCATGAAACTTGCCGTGCTTCCCAGCGAGACGCAGTTTTATTGCGGGCATGAATACTCCTTGGCGAACGCACGCTTCGCGCTAACCGTCGATCCTTCCAACCCGATCTTAAAGGAGCGCGCCGGGGAGGTTGCCCGGCAGCGCGAGGCCGGCGAATTCACCCTTCCGGCGACGATTGCGATCGAACTCGCGACGAATCCGTTCCTTCGCGCCGGCGACCCCGCTATTCAGGCCGGGCTTGGCATGCCCGGCGCCGATCCCGTAACGGTGTTCACAAAATTGCGTGAACGCAAAAACCGGTTGGGAGCTACGTCATGACCATCGATCCAGCCACCGGCCGGAGCGCCGCCGGCATCATCCGCCTGCTCGATTTGCAGCCGCATCCCGAGGGCGGTTTTTTTCGTGAAACCTTTCGCGATTCGGCGCAAGATTCGGCGGGCCGGGCCGTCTCGACATTGATTTATTTTCTTCTCGAAGAAGGTCAGCTGTCGCGCTGGCATAGGGTGGACGCCGCCGAGGTTTGGCACTTCTACGCCGGGGCACCATTGGAATTGAAAACTTCACAAAACGGCAAGGAAACAAGCGTGCACCGGCTGGGCCCGAATCTCTTTGCGGGGGAGCGCCCGCAATTTGTTGTTCCGGCGCATTACTGGCAGAGCGCGATGAGCCTTGGATCTTGGACGCTCGTTGGCTGCTCCGTCGCGCCGGGCTTCGAATTCTCAGGCTTCGAACTCGCGCCGCCGGCTTGGCCGTTCGGTCCGGACGAGGAAAACCGCGGCGGAACCTAACAAGCGCCGCGCCAAGCCTGGCTTGTCACTCCTTGGAAGCAATTGATTCGATCTGCTTTTGCAGCTGATCGAGCTGGCGCTTCATTTCCTCGATGTCGCTTTTGGAAGTTTCCGAGGCTTGCTCCTCCAAAGGCTCGCCCGCGGGTTGATCGGCGGGCTTTCCGGATGCCGTCGGGAGCGGATTTGCAAACGGGCTGAACATCGCGAGAGCCTGCTCGAAGAGGGCCATGTTCTTGCGGGCCTGTTCCTCGATCGGGCCAAAAACCGGCGCCGTCAAGGGAGACCCAAAGTTTTTGGCAAATTTCTCACGGAACCTGGCTTGCTCATTCACCAACTTGCCGATGGTGAATTCAAGATAGCTCGGCACCAGCATTTGCATGCTGTCGCCATAAAAGCGGATGAGCTGGCGCAGGAAGGTTATCGGCAAAAGGCTCTGCCCGTCCTTTCCTTCTTGCTCGAAAATAATTTGGGTCAGCACCGAGCGGGTGATGTCATCGCCGCTCTTGGCGTCATAGACAACAAAATCGTCACCTTTCTTGACGATCGCGGCGAGATCTTCGAGCGTGATATAAGCGCTTGTGTCGGTATTGTAGAGCCGCCGGTTAGCGTATTTCTTGATCGTGATGGGGCTGTTTTCTTTCGCCATGGCCTAGTGCTGCCTCAAAATGTCAAGTTACGATTTATACAAGTTTATCTCGATTAGCGCCATGGGGTCGAGAGGGCAAACTTGATTTGGCCTTCGCGGGCAGCGCGCGGCCGCGAGATGCTTATAAGGATATAAGTATGACACTTCAGCAAAGTCCGTTGCAATTTCGCTTGCGATTTCCCTTGCGAAAAATCGCGTCCATTGTGATACGAAAGTGAAACTGCGGCTCGCAATCGGCGCTTGGCAGTGTTAACATAGCAGAAAAGCTTGTGATGCGCGCCACGAGGCCAAATCCAGTCGGGTAAAATCCAGGAGGTCACCCCAATGACGGATGAAATTGTTATCGTGAGCGCGGTGCGGACCGCCGTGGGGTCTTTTAACGGCGCCTTCGCCGCGACGCCCGCGCATGAGCTTGGCGCCGCCGCGATCATCGCGGCGCTCACCCGCGCGAAAGCCGATGCGGCGGAAGTCGATGAAGTAATCCTGGGCCAGGTCTTGACCGCGAACCAGGGCCAGAACCCGGCCCGTCAGGCGGCGATCAAGGCGGGCGTGCCGCAAGACAAGACAGCCTTCGGGCTCAACCAAGTGTGCGGCTCGGGCCTGCGCGCGGTGGCTCTCGGCATGCAACAGATCGCGAATGGCGACGCCAAAATCGTCGTCGCCGGCGGCCAGGAGAGCATGTCACTGTCGCAGCATGGCGCCCATTTGCGCGCGGGCACCAAGATGGGCGATCTCAAATTCGTCGATACCATGATTCGCGACGGCCTGACCGACGTGTTCAACGGCTACCACATGGGTCAGACGGCCGAAAATGTCGCGGCGAAATGGCAGCTCAGCCGCGACGAGCAGGATAAATTCGCGCTCGCTTCGCAAAACAAGGCCGAGGCGGCGCAAAAAGCTGGCCGGTTCAAGGAAGAGATCGTGCCTTTCACCATCAGCGGCAAGAAGGGCGACATCGTTGTCGAGTCGGATGAATATATCCGCGCCGGCACGACGCTCGAGGCGCTCGCGAAGCTGAAACCGGCTTTTGCGAAGGACGGCACGGTGACCGCGGGAAACGCCTCCGGCATCAATGACGGTGCCGCGGCCGTCGTCTTGATGAGTGCCAAGGATGCCGCCGCGCGCGGGCTGACGCCGCTGGCGCGAATAGCTTCTTGGGCGACCGCCGGGGTCGATCCGGCGATCATGGGCACGGGCCCCATCCCCGCCTCGCGCAAGGCACTGGGAAAGGCCGGCTGGAAGGTCAAGGATCTCGATCTCGTCGAGGCGAACGAAGCCTTCGCGGCGCAGGCCTTGGCCGTCAACAAGGACATGGGCTGGAATCCGGCGATCGTGAATGTCAATGGCGGTGCCATCGCGATTGGCCATCCAATCGGCGCGTCGGGCGCCCGCGTCCTCGTCACGCTTCTGCACGAAATGCAGCGTCGCGGCGCCAAAAAAGGCCTTGCCACGCTCTGTATCGGCGGCGGCATGGGCATCGCGCTCGCGGTCGCGCGTTGATTGGCACGATCGCCGGTGATGCTTGTTCGCGGGCTTTCCGGCGCCGCGAAAAGCGGCAAGTCACACGAACATACTTTTAATCAATAATTTAGGGGGACTCATGGCCAAGGTAGCGGTAGTCAGCGGCGGCACGCGCGGTATAGGCGCCGCCATCAGCAAGGCCCTGCATGCAGCGGGTTACACCGTCGCTGCGAACTATGCCGGCAACGAGGAAGTCGCGGCGAAATTCAAGGCGGAGACGGGGATCCCAGTCTATAAATGGGATGTTTCAAACTATAAGGCCTGCGCTTTAGGGCTCGCCAAAATCGGTCACGAACTTGGACCGGTCGATATCCTCATCAACAACGCGGGGATCACCCGCGACACCATGTTCCACAAAATGACGCCGGAGCAGTGGCATGAGGTGATCAACACCAATTTGAATTCGCTTTTCAACATGACGCGTCCGGTGATCGAGGGTATGCGCGAACGCGGTTTTGGCCGGATCGTCAACATCTCCTCGATCAATGGCCAGAAGGGCCAGGTGGGGCAAACCAATTATACGGCTTCGAAATCGGGTGACATCGGCTTCACGAAATCCCTCGCTCAAGAAAACGCCGGCAAGGGGATCACGGTCAACACCGTTTGCCCTGGCTATATCGCGACCGATATGGTGAAGGCTGTGCCCGCGGAGGTTCTGGAAAAATCTGTCCTGCCGCTCATTCCGGTGCGCCGGCTTGGCGAACCGGATGAAGTCGCCCGTTGCGTCGTGTTTCTCGTGGCCGAGGAGTCCGGCTTCATCACCGGCTCGACTCTGACCATCAACGGCGGCCAATATATGGTGTGATCATCGCGCTTAGTTAGCCAATGCCTTGCCGCCGCGATGGACGGATAGTGATGGATGCTACCCGCCGATATTCTGGTAAGCCTGCACGAGGCCCAAGCCAATTGACCTGATGTCGTCGAAAAGCTTCCCAGAGATGTTCGAAGAGGATGGCACGGCGTGCGCAAGTCTTGGGGCCGTAATTCTCGACCAGCATGACAACGAAAATGCCCAGCAGCGCGCCGGATACAACATCGCTTGGGTAGTGGAACCCTAAATAAACCCTCGGCAGAATGCTGAGCAAAGCTACGGAGCGACAAGTCCCAACACTTGCGATCGCCGCCAAATCACGGTGACCAATCCGAAGAAGAAACAGGCATGGTCGCTTGGGAACGAATTCCATCCATTCAGTGTCGTGATGTCTATTCCCGGCGGCACGTTGAACCCGGGCATGGGATCGTGCAGCGGCCGAAGGTGAGTTGGCAACATGAGCTGCAGCAGACGGCTCAGTATGACGGCCGCGATCGCCGCCGCGAGACCAAGAAGCAGCTCCGCCTTCGTGGTCTTGGAGTTGGATTCAAACCAAATATACCACAAAAGGCCTATCAAAAGATATCCGGTCAGGATAGGCTGATTACTTATGACATCTATCGAGTGATTGAGGAAAGCCACCCGGGAAACTTGCTGGTTCAGCTTGAGCAAAATTGGCCAATCGAAGGCGGTGGCCAGAACCGGTTCATATCGAACCATACCGAGTGCTATTATGTCAATGCTGGATATATTATGTTGTTAAGAAGCCTCAGCACGGGTTTGTAGGAACCCTATCCCGATTAGATAGAACCATATGGGTCACAGACCAGGCAACACGCGGACATTCGTGATGGAATAGGGTAAAGGCGGCGTATCACGGATGTGTCAAAGCCTCCACTTCTCCATCGAAGGAGCAATATGCTAGAGCTGCTGCCTGATTCTGCGGAATCTGAAAGCGCGCTAGAGTTCCAGATCAAAACAAGATTTTGCGATGAAATTTCTCGATTCCGCCAGGATTTATATACGGTCGGGCGACGGCGGCGCCGGATGCTTGTCGTTCCGGCGCGAGAAATTCATTGAATTCGGCGGGCCCGATGGCGGCGACGGCGGCCGTGGCGGTGATGTCATCGCCGAATGCGCCGCTGGCCTCAATACCTTGGTCGATTATCGCTTCCAGCAGCATTTCAAGGCGGCCACCGGAATGCACGGCATGAGCAAGAACCGCGCCGGGGCGAAGGGCGCCGATGCGATTCTGAAAGTGCCGGCCGGAACCCAGATTTTCGACGAGGAGGGCGAGGTTCTGCTTGCCGATTTGATCGAAACGGGGCAACGCGTGCGCTTGGCAACCGGCGGCAATGGCGGCTTCGGCAATAGCCATTTCAAGACCTCGACCAATCAGGCGCCGCGCCGCGCAAATCCGGGCCATGAGGGCGAGGAGCGGGTCATCTTGCTGCGCTTGAAACTCATCGCCGACGCCGGGATTGTCGGCTTGCCCAATGCTGGGAAATCGACCTTTCTGGCGACCGTCAGCGCGGCAAAGCCCAAGATCGCGGATTACCCTTTCACGACCCTGCATCCGCAGCTTGGTGTTGCTTCCTGCGATGGCCGCGAATTCGTTTTCGCCGATATTCCGGGCCTGATCGAAGGGGCGCACGAAGGCCACGGGCTCGGCGACCGGTTTTTGGGCCATATCGAACGCTGCCGCGTACTTCTCCATCTTGTCGATGCCGGAACCGCGCATGCAGGCAAGGCCTATAAAACCGTGCGCCGCGAACTCGAAGCCTATGGCGGCGGTCTTGCCGGAAAGCCTGAGATCGTCGCGCTGTCCAAGACTGACACGGTCGATCAAGCGACGCTGCAACAGCAAGCGTTGCGCCTCAAGCGCGCGTCGCGGCAAACGCCGCTGCGGCTTTCGGCGGCGACCGGAACCAATCTCACTGAGACCCTGCGCCGGGTTTCGGCGATGATCGACGAGGCCCGCAAAGCCAAGGCGGTGCAGCCGTCCGCGGTCGCGGAGTGGCACCCTTGAGCGCGCCGAGTTTTGCAACGGCGGCGCCTCTCGCGGCCAGCCCGCCGTGCCTCAAAAACTTCCGGCGCATCGTTATCAAGTCCGGTTCGTCGCTGCTCGTCGATCGCGGGCAAGGCTGCGTCAAGCGAAGCTGGCTTGAATCGCTGGCGCAAGACATCGCGGATTTGCACAGGCAAGGCGCCGACGTTCTCGTGGTTTCTTCGGGCGCGATCGCGCTGGGCCGCACCGTGCTGGGCCTGCCCGAGCGCGACCTGAAACTCGAAGACAGCCAGGCCGCCGCCGCCGTTGGCCAGATCGCCTTGGCGCGCATTTGGGCGGAAGTTCTCTCCGACAGGAAAATTACCGCGGGCCAAATCCTCGTCACGCTGGGGGATACCGAGGAGCGCCAGCGCTATCTCAACGCGCGGGCAACGATTGGCCGTCTTCTCGATCTGCGCGCCGTGCCCGTGATCAACGAGAACGATACGGTCGCGACAAACGAGATACGTTACGGCGACAATGATCGCCTCGCCGCCCGCGTCGCGACCATGGCCAGCGCCGACCTCTTGATTTTGCTCTCCGATGTCCCCGGGCTTTACACCGCGCCCCCTGCCGACAACCCTGACGCAGAGCTTGTCCCGGTGGTTCTTCGCGTCGACGAAACGATCGAGGCGATGGCTGGGGTCGCCGCCTCGCGGCTTTCGCGCGGCGGCATGCGCACCAAGATCGAGGCGGCAAAAATCGCCACGGCCGGCGGCACCCACATGATTATCACGGATGGAAGGGTCGCGCACCCGGTCTCCCGCCTCAATGATAAGGCGCCTTGCACCTGGTTCCTGACCGGCTCGAACCCGGTCACCGCCCGCAAAAAATGGATCGCAGGCGCGCTTGAACCGCGCGGCGCCCTGCATGTCGATGCGGGAGCGGCAAAGGCGATCGCCAGCGGCAAAAGCCTTTTGCCCGCCGGGGTGACGCGGGTCGAAGGGAATTTCACGAGCGGCGATTGTGTCTTGATCCGCGACTTTCGCGCCGCCGAAATCGGCCGCGGTCTTGTCGCCTATGACGCGAGCGAGGCGGTCTTGATCGCCGGGCGCAATTCCCAAGATATTCCTGGCTTGCTTGGCACGCCCGGACGTGCGGTGATCATCCACCGGGACGATATGGTTCTCGCTCGCGACCGGATTACCCCAAGGGAGCCCGTGACAAATGGAAATTCTTAAGACCAGCAAAGCCAGCCCTCGCGAGGCTGATACCATGGAAGTCATGGCCGCGATTGGTCAGGCCGCGCGCAAGGCCGCGTATGCGCTTTCGCTTGCTTCCACAGAGACGAAAAACCTTGCGATCCGCAAAGCCGCAGCGGCGATTCGCGACCGCGCAAAAGACATACTCTCCGCCAATGCGTGCGACATGGCAGCCGCCAAAGCGAATGGCGCCGCCAGCGCCTTTCTCGACCGGCTAGCGCTCGATAGCGCCCGCGTCGAAGCCATGGCCAAGGGCCTCGACGCCATCGCCGCCCTCCCCGATCCGGTCGGGCGCATATTGGCGCGGTTCGAGCGGCCGAACGGGCTTTTGATCGAGCGCGTCGCGACCCCGCTTGGCGTCATCGGGGTCATTTATGAAAGCCGCCCGGCGGTGACGGCGGACGCCGACGCGCTCTGTCTCAAGGCCGGCAATGCGGCGATCCTGCGGGCCGGTTCGGAAAGCTTTTTTTCCGCGCGGTGCATCCATGAATGTCTAGGCGCTGGCCTCGCGAGCGCCGGGTTGCCCGCGGCCGCGATAAGCCTTGTGCCGGTCAAGGATCGCGCAGCGGTTGGCGAAATGCTCGCGGGGCTCAGCGGCAATCTCGATGTGATCGTGCCGCGCGGCGGCAAAAGCCTCGTTGCCCGCGTCCAGGCCGAGGCGAGGGTGCCGGTTTTCGCGCATCTCGAAGGCATCGTGCATGTGTTCGTCGAGCGCAGCGCCGATCTTAAAAAGGCCGAGGCAATCGTTTACAACGCCAAACTGCGGCGCACCGGAATCTGCGGCGCGGCCGAGACTTTGCTCGTCGATCGCGCTTGCGCCGCGACGCATTTGGCGCCGCTCGTCGAAATGCTGCTCGATGCCGGTTGCGCGGTGCGCGGCGATGCCGCCACGCGCGCCGTGGACGCAAGGGTCCAGCCCGCGAGCGAGGTGGATTGGGCCACAGAATATCTCGATTCGATCATTGCCGTGCGGGTCGTGGAAAACCTCGACGGGGCCATCGCGCATATCGAGACTTTCGGCTCGCATCACACCGATTGCATCGTCACCGAAAACCAGGCGGCGGCGGAACGCTTCTTGAAAGAAGTTGATTCGGCCATCGTGATTCACAATGCCTCGACGCAATTCGCCGATGGCGGCGAGTTCGGCTTCGGCGCCGAGATCGGCATCGCGACGGGCCGCATGCACGCGCGGGGGCCAGTGGGTAGTGAGCAGTTGACCTCTTTCAAATATCGGGTGCGCGGCAATGGGCAGCTTCGCCCTTGAGCCTCGCGCCCTATGCCAAAACGCCGCCCTTTGCACCGGGCCTGCGCATTGGCCTCTTTGGCGGCAGTTTCAATCCTCCCCACGAAGGACATAGAGCGGCGAGCCTGCTTGCGCTACGGCGCTTGCGCCTCGATCAAATCTGGTGGCTTGTGAGCCCCGCCAATCCATTGAAAGATGCGCGGAAATTGGCGCCACTCGCAAAGCGCGTCGAAGCAGCGCGTAGGGTTAGTCAACATCCGCGCATTAAAATCACGACGGTTGAGGCCGCGATCGGCGCCACTTATACCTTCGAGACGATCACGTTTTTGAAGCAGCGCTGCCGCGGCGTCCATTTCGTTTGGCTAATGGGGGCGGATAATTTTCGCATCTTCGATCGCTGGCAACGCTGGGCCGACATCGCGCGGCTTGTTCCCATTGCCATTATCGATCGTCCCAATTCGACCTTGACGGCGCTGCATGGGCGCGCGGCGGAATCCTTGGCACCTTTCCGCCTCAATGAGACTGACGGCGCGCTGCTGGCCACGGCGATGCCACCGGCATTCCTGTTTCTCCACGGGCCGCGCTCGCCCATGTCCTCGACAGCGCTTCGCGAGCGCCCGCTCCTTGCCGGCACCTTTGAATAAGATCATGCGACGAAAATAGGTGATAAAAACCATGAGCGATTCATCTTGAAGCGATCATGGTCGAATGCGCGCCACACGCGAGCTGAAAGCGGCGCGCGGTCACTGCCAGACCCAAAAGAGCATGACAGAGCTTGCCACGCCAATCGAGGCGGCAACCGCAATCGAGAGGGTTGCCGCGCAGCGCCGTAAAATCGGCGCATCCGCAAGCCCCGCGATCATCCAGCCAAGAACAATGGTCCAGAAGGCCGTGCCGCCGAGCGACAGCGCCCGCCAAGGGCCAATGAATCCGAGCGCAAAACCCTCGGCTCGCAGCATGGTCACGGTGATGGCGCTCAACCCAAGAAACACGCCACAGCCCGCGATCGGGATGAGGCTTTGCGCGAAATGATGAAATCGTGGCCCAGGCCTTGGTCCAAGGCTGCGGGCGGCAAGCCACAGGCAAAAAGAGACCGGCACGCCAATCGCGAGCGCGGTCGCGCCAATGTAGGCCAAAAGCGTGGCCCCATCGAGAAAGGTCATTTGATCGTGGAGCGCGGGATAATCGGTCAAACCAGGGGCTGACACTCCAATGGAAGGCACCACTCGCAATGCCCATCACGCCGAACACGATCAACACGCTTTCCCATGGCTTTGGCGCCGTTCCGGCGACATGCACGATCTCACGGTTGGGCGCGCGCGGCGCCAGGCTGATGGCGCCGCGAAAGCCGCTGCAGCGGCCGCACATATGACATTCCGAGGCGCCGCGCATGGTTTTGATCGCAACGAGCGGCGCGCAATTAACCATCCGCACCCCGGCATTGTGGGACCGGCGTGACAAGGCCCAGGCCGCTTCATCGACGCCGAAATGCACCGGGGCAAGTTTGGCGAGCACGCCGAAGATGCCGTTCACCGGACAGAGATAGCGGCACCAGACCCGGTGGTTGCGGCCATAGAGATAACCAATCACGATGGCGCCAAGAGTCGATCCGCCGAGAATGAGCAGCGCCGGTTTCGGATATTGGTAAACGCTGACCATCTGCCCATAGATCGTGGTCAGGGCAAAAGCCACGAAGGGCCAGCCTTTCCAAGTGATCCATCGGGGGATCGCGTGGCCCTTGCCGAATCGGCTGACCGCCTCGGTCAATGTCCCCTCCGGACAGAAGAGCCCGCACCAGGCGCGGCCGAAAAGCACCATGCTGAGGAGGACGAATGGCCACCAGATGCCCCAGAAGACGAATTGCGCGAGGAGCGTGAGATTGTCGACGATATGGGCGAGCCGCCCGGGCAAAGGCAGAAATGCCGGAACCGCGATCAGCACGAGATACACGAAGACGATCACCCATTGGCCGCGCTGGATCACGCGCTGATGCCGCCGCAGGCTTTCGCCGAGCCCATTCAACCCGTGCGAAAGAACGCCTCCGCGCGGCGGCTCAGACGAAACCGGAATCGCCGTCATGAAATCCGCTCTCCAAATCGCTCTCCAAATTTCTTGGCAAACCCCTTGGACATGGCTCATTTCGCAATCAGCACCGCTTGCGGCGCATCGGGATGAAAATCGTCAAAAAAAGGATATTCGCCGGGGTCGAGGGTCCGGAACACAAGGATCGATGTTGTCTTCGGCGCAAGAACCTTTTCCTTGCGCAACTCATTGCTTTCGAACTCGGCGGGCGTATCGCC
>VDMG01000082.1 GCA_006514895.1 Beijerinckiaceae bacterium
GTCATCGCGGGCGCGCCCGCGCCCGTTCTGATCTACCGGCGCAATGAGCATTTTATCAGTCTGACGGCCCTGCCCGCGCAAGCCGCGCCATCCAAATCGGCATTCAATGCCGATGGCTATTCCGTAGAGGTCTGGCGCGACGGCCGCACCGAATATTGGGCCATCTCGGACATCGACCCGGCGGAACTTTCAAAATTCCGTCAGTCTTTCGAAGCCGCGGCCAAAGCCGGTTCTGGAGCTCCCGGTTGATCCCAACAGCGATGCGTTTACCGGCAGTTTTGGCGATTGCATGACCTACGATTTTGCAATTATAGGCGCTGGAATCGTGGGCCTCGCAGCCGCCCGCGAGATTTTGCGCGCGCGGCCTTCCTCTTCCATTGTCGTTATCGAAAAGGAAAACGCCGTAGCCAGCCACCAAACCGGGCACAACAGCGGCGTCATCCACGCCGGCATCTATTATGTGCCGGGAAGTTTGAAGGCGAGGTTTTGCCGCGAAGGCGCTGCCGCGACAAAGGCTTTTTGTGCGGAACAAGGCATCAAATTTGAAAATTGCGGCAAGCTTCTCGTCGCCACCAATGAGCGCGAGCACCTTCAGATGGAGGCTTTGTTCGAGCGCGCCAAGCAAAACGGCATCGCGGCCGAGCGGATCGATCACGCCGGGCTCACGCGGCTTGAACCCAATGTCACTGGCGTCGCCGCACTGCTAGTTCCTTCAACGGGGATCGTCGATTACAAATTGGTCGCCGCGGCGTTTGCGAGGATCGTCACGGCCGAGGGAGCCGATTTGCATCTCGGCGCCGAAATCATTGCCATTCGAGAAGACCCCCGGGGCGTCGAAATTTCGACCGCCCAGCAAAGCTGGCGCGCGCGGTCCTTGATCGTTTGCGCGGGACTTCAGTCCGACCGTCTCGCCAAATTGGCAAACTTGAGGATCAACCACCGGATCGTGCCGTTTCGCGGTGAATTCTATACCTTGCCAAAATCACGAACGGGATTGATCAACCGTCTGATTTATCCTATTCCGGATCCAAGTCTTCCTTTTGTGGGGATTCATCTCACCAAGACAATTGATGGAAGAATCATCGCCGGCCCCAACGCGGTGCTTGGATTTGCCCGTGAAGGCTATGGGAAATTCTCCGTCAACCCCCGCGATGTCCTCGACTACATGGCGTTTCCGGGTTTTTGGAGAGTCATCGGAACGCATTTCGCAGCGGGTATCGAGGAGATGCGAAACTCCTTGTGGAAACAAACCTACCTCGCCCAATGCCGCAAATACTGCCCAAGCTTGACGCTCGGCGATCTCGAACCGGGGGTCGCAGGGATACGCGCCCAGGCGGTGTTGCGCGACGGAACCCTTGTCCATGATTTTCTCTTCGCGGAAACCGCCAGGATGCTGCATGTGTGCAATGCGCCCTCGCCCGCCGCGACATCGGCGATCCCGATCGCGCGCATGATCACCGAAAAAGTCCTGGCCCAGTTCGCGCAATTGTAAATTGCGCAATTGGCAAAGCTTCCACCTTTCAGTACAACGCGCCGCACGTGGCGGTCCAATAATTGGGAGGAAATACACTTATGTTTGGGATTGGCCGGCTGGCGGCAGCCTCGATCTTGGCAATTGCCATCCTTGTGGCGCGGGCGCAGGCCCAAGATTCAAGCTTCATGGATATGAACATGAACATGGGCTGCATGCTGATGGCCGGCCTGCACGAAATGCAAGTGTCGGTTTATCAATCCGGCGCAACGGAAGATACATGCCCGGACCTCCCCTACCCTGGACCGACTGTTGTTACGCTCACTGCGGCTTCGAAAGAACTGCGCGATTTGACGGCGGAGGTCCGTATCGTTAGAAGCGCGGAAGCCGATCCAGCGGCCGCGGCCCATCTCGATTCCGAAACGCTCGCCTATTTGCCGCCGAAGAATTATCCGACGGGCGTTGTCACCTTGCCCGCCAATTTTGACAAGCCGGGCAAATATGCCGTGCTCGTGACGGTCAGCGACGGCAAGGATATGACCATGTCCGGCAAGCTTACCGTCACCGTCGGGCAAGAGACGCGCCGATGGGTCCTCGTTTTCGCGCTTGCTGGCATTATTCTGGTCGTTGGATTCGGGATTTATATTTGGGATTTCAATCGTCGAAAAAAGCTGCCGGCCAAGAGCGGTTAAGGCATCATCCCGCGCTGCGGCTAGCCTTGTATGAGGGCAAGCGCCGCGCGAGTCGGGGCCTTGATTTCCTCAAGCCAGGCTTGCCAGTCCTTGATTGAACCGTTGAAGGCATTGCGATCGACATAACCACGGATGCCGGGGACATGGCCCTCGGCGGTATGCTGCCAGAAATGCCAATGGCGATTGCCGTATTTGACTGACGGATAGTATTTCACACTACGAACCCAGATCGGGTAATCGGAAAATTCCCCTTGCATGACGTCGCGATGGAAATCGATGGACGTATAGATCAGCGGCTTTTTCCCATAGGCGCGTTCCATCGCGGCGAGCATGATTTTCATCTGGGCTATGGCGGCTTCGCGCGGGATGCGCTTTGGGCAGGTCCGCGATTGCCCGTTCCATTCGACATCGAGCACCGGCGGCAAGGCGTCCGGATCGTTGGGCACATGCGCGGTAAACCAAGCCGCTTGTTCCTCCATGGGCCTGCACCAATAGGCAAAATGATAGGCGCCGCGCGGGAGGCCAGCAGCTTTCGCCGAGGCCCAATTTTGGGCGAATTTCTCGTCGACGCGGTCGCCGCCCTCGGTCGCCTTGATATAGGCGAAGCGAACGCCAGAGGCGCGCACGCTGTTCCAATCAATATCGCCCTGATACCGGGAAACATCGATGCCGCTAACCTCATAGTCCGACGGGGCCGGAAAGATATCGTCGCCGCCAACGCCACCCGCGCAGCCGCCAGCCAGCAGCGCAAGGCCAAGCCACGAAAACGAGCCGAGGACAAACAACCAACGAGGAAAATATCGCATCGATGTAAAGCTAGCCTATGACAGCGTCTAATTATTCCATAATCCGTAATATGTCGTTAAAAAGTCAAAAAAACGGCTGGCGTTCTGTTGATGCGCTCCATCGGGTTTCAAATTTAGATGTACGGCACAGAGACCGTGCCGATCCGTTGAGACCACGAACGTGACGACGCCCCCCAATGCGCTCCTTTGGCGGAGATGTGAGGGCGTGGACATCGGACCATTGCCCTATATTATCGGCTATTTTCTCGTTGCCCAAGTCACCGAACATAGATCCTATGGGGATTTAACAGGATTTGCGGCAATGTCCCTGATATTCTTCCTAAAGAGTCGAGATGTTTTATTTTCTTCCGGCGTAGCTTCCAAACCAAACTAAACAAATTGTCAAAACCCAAACGACGATCCCGGCGGCATCATTGGTACCGTTTTGCTGACGCCAGAATGAAGGCCTATAGCTGCGTTCGATAGTTTTGTTCAATTTTCCGTTCTTTTAATCGTCATAAAGATGCGAAATATTTGCCTCTGATGATTGCATTGACATAAATTGGCCAGACGAGGAACAGGCTGCCGCTCCGTCCTGCCGGCCGGAAGCAGTCTCTTCCACGCTTTTCCACGCCACGCTCTCCAATTCATTTCCGCTCCAGCCCGCGCTCACCCAATCCGTGAAAGGCCGCCATGCTGTCCCGCTTCGTTGCCTTCACCTCGCTTGGCCGCAAGGCGCTTCCCAACCAATATGATCTGTTTGCGTTCGCGTTCATCTTTGCCGTCTTCATCGCGATCACGCGCGCTTCGCACGGGCTGAGTCTGCCCCTGTCGGCGCCCGAATCGACGGCCGTTTCGCTCGAGTATAAGCTGCTGCCCTATTACGCCCTGCGCACGGCGTTGCGCATGTTCGCCGCCATCGCCGCCTCGCTGGTCTTCACCTTCGTCTATGCGACGCTTGCCGCCAAAAGCCGGCGCGCGGCGCTTGTCCTCATCCCATTGCTCGATGTGCTGCAATCGGTGCCGATCCTCGGTTTCCTGTCGTTCACGGTCACTTTCTTTCTCGGGCTTTTCCCTGGTTCGATCTTGGGCGCCGAATGCGCGGCGGTCTTCGCGATTTTCACCTCGCAGGCCTGGAACATGGCCTTTTCCTTCTATCAATCGCTGCGCAGCGTGCCGCGCGATCTGATCGAAGTCGCGCGGGGTTTCGGGCTCTCGTGGTGGCAGCGGTTCTGGCAGCTTGAAACGCCGTTCGCGATGCCCGGGCTCATCTGGAATATGATGATGTCGATGTCGGGAGGCTGGTTTTTCGTGGTCGCGTCCGAAGCGATCGCGGTCGGCGACACGACGATCAAATTGCCGGGCATCGGCTCTTACCTTGCCGTCGCCATCGAGGAAAAGCGCATCGACGCGGTCTTCGCGGCCATCATCACCATGCTTGCCGTCATCATCGCCTACGACCAATTGCTGTTCCGGCCGCTGGTTGCCTTCGGCGCGCGATTCCGGGTCGAGCTCTCGGCCGGGCAGACCCAGGAAAAGTCCTTGGTGGCGCAAGTCTTCGCGAGGACTCATTGGATGCGCGTCTTGATGCACGGTCCGGCTGAGCTGTTTCACGCCATCGCACTCCTGCGCATGGAATTGCCGGTTCGCACTTCCGCCTCCGTGCCGCAAAGCCCCGCACTCAGCCGCTTGATCGATATTGTGTGGGTCGCCTTGGTCGGTCTCGCCACGATTTGGGCGGGGTGGCTCATCATCGACTATATCCGCCAAGAGCTCAGTTGGAGCGATGTCCGGCAAAGCGTGCTCTATACAATCTTCACGATGGTGCGCGTGATCCTGCTCATGGCGCTTGCGACCGTGGTCTGGGTGCCGGTGGGCGTCTGGATCGGTCTACGGCCCGCCGTCGCGGAAAAAGTGCAGCCCCTCGCGCAATTCCTGGCGGCCTTTCCGGCGAATGTGGTCTTTCCCGTCGCCGTCGTTCTGATTCTCAAGTTTTCCCTGAACCCCGACATTTGGCTTAGCTTTCTGATCATCTTCGGCACCCAATGGTACATTCTTTTCAATGTCATCGCTGGCGCCTCGGCATTTCCAAACGATCTCAAGGAGGCGGTGTCGAATTTTCGTATTCGCGGCTGGAATTGGTGGAAGAACGTGATCATCCCCGCCATTTTCCCCTATTACGTGACGGGAGCGCTGACCGCTTCGGGCGGATCGTGGAACGCGGCGATCGTCGCGGAATATGTGAAATGGGGCAACGACACGGTGGCGGCGCATGGGATCGGCGCCTATATCGCCAAGGCGACGGCGGACGGCGATTATCCGAAAATCGTACTGGGTGTCGCAGTAATGTCGATCTTTGTCATTATGTTCAACCGCCTTCTATGGCGCCCGCTTTACGGTTTGGCCGAAAGGCGGCTGCGGCTCGATTGAGGTGAGTCATGCAAGACATCACAGCGCGGACATCATTTGCCAGCAAGCAGCTCCTGCTCGAAGTCAGGAACATTTCTCAGCGCTATCAGACCGGGTCCGGCGAGCTAGGGCCGGCCGTCCTCGACGATGTTTCGCTCAATCTCAAGGAAAATGAAATCGTCGGCCTCTTGGGGCGCTCCGGCTGCGGCAAATCCTCGCTCCTGCGGATCGTCTCCGGGCTCGTTTTCCCCTCCGGCGGCGAGGTAAGCTATCTGGGCCAGCCGGTGCGCGGTCCGGTCGACGGCGTCGCCATGGTGTTTCAGAGCTTCGCGCTGTTTCCCTGGCTCACCGTGCTCGCCAATGTCGAGCTTGGCCTGCGGGCAAAACAGATCAGCAAGGACGAAGCCCGGAGGCGCGCGTTGAAAGCGATCGATCTCATCGGCCTCGACGGTTTCGAATCCGCCTTTCCTAAGGAGCTATCTGGCGGCATGCGCCAGCGCGTCGGTTTCGCGAGGGCGCTTGTCGTCCACCCCAATATTCTGTTGATGGACGAGCCTTTTTCGGCCCTCGACGTGCTTACCGCGGAAACCCTGCGCACCGATCTTCTCGACCTCTGGGTCGAGGGACGCATGCCGATCAAGAGCATCCTCATGGTCACCCACAACATCGAAGAGGCGGTACTGATGTGCGACCGCATCGTCGTGCTGTCCAGCAATCCCGGCCGCATCGCCGCCGAAATTGGGGTCAAGCTGCATCATCCGCGCAACCGGCTCGATCCCGAGTTCCGCCAATTGGTGGACAGGATCTATGCGCTGATGACCAAACCGCAAGCGCCAGTGTCGCCCGGCCGCGACGGCGCCTTCCCGGGTCTCGGCTTCGGCATGACTCTGCCGCGCGTTTCGACCAATACGCTAGCCGGCATGATCGAGGAAATCGCCGCCGAACCCTATATGGGCCGCGCCGATCTGCCGGCGCTCGCCGACAGTCTGCAGATGGAAGTCGACGAACTTTTCCCGGTTGCCGAAACTTTGCAATTGCTTCGTTTCGCCGAGATCGAGGAAGGCGACATTAAATTGACGCTGGCCGGACAGCACTTTGCCGAGGCGGATGTCGATGTGCGCAAAAAGCTCTTCGGCGATCATCTCCTGGCTTATTTGCCGCTGGCCGCGCGGATAAAACTGGTCCTCGACGAGCGGCCCACCCATACCGCCCGCGCGGTCCGCTTTTTGGAGGAGCTTGAGGATTACATGTCCGAGGATTATGCCGATCGGACCCTGAAGAGCGTGGTGAACTGGGGCCGCTATGGCGAACTCTTCGCCTACGACGAGACCTCCGAAACCTTTAGTCTGGAAAACCCGCAATAGAGAGCCGCCAAAGGTGTCGAGGTTTTGCGCGAGCGCCAAGCTCAGCCAGGGAGAAAGAACGCCATTGCGGCGGCGTCGAAGGCCTGATAGCCTGAATATTCGGCGGTACCAGGACGGGCTGGCGCAACGAATGCGCAACGAATCAAAATGGAAAAAATCAGGATCAAACGGGCGGCTCTCGGAACCGCGGGTGCCGTCGCTCTCGCGTTTGGCGTCTGGTATGGCCAACACCGCGTTCACGAGGCACAAATAGACAAGGCGGTCGTCGACGTCGGGGCCAACGCCGAGACGAAACGTCAACATGAAATTCTGAAGAAGCAGTCTTGGAGCTGGTGAACAGCGCCGCGTTTCGCGGGGACACAAAAGACGGGGAGCACGCCAAGCGCCAACTCGTTTATCTGATATCGGCCCGCATCCGGCCCCAGAGAATCGCGCATATTGCGAGGCAAATTTCCCGGCAGCGTTCCTCCTCCGAGCTACTTGCTCGGTAAGTGAAGGCCGATTAGTCTTGCCTGTTGGGAAATCGAGCGGCCCTTGCTTCCGCGAATTGGGGCTTTTTCATGCTGTCGCGCCGTCACTTTCTTGCTGGAACTCTTGCGGTTGGCGCGGCGTCGCAGGTGCGTGCGCAGACGAGCCACACCGCACCGACGGTGCTGCGGATCGAGCGCCGCGACATCGAAGTGAACGGCAAGCCCGCTTCCGTGCTTGGCATCCGCCATCCGGACGGAACCTTCGGGATCACCACCGACGTCGGCAAGCCGTTTCGCGTCCGGGTCGAAAACCATATCGAAGAGCCGAGCCTCATTCACTGGCACGGCCTGACGCCGCCCTGGCGGCAAGATGGCGTCCCGGATGTTTCCGGGCCAGCGATTCCGCCGGGGGGCAATGCCGAGTATGATTTCCCGCTGCGCGTCGGCGGCACCTATTGGATGCATTCGCATTATGGATTTCAGGAGCAGCTTTTGCTTTCGGCGCCGCTGATCATCAGGGACGGCGGCGAGAAATCCGGCGAGCAGGACATCATCCTCGAGCTCGCCGATTTCAGTTTCACGCCGCCGGAGAAGATTTTTGCCGATCTCCAAACGCGCCGGCCCCCCAAAATGGACATGCCGGGCATGGCAATGGCGGCCATGAAGAGCAAGCCGGATTTGAATGATGTTCGATATGACGCTTTTCTGGCCAATGGCCGCACCCTCGCCGATCCCGAAGTGACAAAGGTCGAACCCGGCGGCCGCGTGCGGGTGCGTATCGTCAACAGCTCCTCGATGAGCGCTTACCATATCGATCTCGGCGAGCTCGATGGCACTCTCGTCGCCGTGGATGGGATCCCTGTGCTGCCGGTGCACGGTCGCACGTTTCCGATCGCCGTCGCGCAGCGGCTGGACATTGAACTACAGATTCCAAAAACTGCCGCCGCCTACCCCGTGCTTGCGGTGCTGGAAGGCGAGCGCAGGCAGACCGGCATCGTGCTCCTTGCTGGAGAGGGACATGCGGGGCGCATTTCCGGCATGGCAGACGCGGTATCGCCCCCGCTCACTCTCAGCCTTGAGCGCTCGCTGAGAGCCGTGGAGCCCTTGGCGGACCGAAAAGCGGACCGGACGCTTGTGATAAATTTGACCGGAGCGATGCAAGGCTACCAATGGTCCCTCAACAATGTGGCTTGGAACAAGGACGTCCCGCCCCTAAGCGTCGTCGAGGGCGAAAGAGTGGAGCTTGTGCTCGCCAATCAAACCATGATGCCGCATCCCATGCATCTGCATGGTCATTCTTTCCAAATTGTCTCGATCGACGGCGTTCGTTTTGCCTGCGCCGTGCGCGATACCGTGCTGGTGCCTCCAAAAACCACCGTGATCGTGGCTTTCGATGCCGACAATCCGGGATGGTGGGCTTTTCATTGCCACCTCTTGTACCATCAGCACGCGGGAATGTTCGCGACTTTGCGCTACGATTGAACACGCTGCAAAAGTCTTCCTCAGCGGCGTCCCACAGACGACTTCGCCGTTCGGCCGGAGTCTGGGTGCTCGCCCTTGCGTTGGCACGGTTGTTCACGCTAAAAACGCGCGCGCGGAGGAGTGTAGCTCAATTGGTTAGAGCACCGGTCTCCAAAACCGGGGGTTGGGGGTTCGAGTCCCTCCTCTCCTGCCAATAAAATCAATTGGCTAACATATAATGCAAGGCTTATGTCTGTCGGCTGGGTATGCGGTTGGGTAACAAACTAGACGCCAGGCCAGGATTGTGGCAATAGCGGGCATGCACGATCGTGTGGACTGGTCCGACG
>VDMG01000086.1 GCA_006514895.1 Beijerinckiaceae bacterium
GCCAGAGCTAAAGTCGATAGACGCCGCATTTGCTTCTCCGTAACATTGGCTGGCACAGCCGCTTCAAGACAGCTATTCCAAGGAATCATAGTAACATCGGATCATTCTTCGTGAAAGGGAAACTGCTGATGCGCCGCACGCGCCTCGAACGGCATGTGGTGAATGGGTTGAGGGGCGTGCCCGCGAAGCTTGGCCGCACCGGACCAAAATAGGCCTTGTGGCCGTCTTCGTCTGCTCATAAGCCCCCAAAGTGTCCAATTTCTGACAAGCATCGGCAGGGTGGCCGCCATTCGCCGGCCTCGCTCCTCTCATCGAGAAACGATCCTTGAAATCATGACGCGAGGGCTCATGCTATCCGCGCCAACAAGAGTCAAATGCCGATGAGGTCCCTGGACGACTTTGCTTGCCGCAAATTGGAGGAGCTCGATCGCGCCCTTTTGCGGCGCACCCTCGCCGAGTGCCTGCGCGAGGGTGGCCCATGGGTTAATCGCGGGGGCCGCCGCCTATTGTCATTCTCCTGCAATGACTATCTGAACCTTTCCAGTCATCCCGCACTCAAGGCAGCCGCCATCGCCGCGATCGGCCAACATGGCGTGGGCGCCGGCGCTTCGCGGCTTGTGACCGGCAATCATCCTTTGTTTCGCGAGCTCGAGTCGCGGCTCGCGGGGCTCAAGGGAACCGAAGCCGCCTGTGTGTTCGGGTCCGGCTATCTTGCCAATAGCGGCATCATTCCCGTGCTGGCGGGCGCGCAGGATCTGGTTTTGATCGACGAACTCGCGCACGCCTGCCTATGGGCCGGAACAAAATTGTCGGCCGCGCAAACGCTGGTCTTCCGCCACAATGACGTTGCCCACGCGCGGGCTTTGCTCGCCGAAAAACGCTTGCACTTTCGCCATGCCCTGCTCGTCACCGACGGGGTTTTTTCCATGGACGGCGATCTTGCCCCCGTCGAAGAACTTGCGGCGCTCTGCCGCGCCTATGACACGTGGGTCATGACTGACGACGCGCACGGCCTCGGCGTGATCGGCGGGGGGCGTGGCTCGGCTTTCGCCGCCGGTGCAAGCGGGCAAGTCCCGTTGCAAATGGGAACCTTGTCCAAGGCAATCGGCGGCTATGGCGGATATTTATGCGCTTCGCGGCCCGTAATCGATTTGATGAAAACCCGCGCCCGCACTTTGATTTATTCGACCGCTTTGCCGCCCATGATAGTGGCGGCGGCGATCGCCGCCTTGGCGATCATCGAAAGCGAGCCTGAACTGACAATGAAACCGCTCGCCAAGGCGCGCGCCTTCACCTCTCGCCTTGGACTTCCCGAGGCGCAAAGCCCGATTGTCCCGCTGATCGTCGGTGAGCCGGAAGCGGCATTGCACGCGTCAAACAAACTGGCGGAGGAAGGCTTTCTGGTGACGCCTATCCGTCCGCCGACGGTGCCCGCTGGCACGGCGCGGTTGCGCTTCGCCTTCACAGCCATGCACCCCGACGAAGAGGTCGCCCGCCTCGCCGAGGCCGTGCGTGCCCTAATCGCGAGTTCGCCCGCGCCTGCGACTATGAAAGCGCTTCAGGAAACTCAATGTCCGCCGTCTTCATAACCGGCACCGGGACCGGAGTTGGCAAGACTTTTGTCGCTACAGGCCTTATCCGTTGCTTCCGTGAGCTAAGACAACCGGTCGACGCCTTGAAGCCTGTGGTAAGCGGCTTCGATTCGGTGCTGCCGTCGGGCAGCGATCCGGCCTTGCTTCTTGAGGCGCTAGGCCGGAAAGTCAACCTGGAGGAACTCCAGGCAATCTCGCCATGGCGCTTTCGTGCCCCCCTTTCGCCGGACATGGCCGCGCGGGCAGAAAACAGAGCGATTGATTTTGAGGAGGCCGCCGATTTTTGCCGCGCGGCAATCGCTGCAAACAGCGGCACGCTTTTGATCGAAGGAATCGGCGGCGTCATGGTCCCGCTCGGCAAGCGCCACACCGTGCTCGACTTGATGATTGCGCTCCATCTGCCGGTGATTCTCGTCGCCGGCAGCTATCTTGGGACGCTCAGCCATGTGCTTTGCGCCCAGGATGTGATCTTGCGCCATACGCTTGATCTTCGTGCCTTGGTCGTCAGCGAGACTAAAGATTCCCCCGTGCCCTTTGAAGCAACCTTGGCGACGCTCGCCAATTTCACAGGTGTCCCTTTGCTTGGCCTGCGGCGGCAGGGTCCGGAAGCGCAAAACGGCGCGGTCTTCCGGAATTTGGCCGGGTTGATTGGCTGAACGCGCCTTCCGCCGATGTCGTAGCAGATGTCATGGCAGCGGCGAGCGGTCCATGCCGCCGGATCGCGCGGCGGCGGAATCTGAAAGCAGCTCTAGATCTTTATTTTATCGCATTTTCTTGACGCGAACCGGTATCAACTTCGCTTGACAATGCTCTAGTTGTGCCGGACTGTCTGGGAAGCGGCGGAAGCGGCCTTTTTTATGCCGAGGCGTTTTCGCGCATTCCTCTCAGTCTGCGCGCCCGCTTTCTCAAGTTCGCCCTCCAAAGCCTGGAGCTCCGCCTTGCTTCTGGGCTTCGGCCGTTCGGGATCGGTTCCGGTCACTGGCTGATAGGCGAGACTGTCCGGCGGCGGCCGCGTTTCGCGCACGAAATCTTTCGCTTCGGGAACGTCGGCCCATAGTTTCGTGCTCATCAAAGTGTCAAGCGGCGAGCCGCCCGTCTTTGCTTGCTGCGCATGCGCAAACGGGGCAACCGCGAGACAAATCCCGGCAAGCGCCGCCGCCAGCCCCTTCCGGGCGCGAGGGTAACGAAGCAGGTTCCGTTTCATTTCAGCGTGCCAGCACAAGAGCTTTGTTTGGTTGCCTACCGGCACAATCCAAGCCTATTGTGTCGGAACCGCGACAAAACGATATGGAAGAATGGATTTTGCAATCCTGGAGCAGGATGCGGGCGGAAAACCGGTTTCCACTTTTCCTCATCCCGCTCTACAAGTGACTTTTGCGTTATCGCAAGAGAACTTGGCTGTTCGTAAAGGCAGAACGTCGTATCATTCGCCTCTTCTCTCCTGCCTGGTCCGTATGAAACCGCGGAAAATTCAATGAGCGCCACAAAAAACACGGGCATGGAGGCCAGGAGCGTCGAGCACAAACTCACCCCGCCAAAGGCTGAGAGCGACGAAGGGGCCAAGGCAACCGCTTCCCTAAGAACCGCCGCGCCAAAGCGTAAAAAGCCATCCGTGGCGGCTGCCAGTCCTGATAGCAAAGCCTCGGCGCGCGGCGTGGCGAGAGATCTCCGAGCAGCCGCCGCTCCAGCCCGAAAAGCGCCAAATGCTTCGCAAGAAAACCAAGGCGCGGCAGGACCCGATTTCGAGCGCTTATCTGTCAATTTGGCGCGTTTCGTGGAACAGGCGGGGAGAGTGCTCGCCGCCTATTTCGCACCTGCGGAAAGCGGCGGCGCGACCGATGTTTCCGGCGAACTGACCGATGCATTTCGTTCGATCAGCCGCATCGCCGAACATTGGTTGAGCGATCCGGCCCGAACTCTCGAAGCGCAGACCTCCTTGACGGTTAAGTTCCTTGCGCTTTGGGCCCATAGCTTGCGCCGGATGGCCGGCAAACGGAGCAAGCCGTTCGTCCCCTTTGACCCTTCGGACAAGAGATTTGCCGCCCCGGAATGGCGGGAAAGTCCATTTTTCGATTTCCTGCGTCAGGCCCATGCCATCATTTCAAATTGGGCGCAAGATCTTGTCCAGCGTTCGGGCGACGTCGATCCGCATACCCGCGACAAGGCAAGGTTCTACCTGCGGCAGCTGACGAGCGCTCTCTCGCCGTCGAATTTTCTCGCCACCAATCCCGAGCTCATCAAGGAAACCTGGGCGACGAGCGGCGAGAATCTCGCCCGTGGTGCCGAGCTTTTGGCGAAGGACATGGAGGCAGGCCAAGGCACGCTCAAAATTACCCAGTGCGATACCTCCAAATTCGAACTCGGCGTCAATATCGCTGCGACACCGGGAAAGGTCATCTTTCACAATGATCTCATGGAGCTTATTCAATATGCGCCGGCAACGGATACGGTTCTCAAGAGGCCTTTGCTGATCATTCCTCCCTGGATCAACAAATTCTACATTCTCGACCTCAATCCTGAAAAAAGCTTCGTCCGCTTCGCGATGGAACAAGGCCTCACGGTCTTCATCATCTCCTGGGTCAACCCCGACACGCGCCATCGCGACAAGGGATTCGAAGCCTACATGAGGGAAGGCATTTTTGCCGCGCTTGATGCAATCGAAAAAGCAACCGGGGAGTCCAAGGTAACCGCGATCGGCTATTGCATCGGTGGCACCCTGCTTGCCATGACTCTCGCCTATATGGCGCAAACCGGCGACGACCGAATCACGAGCGCGTCATTCTTCACGACTCAGACCGATTTCAGCCAGGCTGGCGACCTTAGGGTGTTCGTTGATGAAGACCGGCTGCGCGCCCTCGAAAAAAAAATGTCGGCAACCGGCTATCTCGAGGCAACGGGAATGGCTTCGGCCTTCAACATGCTCCGGCCGGAGGATCTCATTTGGTCCTTTGTCGTCAATAATTACCTGAAAGGCAAACCGCCCCTTGCTTTCGATCTGTTGGCTTGGAACTCGGATGCGACAAGAATGACCGCCGCCAACCATCTCAACTATCTCCGCCAATGCTATCTTGAGAACAGGCTCGCGAAGGGCAAGGCGAAGTTGGGCGGAAAGACCCTCGATCTATCGAAAATCACCTTACCCGTTTATCATTTGGCGACGCGCGAGGATCATATCGCCCCGGCGAAGTCGGTCTTCATCGGCGCCAAACTTCTTGGCGGCAAGGTCCGCTTTGTGCTCGCCGGTTCCGGCCACATCGCAGGAGTCGTCAATCCGGCCGGCAAGCCGAAATATCAATATTGGCGCGGCAAGGCACCGGCCGGCGAGTTCGAGGATTGGCTTGAAGGCGCACACGAGAACCCAGGAAGCTGGTGGGTCGATTGGATCAAATGGATCAAGCGCCAATCGCGCAAGGAAGTGCCGGCTCGGGTGCCGGGCGAAGGAGCTCTGTTGCCGATCTGCGATGCGCCCGGTGACTATGTGCGGGTCCGCTATTGATGCGGATGGAGCGGGCGAAGGGAATCGAACCCTCGTATGCAGCTTGGGAAGCTAAATTCATGAATTTTCCGACGTTGCCTGTTGTTTTCTAGTTATTCCAAAACCTTGATTTTATGCCGGTTTTGCGCTACTTTGCGTGACCGTTGATTTCCTTTGTGCCACTCGGCGGTGGCGACACGGTGGCGACAAATCTCGGAGAGGTTCCAGATGGCAGTTGCTCGTCTTTCCAAACGGACGATCGATTCGTTCAAGCCGGGGCCTCGGCCGTACATCAATTACGATGAAGATTTGACTGGCTTCGGGCTGCAGGTCATGCCTTCCGGCAGGAAGACCTGGATTGTGGAGTATCGACCGGGCGCCGGTGGCCGGAAGGTCTCTAAGCGCAGAATGAAGATAGAGGTCGCGACCGATCACTCCCGAAACGGCGCGGTCGCGAGCGAAGGAAATTCTGGCGCGGGTCCATCTAGGCGAGGATCCCGCCGGCGCGCGGGCCGCTAGCCGTGAAATCCCAACGGTTGCTGAATTCGCCAAGCAGTTTCTCGAAGAGGCCGCTTCGCCACCGAGCATTAAGCCACACACCAAACGGCTCTATGCCAGCCTCCGCAGATTGGTCGTCCCGGCGATTGGGCGTTCAAACTGGACGCGGTGACGTGCGCGGACATCGCGCGCTTGCACAGGAGAATTGGGAAGGCAACGCCAACCTCCGCCAACAACATGTTGGTTACGCTGTCCAGCATGTACCGCTATGCTGGGGAGGTCGGTGCGGTTACAAAGGGCTTCAATCCTGCTCGGAACGCAGTGACGCGGCACAAGACGGAGAAGAAAGAACAGTTTCTGACTATTGAGGAGATCGGACGGCTAGCGGACACGTTGCGCGACGTAGAGCAGCATGGGCTCAATTGGAAGCTCACCCCCGATCTTGATGCGTCGCGAGCCAAGCACCGGGCGAAGGCAGAACGCCAACAGATCGAGGTGTCCCCTTTTGTCATTGCTGCAATCCGGCTTCTGCTTTTTACTGGTTGCAGTCGAAGCGAAATCTTGAACCTGAAATGGTCGGAAGTCGATTTTGAGCGCGGGGTGCTTAATCTTACCGACAGCAAGACCGGCAGGAAGTCGGTGATACTCAACGCTCCAGCGCTGGCAATTCTTTCCGAGCTTTCGCGTCTTGGGCCGTATGTCATCGCTGGCCCGGATCCGGATGCGCCTCGGCCGGACATCACCAAACAGTGGCACCGCATTCGGGAACTCGCTGGCCTTGATGGTGGCGATGGCAAGCCGCCGTCTCGGCTGCACGACTTTCGGCACAGCTTTGCTTCGGTCGGCGTCGGCGGTGGCATGGGCCTGCCAAAGCTCTTGGGCCACTCGCAAGCCGCGACCACGCATCGTTACGCGCATCTCGACGCCGACCCGCTACGTCGCGCAGTTGATACAATCGGCAACACCATTGCCGCCGCGATGGCTGGGGACAAGGGTGGCAACGTGGTGGCCATGAAGAAGGGAGGCCCGCGCTAATGGGAATCCTTTTGCGCGGTTAAATCAGCCCCTCGTAAGTCATTGAAAACAAGGTCCGATATTGCGCGAAGCAATGGATTTTCTGCGGGCACCCTGGCCGCCGGGCCGAAGCCCGTAAAAATGGTCCAGGCTGAAGCGCGCGACGCCGGGCACGCTTGGGCAAGGCGTGCAAAAACGCCTTCACCCGCTCTTGCGCGACGGGATGGCTGGCCGGATAAGATCAATTTCTCCGAGCACCTTGCGGGCTAGCTCGATATGCTCTTGCGAGGTAAACCACTCATCATTTCCGCCGGCGTATCGCCCTTGTATCCACAAGACCGCCTAAGGGCCGGTCACGGAACCCCCCACTTGTTCTTGAGCCGGTCCATGCTCCGATCCCGCTGCATCGCCACCAACGCGCCGTTCACGGCCGCCAACAGCGCCGGCTCATTCTTCCCGAACCCGATTCCGAGCGGCTGCGGATCGTCTGGAACTTGTGCTTCGACGCGCAGATCGGGGCTCTTCGCCGCCAGCCAGGCCGGGCCGGGGACTTCGGCTCTCGGCCACCGGAAGCAATAGAACTCGCCGGGCTTCAGCGGTGACTTGCGAGCCTTCAGGCGATTTTCGAGAAGGGCTCTGATCGCGGCGCCGCTCATGCGGTTTGTCGGCAGACGTATGGCGTATTTGATCCGTTCGGCTTCGAGGAACTCGTAGACCTCGGGATTGGCAAAGCCGCGTCGGCCCGGAAATAAATGCGCGAGACCTTGCCGCGATAGCGCGCCATGACCGGCTTAAGAACCTCATCCCAGCCATCAGCGCTGTGGACGTTGCCGGGACGAAGCGCGCACCGTTCGAGGTCGCCGAACTGGTTGAACAGGAACAACGGATGGTAGCAGGTGCAGGCATAATGGCCGTTCCAGATGCTCATCTCCTGCTCGCCATGTGTCGGGCTCACGCTCGAAACCATATCGAGTACGATACCTCTCGGCGGACGACAACCATGGACGGCCATCGATCCATTGGCCGGAAAGATTGGCGAGCGCCGAAAGGTTCTTTTCCGCCGTCAGCCAACACGTCTCGAAGCGTCCCATTTGGCTCGGCGATGCCGCTGCGCCCAAAGCCGCCTTGGCGCCAACAATCCAACGCATCGCGGGATCATTACGCAGGCGTTCTGCGTCATTCACATCCTCGTATCCGGCAAGTCGCCCGAACACAGACTGTCGCAACATTCCGACGAGAGCATGCCGGCCGTTCCTGCCAGTGCGTGCGTCGACGAGTACATCGCCGGTGAGCACAGGACAGCAGAACCCTAGCCGTGGTTCGGCTTTGGGTAGATTCCTGATCTTGTGAGTGACGCGCCAGTGGCGGGGCCGCGTCAGAAGCTGCCTTGACCCCCCGACGTGGATTATGGCATCTTGCCCACGATGGTTCCCTTCGGGGATCAAAAGGGAACACGGTGCGGCCTTACCTACCGCCAATACCGTGGCTGCCCCCGCAACTGTAAGCGGCGAGCCGCGCGCCAATCACGCCACTGGGCAACCGGGAAGGCGGCGCAAGGCAGAGACCCGTGCGCCAGGAGACCTGCCATCAGCCGTGGTCACGCGCGAACACATTGGGCGGGGTGCCCCAGTGGAGACTAGGAGCCTCGCCTGAATTTCGGAAGGCGCCTGGACTTTGGTTCGCAGTGACGTGTCACGTTGCTGCGAGATCACCATGCTGTCCCGCTCCTTTGTAACGAATGCGCGCTCACGCGCCCTCAAGATCGCGATTCGCAGCTTTCTCCTCGCCGGATGGGCGGCCTATTTGGACGGCGTTGCGCATGCACATGACGCTGCTCTGGACACGTCGGCGCCTAATTGCGAGGTCGCCGCGGCGCCAACGACCGCTCAGCCCACGATCGTCTCCTCGGCGCTGGACGATTTCAAGAAGGTGCTGCTCGCTCGCGGCTACAATTTGCAATTGAATTATATTGGGGATGGCTTGGGCAATCCCACGGGTGGCGTCAGACAAGGCGCCGTCTACGAAGGTATTCTTTACATGGTGCTCGACGCTGATCTGGCAAAGATTGTAAGCTTGGAAGGCCTCTGTTTCCGCATCAACGCTTATCAAATACACGGCGGTCGCCTGTCGACGTCCAATATTTTCAATTTTGCGACCGTAGACAGCATCGAGGCGCGGCCAACGACGCGGCTGTTCGAGCTTTGGGTCGAACAGAAGTTCAACGACGTGGCGTCGATCCGCATCGGTCAACTGGCGGCCGATAATCAGTTCTTCCTCAGCGAATTGGGATACAATTTGTATATCAACAGCACGTTCGGTTGGCCGACGATATTCGCGGCGACCTACCGAGTGG
>VDMG01000199.1 GCA_006514895.1 Beijerinckiaceae bacterium
CCGGCCGCACATGCGGCTTTTGCACCGCCCAATCGCCGGCGACATCGGTAATTTGCAGAGGCGCGAGCCATTCCAAACCAGCGCGAACAGGCGCCGCCATCGCTTCGCCGCCAGCCTCCATCAGCGCGTGAGCGGCAAGCCCCGTGTCCCATACCGGCGAGACGCAAGGCTGGCAATAAGCCTCATCGTCCTGGATGACGAGCAGTCTGTCGATCGCGTTCAACACTTGGATCAGCCTAGGGTCTTGCCTTTGGTAGCCCAGCGCGTCGAACATCATCGCCGAATAGGTCATCGCGGGAAAGATCGCGCCGAGCCCGTCCTCGCCGTTCAACCTTTCTTCGACGAAGGCAACCGCCTTCTCGATCGCCCGCTTCCGCAAGCTTTTGGGAAAATAAGGCTCCGCCCCGCGCAAAACCTTGTCCAGTGCGCCAAACAGCGTCGTCCAGGGAACTTTCTGTTGCGCCCCGCCGGGCCAACGGCGAACCCTGTCCGGCGGTTCGACGAAGAGTTCATCAATGGTGACATTGCGCGGATTTCGCGCACGTGGCTTCAAGGCGTTCACAACCACGAGCGGCGTGATGACCGTGCGGCTCCAATAGGAGACTTTGGTCATGTGGAAAGGAAACCAGCGCGGCAACAGCAAGATCTCGACCGGCATGACCGGCACGCCGCGCCAAGGCAGCGCGCCGAACAACGCCAGAAGCGCGCGCGTGAAAACATTGGCTTTCGCCGCGCCCCCATGCGCCAGGATCGCGGCGCGGGCGCGCCGCATATGATCCGCCTCCGGGCTATCGCCAGCCGCCTTCAGTGCAAAATAGGCCTTGACGCTGCCGGAGATGTTGAAGGCGCCATCGGTGAACAGCGGCCAGCCGTCGTGCGCCGCCTGCTGGCGCCGGATAAAGGCCGCGATCTTGGCTTCGAGCCCCGCATCGGCCGGCTCGCCGAGATAATGCTTAAAAAGAATATATTCGGCCGGGATCGAAACATCGGCTTCCAGCTCGAAGACGAAATGCCCGTCCTCGCGCTGCGCGGTCAACAGCGCTTGCGTTGCCCGGGAAATCGCCACTTCGATTTGGGCACGCTCCGGGTCTGCCTGGACAGCAAGTCCCAAGTCCGCCGTGGCGGCACCTTCCGTGACGCCATCCATTTCTTCCACCCCGACCGCCCCTTTGTCTCACTGCGATGCCACGACCATACCGGCCGCCCGATGGCCGGACCGGATCGCCCCTTCGATCGTCGCAGGCAGGCCGGTCGCCGTCCAATCGCCCGCGAGCAACAGATTGGCGTAAGCCGTTCCGGCGCCTGGACGACGCTCGTTTTCCTCAACCGTCGCGGCGAAGGTCGCCCGCTTTTCCTTAATGATCTGCCATGTCGGAAGCGGCTTTTCAATCTGTGTCACTTTTGCAACTTCCGCCCAAATGCGTTCGGCAAGTTCTTCGCGGGCGATGTCGAGGAGGCGGTCGGCGCCGCTGATCGTCACCGACAACCTGCTTGGAAACGCAAACAGCCATTCGATGGTGCCGTTCACAATGCCCATGAGGGGCGGGAAATCTTGAGGTGGCGCGATTTTAAAATGCGCATTGACGATCGCGCGGTATGCCCCGGGCGTTTGCAAGCCTGGCACGAGGTCCCTCGCGGCAGATGGCGGAACCGCGAGAATGATTTTATCCGCCGCGCCGAGGGGCAGCATGTCGTCGCCGAAATCGAGGGCATTGGCCCGGCCTTCGGCAAAGTCGATGGCGCGCAGCCTGTGCTCGAAAAAAAACTTGGCGCCGCGCGTGACGAGATAAGTGAGCGCCGGTTCGATGAACGCCGCCGACAGACCTTGCATGGCGACCAAGGGGCGGCAAGCTTGCCCTCCCTTGGCGAGCGTTTCCCGCACCACGGCGCTCGCAAGACGAGATGAGCCTTCGATAGGATCGGTATTCAAGGCGGCGAGAAAAAACGGCCGCCACAGCCGCTCATAAAGCAATCCGTTGCTGCGCATCACTGTGCCGAGTGGGGCGTCCTTGCCGGGAACAAGAAGGCGCAGGAGGCCAAGATAATCGCGCGGGCCGGTGCCCGGCACCCGCCGGCCGGAGGCAAAAATCCACCAGGGAATTGGCCCGGCATTTGGGCGCAACCGCCATCGCTCGCCGGTTGCGAGATCGCAGAAAGCAAAATCCGCGTCGGCTGGCCCCGCCAATTGTTCCTCGCCGCCGATCGCCGCCAGAAATTCCCGTGCATCGCAATTCCCCGAGAGAAGCAAATGATTGCCATTGTCAATAGTCATCTCAAGCGCGGGGTCGTAATAGGACCGGCAGCGTCCACCCGCCTGGCGGGCGGCCTCGTGCAGCACGATGTCGTAAGGGCCGCCGGCGAGGCGCACCGCCGCCGCGAGCCCGGCAAGCCCGGCGCCGGCGACATGAACAACGGGTTTGACCATCAAAGGAGCCCGTAACGCAAAACCGCCAGGAGGACGCGAAAGCGGGGCGTGTGAATGCGCTGGCGTGGCGGCGAGAATCCGCGCCTTTTCAAGCAAGCGAGAATGGCACGATAGACATCTGCCATGATTCTTGGCGCACGTACGCTCGCACGAGGGCACCGCGCCATGATACGGCTCGCCTCGCCGAAATGCTCCTTTGCCCGCGCGATGGTTGGCGCGCAGGCTAGCGCCAGCGCCGCATTGCCGAGAACCGCGCGCGGCTCCGCCTCGCCGATGCCCGCCGCGTCAAGATCCTCGCGTGGCAGGTAGAGCCGGCCGATAGCGGCGTCCTCGTCGAGATCGCGCAAGATATTGGTGAGCTGCAGGGCGCGGCCAAGATGATGCGCGAGGCCCTTGCCTTCAGCCTCTGGCATCCCAAAAGCGCGCGCGGACAGACGGCCGACAGCGCTCGCCACCCGGTCGCAGTAAAGATCGAGCGTGGCGAGATCCGGCGCTCTTATGTCAGCCTCGACATCCATTTCCATGCCGTCGATCACGGCGCAAAAATCCTCCTGCCGCAGACCGAAGGCATGAATGGCCTTGCCGAGACCTTGTAGCGGCCCATTTGGCGGCCCGGTGCGGGCATAGAGCGCATCGATATCGCGCCGCCACGTGGCGAGCGCTTGCTTGCGGGCAAGGCGCGGCCCCGCTTCGTCCGCGATGTCGTCCACCGCGCGGCAGAAGGCATAGATTTCAAACATCGCTTCGCGGCGCGGGCGTGGAAGAATACGCATCGCCGCATTGAAGGAGCTGCCGCGCGCTCGCGCCGATGCATCGGCGTTGGCGGTCGCCGAAGCCACGCCGCTCACGCGCCACCGGTCCGCGTTGCCGCGGCCTGTCGCGGCCGGATGAACGTTCTCAATCCATCGGCGATGCCGATGCTCGACCACGCGAGGGCGCTGGACTTCGTCAAATGAACCCGCTCGCTCAACGGATCGCGATCGAGCAGCAAGGAATTCAGTTTGCGGGCGAGGCGCGCGATCACGGCGGTCTCCAGGCAGAGCCGGAAATCACGGACCTGCGCCGGAAGGCAGCCGCCCAATTCGACCAGCGGCGCATTCTGCTGGGCCACGCCTTGCAAAACCGCGCGCAGAGCCGGCGAGGCTTTTGCCGCGCCGAGTGCCTCCGGACCAAGGCCCTCCGCAGCAAGCACATCTTGCGGAACATAAATGCGGTTGAGGTTGCGATAATCGGCGCCGCAATCTTGCAGATGATTAATGACCTGGAGCGCGGTGCAAAGCGCGTCCGAGGCGGGCCAGGTGGATTCGCTCTCGCCATGCACGTCGAGAACGAAGCGCCCGACCGGCGCCGCCGAATAAGCGCAATAGTCCATCAATTCGCACCAGTTCGCATAGCGCTGTTTGACTGCATCCATGCGAAAGGCGCGCAGAAGATCGAGTGCGTGACGAGAGGAGAGTTTTCGTGCGGCGAGAGCGGCACGCAACGGTAGCGCGGCTTCGATCGTATCGCTTTGCCCCGTCAGCGTCGCCTCGAATTGATTGAGTCCGGCGAGCTTGGCATCCGGCGAAAGCGAAGGACTGTCGGCGACATCATCAGCGCCGCGGGCGAAACGGTAATAGGCAAGGATCACGGAGCGATGTTTTGGTGCAATCAGCGTGGAGGCGACGGGGAAGTTTTCGTCCCGGTGCGTCTTCGATGGTTCAAGCGGCAAGCCCGGCGTCATCGCAATTTCCCATTGTTGCGAAACCACGCCAAGGCGTCCTTGAGCGCCTCGGAATAGGGTCTCGCCTTGTAGCCGAGGTCGCGTTCGGCTTTCGCGGAACTAAAGAACATCCGGTACTTCGACATGCGCAGTCCATCGATGGTCAGGAAAGGCTCGCGCCGCGTCATTTGCGCCATGACTTCCGCCGCGACAGCGCAAGGATAGAGCAGCGGGCGCGGCAGGCGAAGTTTGGGCGGCGCGCGGCCGCACATGATCGCGATTTGGCCAAGAAACTCCGCGAGCAGCACATTTTGGCCGCCGAGAATATAATGTTCGCCGGGCGTGCCAAACCGCAGGGCGGCGAGATGCCCGCTTGCAACATCGTCGACATGCACGAGATTGAGCCCGGTGTCGACAAAACCCGGTATGCGGCCGGATGCCGCCTCGACGATGACCCGGCCTGTCGGCGTCGGTTTCTGGTCGCGCGGCCCAATCGGCGCCGTCGGATGCACGATGATGGCCGGCAAATGATCGCGGCCGATCATTGTTTCGACGACCCGCTCGGCGGCAACCTTGCTTTGTTTATAGGCCCCAATTGCACAGGATTCACTAATTCGCATCGTTTCGTCGGCCTGTCCGCCATCCGCCGAACAGGCGATGGTCGCCACGCTGCTCGTGTAGACGACGCGCTCCACTCCCGCCGTCAGTGCCTTTTGCATGAGAAGCCTTGTCCCCTCCCGGTTGTTCCACAAAATCTCTTCCGGATTACGAGCCCAGAGCCGGTAATCGGCGGCGACATGGAACAAATAACGGGAACCCGTCATGGCGCGCGTGACGGCGGCCGCGTCGCGCATGTCGCCTTCTACGATCTCAACGTCGAGGCCCGCGAGATTCACCCGCTTGCTGGTTTTCCGCAGCAAAGCGCGGACATGATAGCCGGACCCGATCAGCGCGCGCGCCACGGCGGAACCGACGAAGCCCGAAGCTCCCGTGACCAGAACCTTGTCACCCGCCACTCCGCCCGACCTCCGCTGGAACCGTTGCAACCTAAATCTGCTTAGACTATGTCACAGAAAAATGGCTTGAATTTTTCAATCCGGGCATGCTCCAACTCCGGGAAGCTGAGCGTTAACCGATGGCTTTTGCACGCGACTTGTAAGCGCATTAGGGGGCCAACAATATCCTTTAATCTCGTGATTTCAGCAATCCATTCAATTATTACGAATAGTTCAGATATTACGAATAATCAGACTTCTTTTTGCGAATAATTCAGGCCTCGTGCGGCCTCCCATGCAGTAGATGCGCGCAGTCCGGGAAAATTTCGAGTTCCCGGACCAAAGATCTTGCTATAGTCGCGGCATGAACGAATCCGCATCCCCCACGGCGAAATCCGCCGGACCCGAGCAAAAACCCTCCCCGCGCGCGCTTTTGCAGCTTGCGCCCTATCTTTTGCGCTATAAGCCGCGCATCGCCGGAGCGCTGCTCGCGGTGACAGTGGCGGCGGCGGCGACCCTGGCGGTGCCGCTGGCAATCAGGCGCATGATCGATTTCGGCTTTTCAGCGGAAAGCGCAGGCTTGATCAATACGTACTTTCTGGGCCTCATTGCCGTTGCTGGAATTCTCGCGCTGGCTTCGGGAGGGCGGTTTTATTTCGTGACGACTCTCGGCGAACGTGTCGTAGCCGATCTTAGGGCCGATGTTTTCCGGCATCTTTGCTCGCTCGACGCCGAGTTTTTCGACACCGCGCGAACCGGGGAACTCCTCTCGAGGCTCACCGCCGATACCACACAGATGAAATCCGCCTTCGGTGCCACGGCGGCAGTCGCATTGCGCAATTTCTTCCTGTTCGTCGGCGCGATCGCCTTGATGGTCTATACGAGCCCGATGCTTTCAGCCGCCGTGCTCATCGCTATTCCCATCATCGTGCTGCCGCTCGTGGCCTCCGGCCGCCTGGTGCGCAAGCGGTCTCGCACGGCGCAGGATACGCTCGCCGAGGCCAGCGCCTATGCCGCTGAGAGTCTCGCGGCCGTGCGCGTCATGCAGGCCTTTGGTGCCGAGCTCGCCGCCGGCAACCACTTTGGCGCCGCCGTGGAGGAAGCCTATACCGCCGCTCGCAATGCCGCCTTGGCTCGCGCGGTCCTCACGATCGTTATCATATTCCTCGTCTTCGCGAGCATCGTGGGCGTGCTTTGGTTTGGCGCGCGGGACGTTCTCGCAGGTCGCATGACAGGCGGTCTTTTGTCGCAATTCGTGCTCTATGCCATTTTGGCGGCGGGCGCATTGAGCGAATTGAGTCAAGTCTGGGGCGAAATCGTCGCCGCCAGCGGCGCTGCTGGCCGGATCGCCGATATTCTTGCCGTGCGGCCAAAGATCATTGCACCTATCAAAGCCGCCGCGCTGCCCGTGCCCAGCCGGGGGGAAATCGTCTTTGAGAATGTCACCTTCGCTTATCCGACAAGGCCACAAGATTCCGCCTTGCACGGCCTGTCGTTCAAGATAGCGCCGGGCGAAATGGTCGCCATCGTTGGGCCTTCCGGTGCCGGCAAGACCACTTTGTTCCAGCTTCTCTCGCGGTTTTACGATCCCTCCTCAGGCCGAATCCTGCTTGATGGAATCGACATCAAGAGCGCTGATCCGGCGGAGTTGCGGCGGCGAATCAAGAGTGTTCCGCAAGACCCGGTGATCTTCGCCGCCTCGATTGCCGACAATATCCGCTATGGCGCTCCCGACGCGAGCGATGAAGCCGTGCGCCACACGGCAAAGCGGGCCGCCGCCGACGATTTCATCCGCGCCTTGCCAAATGGCTACGCGACATTGGCCGGCGAGCGCGGCGTGACATTGTCGGGCGGGCAGCGGCAACGGATTGCCATCGCGCGGGCGATATTGCAGGAGGCGCCGGTCTTGCTTCTCGACGAAGCAACGTCCGCGCTCGATTCTGAAAACGAGGCCGTGGTACAGGCCGCTCTCGAGAAAGTGATGTCGGAACGCACGACCCTCGTGATTGCGCATCGCCTCGCGACCGTCCTCGAGGTAGACCGGATTCTCGTTCTCGACAATGGCCGGCTGATCGAGGAAGGCACCCACAAGACCCTTGCCGCCAAGGATGGCCTTTACGCCCGCCTCGCCAAGCTCCAATTCGAAACCGGCGCCGAGGCTCTCAACGCTAGCGCGGCCGCCGCCGTTGAATAACGCCCAATTTTTGCCGCTAGATGCCTTGTTGGCATGCTGGGCAGCGCTGGCTTTCACATTTATCACGCAGAGATTGCGGTCTTTGAACGGGGATCTGAGACTATGATCGATAGATGGTTGTCGCTGCCGCTCCCCACACTCTGGCTTTGCTTGGCTGGTTTCTATGGCAGCTCCGCGATCATCTTGATTTATTTATCGTTCGGCAGGCTGACAGGCGCATGGGTCCAAAGTTTCAGAGGTGTCGTGGCGCCTTATTTCGCTGGGATCGTCGTGATCTTCGGGATCCTCGTGGGCTTTCTTGCAAACGACGTCTGGGATCGCAGCCGCCGCGCCGCAGCCTCCGTCCGCAGCGAGGCCGCGAACCTCACCTCCCTTTATGATTTACTATCCAGCTCTGGCCTGCCAGCGCTTCCCATCGACCACGGCATTCGCAATTATGTGTCCGCCGTCGTCGAAAAAGAATGGCCAGCCATGGCGCGAGGTGAAGCCGCCCCCGAAGCTGATAGCGCGCAAGACCGGTTGCTCGATGCGGTCGCGGACTTAGAAGCTGAGCCAAACAGCAGCCCAGCGATCACGCGCGTGATGCTCGACACAGCTTTGAAAATTCGCGACGCTCGCTACGAGCGGCTCCTCCTCAGCGCAGACTATTCGGAAAGTTTCAAATGGATGAGCGTCTTGGTGATCGCGCTGGTGGGACAGATCAGCGTCGCTGTCGTGCATCTCGAACGGGCGCGCCCGCATATTGCGGCCATGGTAATTTTCACGTCGGGGATCGTCATTGTGCTCGGCTTGATCGCCTCGCATCAATTCCCTTTCAGCTCGGCGCTCTCCGTCTCGCCGGAACCGATCGCGGAAGTTCTCAAGCTCGTTCCAAACGGTTGAGACCGAGGTTTTGCAAGATCCGGGCGGCGGCTGCGGAAAGCTCCATTCGTGCGAAGGCCACCGTCGATCCCGCCGGAAGAACACATGGAATCACGTGATCGAAAAGGAAGCACTCAAAATCGAAAAAGCCGACCCATTTTTACGTTCAACGCCCTACACTTTCTCAGGGGAGAAATCGAGCGATTGCGCGCGCGTTCGGCGGATTTCGTAAAGCTTGTTCATAGGGCTGGGCGACAGCGCTGAACCCGTTGCGCAAGGCACTGCATTCCTTTACAAGGGCGCCAAATCGAGGGCGTGCGATGGCCGACGACGAGGCAGAACATTCCGATGCAACCGCCAGGCCCGGTTTTGCGCTGGGTTCGCTTCAAGAAATGCCGAATGAAAGACCGGTGAGCGGCGCGGAAAACCTATCGCAAGGTGAACCGGAAGCTGCGGCGAAATCGCAACCCGAATTCGAAACAACCGCGGCGCAACCGGCGGAAGCGGAACCGTCTGCGCCCGTCTCGCCGGGAGCTCGAGCCCAGAGCGAGGGGCAAATCCCCGTGGATGCACACGTTCCTGAGGCGGCACACGCCCCGGAGGATGCACACGTTCCTGGGGATGAATACGTCCCTGAGGCTGCACACGAATATGTCCCGGAGGATTCAGACGTCCCGGAGACTGCACTCGTCGCGGAGACTGCACGC
>VDMG01000178.1 GCA_006514895.1 Beijerinckiaceae bacterium
GCCCTGTTTCTAAGTCATAAAGCAATTGCTGCAAATCGCTTTGACCTATCTCGAGATTCGCCGAAAGGCTCACATAGCCTTGCTTGGTCTCGGACCCTTGCAAATCGACCTGCGTGGACAGGACGTTCCCGCCGGCCTCCGTGACGGCGCCAACGACCCGTTGCTGCAGCGCCGCGCCAGCAATTGTCACGGTTCGCCCTTCAAGAAACGGCGAGCCGGACTTGTCCGCACCTGACGCCAGTCCGGATGCACCGGGTTTGCGGCCTTCAATCCTGTCGAGCATATCGGCGGCGGCCGTGTACTCCGCGTAATCTCCGGCAAGACTCGCCAGCGCGAGCCAGGTCACGACGGCAAACCCCATCAGGAGCGCCACGTATCCCAAGAACGGCAACACATGCGCGCGGGTAAACAGCTTTTGGATCGGATGGGCGCGGAGTGTTGTGATCATCACAGGCCTGGCGTGTAAACCGGCTCGATATGAGCCTCGATGTGAAAATGCTCGCTCTGCTCCGAGGCCGACCGCGTTGTCGGAGCAAAAAAAGTCGCTCGGCTAAAATGCGAGGTTTGTTCAATGAGGCGGATCAAGGCCGGAGCATTCCTGGTTAGACCAACGATCTGCATCTTGTCGCCAAGGATTCTGAGCTCGGTGAGATAAGTATCGTCAGGCAGAACCTGCGATAAAGCTTCGATGACAATGACACTCGATGGCGTTTCATGCTTGTGCCGTTCCAAGCTTCGCGCCGCCTCGCTTGTCCCGCCTTGCCCATGCTGGAGCACGGCGCGTCGCTCCTCAATGCGGCGCGTAAGATCGTCCCGTTGGGTCTCGAGCATGCTGCCGACGATGGCATTCGCCGCGAGCGACACGGAGGCAAGCGCACCGCCGCCGGCAACGATCCCAATCAGAATGCGCCGGATCCGCGCCAAACCGGCCGACTGTCCAGCCTTTTGCTCGCATATCTTGATGGCCGCGATATCCGGCTTCGAGTGCGGCAAAGCGGCCGATACGACGACCGTATGGGCGCCGAGAGCCGTGATTGCGCTAAGGTAAGGGGCGATCAACGCCCGCGCCGTCGCGGCGATCGTAACCTCTATCCGGTCGTTGGCGGTGTCGATCGAAGGATGCCAGCCGAAGGCGGCCTCCGCCGGACTCCAAGGCGTCAGGCGATCGATCTGGGAGCGGACAATTCCGTCTATGAAATCGAGCGCGCGGCGGGGCAATTCGAGCGGCCGGAACATAAAACGATTGGGTTGCAACAGGAGTTCGACGTGAGCGCCGCGCAGGATGTCCGCGAGCTTTTCCGCAACGATGGGATCGACGCGCCCGCTGGCGATATGAATCGGCTGGCGGGGCACGTCCCGAACCTCTCCGTGCGAGGGCTCTCGGAGCGCGAAACTGCCATCTTGCTGTTCGGCGAGCTGGAAATGAGGCCTTGTGCGCAGGGATTCACGGCCCGCAAGAATCGTCGCCGCGACACGGTCTATCCAGCGGGAAGACGCTTCGACAATGGCGCGATAGGAACTCATTGCTTCTCCATTCGCGGCACAGGCTCAGACAGGACCATCAAAATCGTCGCTCCAGGCAAGGACGCGGTAGGGATCCTGGCCATTTTCCATGATCACGAGGACGACATCGGCGTTGATCCTCCGGCCGGTACCGAGTGTCACGTGAATAGCAGCCCTCGCCGTCTTGCGTCCTCCAACGGCGACGCTCGCCCGCGCTTCACCAAGCAGACTCAAGACCGCCTGCGGATTTTTCGGATCGCGCCGCTCGAGAATATCGGCGACCGTGCTGGGATTCATATGCGGCAAGGCCGCGATGACCTCGGGCGCGGCCTCGTTGATATCGATCTCCGCTTTGCCATTGTACACTGTCACGAAGGGAAGAGCGGCATCGACGAGCGCCCCCGGCAATCCCCGTACGAGCCGCAATTCGGCGGCGCTTTGAAAAGGCGCCTGCCGTGGGCTGTAATTCAAGCCCGCACCCTTGTAGGCGTCGGCTTCTTGGTTTTGGCCGCCCGGAGGCAGTTTTGTCCGCCAGGCGATAATACGGTCCGCAAAAGAATCCGCGTCGTCGGGCTTTGCTCCGAGCGCCGCAAGCAAGCCGGAGAGCAAGGGCTTAGGTGCCAAGTTGAGATCGATGCGCGCCCCCTCGGAATGGAATTCCACGCCGATTTCCGAGCCTCCTATTTGAAAGTCGAAGGCGCCCGAACTTGGGCGCGTCGCGTCGTCGAAACCAATCAGGCGGAAGGCTGTGAGTTCGAGCCCCGCGGTAATCAGGGCTTCGGTCTGGAGCCTATTGTCATAAGCCCGCGCGGACATCGCCGTCGTGGAAATATAGGCCGCGTAAACGGATGCAAGCGCTGCCAAAGCCGCGAGGATCCAAAGGACCGCGACGAGAATAAAGCCGTCGGCTCCTAACGCTGCTTTATGGGCCGGCCGGTGCATGGATTGGAAAACTCTCATTGGCCGCCACAACCGGCCGATGTGCCAAGGACGCATTCGGCCGGTGCGTTCACACGGATCAAGGTGGCCGTCGAAACCGGCAAGATCTCGTCGGTCAAGGCATTGCGGACGGTCACGCGGACGGCGGCTGGCAATTGCTTAACATCCTGCCAGGAATCCTGCCAGACACGGTCGTGGCCAGCAAAGGCGAAGGAAATGCGAAGCGGCGGGCGCACGAGGACGATCGGATTGGTAAACTCGACCGCGCCGGCGTCCACGGCCGTGGCGGTCACTGGCGCGAAGGGGGCCCGGGTGCGGACGAGCACGCGGCCCCGTGCGTCCTCGTATTCACTGAGCCGTATGATTTCGAGCCCGGCCGACGCGTTTGGGCCGATCGCCGATCGCACGAATGTCACGTACGACTCCGTCCCTTCAAAGAAAGTCAGCGCGGCGTCGCCGCCGAGCGACACATATTCCGCCGCCGCGAGATCCGCGGCAATCCGGTCGACGCCAAGACCGATCAGATCGGCGTGCTGCACACGATCAAAGCCTGTCTTCCAATTCGCCATCCATTGACCGGTGACCGTGGCAAGCATCGCGAGGAGCATGCCCATCAGAGCGATCGCGACAAGGGCTTCGAGAAGCGAGAACCCGCTCTCCCCGGTTGCGAGGCTTGCGACGAGAGCGGTACGAGGAAACGCGGAAACCGGTTTCTCGCCCGCATTCCGCTCGAAACCGTCGGAATCGATCACTAGGACGCGCCGGCGTTTCATCGAGCCCCGGCTCCCTTCACGAGGCGGATGGTTTCGAGATGAAGGACTCCCCCCGACGGCGATTGCACGGTCACGGAAATTGTTTGGGGTGTCCAGATCCTAGCCGCACGCGGATTGCCGGCATCGCCGGCAAAAGGCGCGCTATCGACGGACCAGGCTTGGCCATGCATATCGCCGGTGAGCGTTCCGGTCGAAAGACTGGCGCGATCGGGAAGGCCGGTTTCCACCTCCCGCATTGTCTCGACGAGCGCAATATGCTGGACGATCCGCCCGGAACCGCGAATATTCCCCGCCATGAGCGATCCGATGGCAGCCAAGCAGATGGCCGCGACGGCAAGCGCAACAAGGATTTCAATGAGGGTAAATCCCGCGCTCCGGTCCAGGTCTTCCGTGGCCGGCTGACGCTCAAAGGACGTTGGCTGGAACAACCTCTATTCCCCCCGTCAGCCACGTGATGCGGATTTCGTAGCCAGCCCCGGGCCGCGTCAGAAAAATCGTGCCGCCGCAGGACATTCCGGAAGGAAGGAACGCGATGGCCGTCCCGCTGGCATGGCCGTCGCACTGATCCGCGAGGATCGCATTGAAGGTGACATCCCCCGGCAATTGCACCACGCGCCCGCTCGCGCCGGAGCGGATCGTCCCCGATGCCGGGCTGAGTTCGGTTTGGACCGTGGAGCCGGTCCGGACGGCCGTGTTCCGATCGGCCTTGAGCAGAGCCGCCGTCTTCAGCGCATAGGATTCGAGAGCCGCGCGCGAGGTTGCGTGCGGAACCGCCGGCAAGACGACGGCCGCGAGCATGGCTATGATGGCAAGGACACAAACCGTTTCGAGCAGGGTAAATCCGCTCTCGGCCGCGCGCTCCATCATTTGAGCTCCCAGCTCTTGATGTCGGCGGCGGTGCCGGTCCCCCCTTCCTGGCCATCGGAACCGAGCGACACAATTTCGTAAGGGCTGCGCTCCCCCGGCGAACGATATCTATAGGGATGTCCCCATGGATCGTTCGGTACCGAGTTATTCTTCAAATAGGGGCCGTTCCACCCGCTTGCTCCCCCCGGACGTTGCACCAAGGCGGCAAGACCTTCTGATGTCGTTGGATAGCGTCCGAGATCGAGATAAAAAAGATCGAGCGAACTGGCGAAGCTCTGGATCTGGATCGTCGCGGCCTTTACCTTCGACTCGCTCAAATAATTCAAAACTCGGGGGCCGACGAGGCCCATGATGAGACCAATGATCGTGATCACGACTAGGATCTCGACCAAGGTAAAGCCATCTTCCCCCCCGCGACGGGAGGTGCGTGCCTTACGCCCGTTCCCCAAATCGTGCTCCTTGGTTTCCTCCCGCCGCCGGAGTCCGCGGGGCCATATGCTGCACATATTCATGGCGTTGGGTTCCTGTTCATCCGACGACTTCCTTATCCGACGACTTGGCTGACTGACATAAGCGCGGTCATGACTGAAACGATCAGGCCGCCGACAATGATGCTGATGATGATGATCGCCGCGGGGCCTGCTATATCAACCAGCTTGCCGAGGCTCCGTTGGAGCTTAGCTTCGTAAAACTCTGCAATTCGTTGCGCAAGCATGGGCAATTGGCCGGAGTCTTCGCCAAGACGCAACGTGCGGATAGCCATCGGCGGAATAGCCCCCGTTTTCGCGAGCGCGTCGGAAAGCTTGCCTCCGTGGCGGACAAGATCGACCGTTTCGCTCCATGCGGCGGAACGTCCTGTCGTCGCCATCAAATCCGCGAGTATCCGCAGCGTCGTCGCCAGCGGAACACCGCTCGAGAGAAGAACGCCGAGGTTGCGGCAGAAGATGGAGGTTCGATGAAACTCCAAAACCCGGCCGATGAAAGGCAACCGCGCCAGCGCCCCCATGATCGCGCCGCGCACTTTGGGGCGGCGCAAGAAAAACCAGCCGCCGCCCACGGTCAAGGTGAGGGTCGCAACGACGGCCGCGGTGTGGGCCTGCAAAAACTCCGAAAGCGCGAGAAACGTCACCAAGAATGGATCAAGTTTGGTATTGAAATCGCGCAAGACCGCGCCAAACTGGGGCAGCACGAAAGTAAGAAAAAATAGCAGCACGGCGCTTGCCGCGGCCAGGACAAAGGCGGGATAGCGCAAGGCGTCGGAGAAACGCCGGCGCAGTGCATCAGCCCGGACCCGTTCGGCGCCAAGCACTTCCAATATATTGACCAGTGTGCCGGAGGTCTCGCCGACCCGCGCGAGCTCGACATACATCGGTGGGAACAATGCCGGATGGCTGGCCAGCGCATCGGCAAAACTTTCGCCGGAGAGAATAGCCGCGGTGAGCTTGGCAACCGTTGGCCGCAACCGGCCGATATCGGCGTCGGCGGACAACAATTCGAGGGCATCATTGATGCGGGCGCCCGTTTGCAAAAGCAGCGCAAGATCGCCGGTTAAAATCGTCACGTCCTCGGGACGAGGACGCGATAAAAACGTAAAGTCCCAGCGCGTACCGCTAGTTCTTCCGCCCTCGTCGCGGACGGTCTCGATCGGAATGAGGCCGAGATATTCCACCCGCTCGGCGACTTCCGCGGCGGAGGGCGCTGAGATCGACCCGCTCACCACTTCGCCATTGGGGGTCAGAGCCCGGTAGCGGAAGGTCATCATGGCTTAGCGCACAGTCGTCACGCGAAGAACTTCGGCGGCGGAGGTGATGCCCGCGCGGCATTTCGCGACGGCGTCCTCGACCATCGTCGTCATCCCGGCGCGCCGTGCGGCGAGGTCGATCGCGCGCGCATCTGCGTCCGGCCGGACAAGCTCATAGACCTCGTCCTTCAATTCAAGCATTTCAAAGACGCCGCAGCGGCCGCGATAGCCGACGCCGCCGCAGCGCTCGCAGCCCGCCGGTTCATGCACGCAATCGCCGGCCTTAAAACCAAGCGCGTCATAGCGGGGGTCGGCAGCGAGATCGGGACTCTCGAGGATGCGGTTTTTCTTGCAGCGGTCACAGAGAATCCGGACCAGACGTTGCGCGATCACGGCCCGCAATGTCGATTTAAGCAAGAACCCCTCGACACCGAGATCAAGCAGGCGCGGCACCGCCGCCGCCGCGGTTTCGGTGTGCAAGGTGGTCAGCACGAGATGGCCGGTGAGCGCCGCATGAATGGAAATATTGGCGGTCTCGGGGTCGCGCACTTCACCGACCATGATGACATCCGGATCCTGGCGGACGAAAGCCCGCATCGCGGCGGCGAACGTAAGGCCGATCGAGGGTTTCACCTGCGATTGATTCACGCCTTGAATTTCATATTCGACCGGATCCTCGGCGGTCAGAATCTTCCGCGAAGGCTCATTGAGGAGCGATAGCATGGTCGCAAGGGTCGTTGTCTTGCCGCTGCCGGTCGGTCCGGTCACGACGATCAAGCCATGCGGCAGCGCCAGCAGCTTGCGCATAGTTTTCTCATCATTGGCAAGCAAGCCGAGTTTCGCGAGATCGAGCAAACCGCGATCGCGCGGCAAAAGGCGGATCACGGCCGATTCGCCATGCTGGGCCGGCATGGTGGCGACGCGGATATCGATCTCCGAGCGCGCGACCCTAAGCCTTGCCGCGCCGTCCTGCGGCAAGCGGCGTTCGGCGATGTTGAGGCCGGCCAGAATCTTGATCCGGGAGATCAAAGCTTGCGGCAAGGCATTGGCCGGCGCGGCCACGGCGCGCAGCAAACCATCGACTCGCATGCGCACCACGAGGCCGTTCCGGAACGGTTCGATATGGATATCGCTGGCCCGAAGCTCCATGGCTTTTTCGAGCATGTCGTTGACCGCGCGCACGACCGGGGCGCCGCTCGCGAGATCGCGCAGACTTTCAATGTCGTCATCGGCACGGGCGCCCGAAGCTCCGCTCTCCGCGGCCGCCGTCTCCTCGCCGCCAAGCTGCTCGCCGAGGACGGTCGCGATATCCTCGAAGGAGGCGACCTCGACCGCCACGGCGCCGCCAAGGACAATTTCGGCGGCATGGACGGCGGCAGTGTCGCTTGGGTCGGCGACGGCAAGCCTATAGTGCCCTTTTGGGGATTCGAAGGGGAAAACCACGGTGTCGCGCAAGAAACGCGGTGAAAAGCGAGCGGCCAACGAAGTCGCGGCGACGAGTTGCGGCAAAGTGAGACGCTTCAAACCATAAAAACGGGCCACTTCGTCGGCGAACCCATTTGCCGTGAGTTCCGTTGTTTCCCACAGTTTGCGAAGCGAACGGTCCGAACTGGCGGGATGGGAAATAGCAGTGTCAACGACACCGGCCGGGAGCAAATTTTTGTTCGACAAATATTTTGCGAAGTCTTCAATGGCAATTTCCGTCATTTGCGCATCTCTAGACCCAGGAATTCATTCATTATGATTCCGGATTTGCACTCCAGGCTTGCATTCTACGTTTGGAGAAACCATGAACAACTCAGTTTGAGCCGGTCATGTCAAGCCCCCGCCGCGCCTCTGCCGGCGCGACAAAACAATTCGGGCATTGCGGCTGACAGCCACCATCGTCGGCGGCTTAAGCCTAGCCTATGCCCAACAAGAGAAACGTGGCAAACGCGGCGCAACCAGTTATATGCCCGTAGACTTTAAGGAATCGTTCGGGAAAAACAAGACCTGCTGCAATTCCTTGGCGCGCTTTAGCGAATTTCCCCGTCGCGAACCGCGAACCTTTTCGCGAGGGTGAGCCACCCAAGGGGGCAATGGCATGGACCGCAGCCCTTGCTCGTGGTCGCACGCGAAGCCAATCGTCCGAAGCGCGGCGCCGTAAGATGCGAGCATGTCCGTCACGATAACGATTGGCACGAGGTCGTGCTTCCGCAGCAACTTCCTGGGCAGTTTCAGCTATCGCGCCTGCGTTGAACCAGCACATCAAAAACTTCGCCCTCGGCATCCGCGGCGCGCCATAGATAGACCAAGCGGCCGCTGTCACGAACAGCAGCAATCCTTCCTGCCGCTCACATTCGCCTGCTTAGACAAAGGCCATGCATAAAAGATTATGGCGTCGTGTTGATCACGCCCGGGAACGTCGGGCTCACCCGTTGGAATGTGAAGTCATTGCCTGGCACCGGGCTCAGGAAGCCAGCCGCCTTGACCACAGCTGGCACACCCAAGAAGCCGGTTTTTGTAAGTTGGGTTGCGACAGGCCCGAATCCCCAGTCGTCCCAAGGATCGGCATCCATAATGACACGTCCCACCACCCGGTGTCGCCCTCCACTTGCATGAGCTCCCCGCCGATCTGAGCCAGACGTGGCTGTCCCATCGTGGCCATATCGTTGATCCAGGCGAGCAGCGCGCCATTGGTCAATTCTTCAGCCAGTTGCTGGGTCTGCAAGAAGAGATGGCGTTGCGTGAAGGTGTCATGGCCGTTGGGGAAGCTAAATTGAGTCGTGGCAAGTTCACGCTCCATATTCGCAAGCGCGGCGACCGCCTGCGGGATGGTTATGAATTGCTTTTTGGTGACTGTTTCCAGCCGGGAGGGAAGGCCGCTCATCGCTTGAC
>VDMG01000135.1 GCA_006514895.1 Beijerinckiaceae bacterium
CTTCGCGCTTTTCAACATCAAGCGGGACATTGCCGCCGAGGCCGGCGGTCGCCGTAGTGCCCACCAGGACCCGCAAGGGCGCCTTTCTCAGAATGGAACCGCCGCGAAACTCGAGGCCGAACTCAAGGCTGCCAATCGTTTGCTCTGGAACGTCGAAGATTCTCTTCGAGAACATGAATCAAGAGGCGATTTCGGCGCTGGCTTCGTCTCGCTGGCACGCCAAGTTTACAAGACCAACGACCAGAGGGTTCAATTATAATTGAGGAAAAATCATATCCAATATACAGATTGGACTCGCATTCCTAGACGCTGTGGAGGAGTCTTGCAGACGCGCGCCTTTGCCGTTCGTGAATATAGAATCGATAACCCCCGGTTCTGCCGGGGGACAGGGACAGTTTGACTGTTTCTTGAACTTGTGCCGTGCTCGAAGTGCAGGAAAGAAACGCTGGGAATTGTGAGAATTGAAAATGCTGGATCGCCCTATCGTTCTGTTCTTTCCAACGAAGATTACGCACTGGAGGTCGCAATTCTGGCGAATTAATCCGAATTTTTTAATGACGGCAAAGAGCCATCAAGGAATTCGAAGCCGCGTGAGCGGCGTCCTCAGCCACTTTGAGCGGCTGACAACTTAAAGCCCCCGGCTTCGCCGGACGTGCTTGCTCGATCCTCTGTGCGAACCCGCACTTGGGAAACGCAAAAGTGAGCTGTTCAAATAAGATAGGACACGTGCTAACGATTTGGCTCACCAATGCGGCATGACTGGGGTGCTTCCCGTCCTCCCGCCAGTAGGGACCGGTATTCTGCGCCCGCCCGGTGTCGGGCCGCAGTAGGATACACAAATAGTGTGTGGATTTGTAGGCTAAGAGACCCGATCGGCTATCCGTTATACTTCTTCCCAGCTGGAGTGGTTTTCATGCGAGCGATTATGCGCTTAATGGGCTTGATTGTTTGTCTCCTTTGGATTGCTTCGGTTGAAGCCGCGACCTGCCGAGATCCGGCAAGTTTCGACGCATGGCTCGCGGACTTCAAGAGGCAGGCCGCGGCCAATGGCATTTCCGCGTCGGCGATCAGCGCACTTGACGGCATCACTTATGATCCCGGGATCGTCGCGAAGGATCATGGCCAGCATGTCTTCCGGCAAAGCTTTGAGCAATTTTCGGGCCGCATGGTGAATTCCTATCGCCTGCACAAAGGTCAGGCTCTGATCAAGCAATATGCCCCGACCTTTGCCCGGATCGAGCAGGACTATGGCGTGCCGGCCCCCGTGATCGTCGCGATCTGGGGGCTCGAGACGGACTTTGGTGCGGTCTCCGGAAACACGCCGACATTGCGCGCGCTGGCGACGCTCGCTTACGATTGCCGCCGTTCCGAGATGTTCCAGGCGGAACTCATGGACGCCTTGCAGCTTATTCAGCGCGGCGACTTATCGCCCAGCGCACACGGCGCTTGGGCTGGCGAAGTCGGCCAGACCCAGTTCATGCCGTCGTCCTATCTTAAGTTCGCGGTCGATTTCGACGGCAACGGCCGTCGTGATCTCTTGCATAGCGTACCCGATGTTTTGGCCTCGACCGCAAATTTTCTTAGAAGCTATGGCTGGCAGCGTGGTGGCTCCTGGGGGCCAGGATCGGCCAATTTCGCCGTCATCAAAGAATGGAACAAGGCCGACGTTTATGCACGGACGATCGCCTATTTCGCCACGAGGCTCGCCGGCGGCGAGTAGACGTGGCCCGCGATCCAACGCGAGCGCCAATATCGAAGCCCGCGCCTCTTGCGCGCGTTCTACAACTGAGGAGCGGCAGCGGTTCGCGGCTGCCTGCGAAGTAAATCCAGGCCAATATTGTGGTCGACCCGTACTGGACGTTGGAAAGGCGTCCGGTAATGTTTACTATGAGGAGTTACGCGTTTTTTATAAAGATGCGCCTTTATTCTGCGTCTCTCATTTACCCGCGATCCTGGGAGCCGGGTCCTTCGACGACTCCAGGAGCCGAAGCTTGGGCTTTTTAGTCCAATCGTTGTCGAAATCAGCGGTACCAATAAGACCAGCCCACCGAAACAGGGCACACGGTTAAGAGAATTTTTGTACGGCCTTGGCTCGAACACTACATTGCTGGCGGCTTTGCAAGGCGAAAGTTACGTGTTGATTAGGCGCATTTTGGCGCGCAAGGTTTTCGTGGCGCCCTCGCCGGCGTCCTTCGCCGCCGCCGCGATTTCGGCGGGAGCTACGGCATCCAAATTACGAAAAGGAAAGGCTAAGCCGTTAGCCTAGCTCAAGGGGATCTTCATTCAGTGGCGATGGCGCCACAGCGTCGTCGACCGCTCCATGGCATCCGCAGAAGAACCGGTGCAAATGTGGTTGTTCATCATTGGTGCTTACGCCAGAAAATTGCAGAGGATTGTGTAAGAACACGCAAATCGGAGTGATGCGTGTGCGTTGACATGCAATCGATTGTGAGCGCTATATGCGCGCATGCTGGGCACAAACTGCGTGCCTGCTTCCTTTTCAATTCCTAGTTTCGATTCCGGGCTGCGTGTTGCATGATGGTGCATGCATGGCGCTGCGGGAACGCGGCGGCGTTCGCCCTAGTGAATTCCTGCACACACGATTGAGCCCTAGGCCGTTCTCTCGGAAGGCTTGATAGGGTCTCGCAAAATCGTCGCAGCTCGCCTAGTGGGCGATGCTCCAAAGCAATTGCAGAGGATTCTGTAAGAACACGCAAATCGGAATGATGCGTATACCTTGACATGCAAGCGATTGTGAGCGCTATATGCGCGCATGCGGGGCACGAACTGCGTGCCTGCTTCCTCTTTAGTTTCTGGTTTCGATTCCGGGCTGCGTGTTGCGTGATGGTACATGCATGGCGCTGCGGGACCGCGGCAGCGTTCGCCCAAGGGCATTCCCGCACCTGCAATTGAGTCCTGGGTCGTTCTCGCGGAAGGCTTGATAGGTTCTCGCAAAAATCGTCGCAGCTCTTGGGAGGGTGATGCTCCAAAGCAATTGCGTACGGTTATGTAAGAATGCACAAATTGATGCGGGTGCGTTGACATGCAAGCGATTGTGAGCGCTATACACGCGCGTGCCGTGCACGAACTGCGCCCGCTTTGATGGTTTCACGCTATAAGCCATGCACCCGCGGTTCCGAAATGATTCTAAAGTGAGGCGTCTACAACCTCCTTGGTGGACTCATGGCAATTTGCCAGAGCCGCTCAGCGAAGCACTATCCGCCATTCGGTTGGTCACTGAGGCAAGAAACTCTCGGCGCGACGAGGGCTTTCGCACGCCACGATCATAATCGCAATCAGGACCAGGCATGGTATCATTCAGCGCAGGCCAGGAGGCGGCTCGCCGTCTCCTGGAGGGGCCACAGCGTTATACTTGCCTTGCTGGCGTTACACGCTCGGGCAAGACCTTTCTCATTGTTCGCGCCATCGTGATGCGCGCGCTCCAGGAAAAGAATTTTCGCCACGCCATACTACGGTTCCGCGCCAATGCGGCGCGAGCTTCCATCGCGCTCGGCACGCTTCCTCAAGTCGTGCAGCTCTGTTTTCCTGGCATGCCGCTTAAGGAACACCGGCAGGATGGTTATTTTGCTTTGCAGAATGGTTCGCGTATCTGGATTGGAGGACTCGACGACAAGGACCGTGTCGAGAAAATCCTTGGTCTCGAATAGCGTGCTGGTCTCAAACTCCGACTTTTTCGATAAGCATCAACACGATTGACGGGAACCGCATCAGGTCGCCCTCTATCTTTTGGATTGAGAACCGGACAACCGCGGCGAGACAATCACCGCCAAAGATGGTACCACTGGCGCGGTATTGGCGACACAAACCTGTGCCGCCGGGAGCTTCGAGACTGGTGTTTATTCGGTGTGGAGCATCACCGGAAATGTGACCTTCACGATCACTGCGGGCAGCGGTTCCCCAAATTCTGTCGTCAGCGGCGTGTTCTTCGACCCAATAGCTGCTCCACCGCCGCCTCCCCCGCCGCCGATCACCTATCAATGGCAGGTTCCCTTCACCGGCCTTGATCCGGCTATCAACACGGTCGCCAGCTCATTCTCATTGATCGCTTCCGGCGTCAATGGTCCGCTCGGCGCCCTCACAGCCCCGAACGGCAAGAACTACGGCATTTATTCCGGGCCGCAACTCAAATACAATGTAATGTTCGGCACCTATTTCGGACAGACCCCGAACCCGAGCAACGACGATCTTGTCACCCAGCAAGTGCCGTACACCGGGCCATACACGTCCACGATCACTCTTTGGATTGATCCGACGACGTGGACTGCGCCGGCAAACACGGCCAATGTCGGCTTCCAGGTCAACGCCAATGAGCCAGAAATCCTCCCTTCTTCAAGCCGCTAGATCTGTCTCACGGGCGCTGGCGCCGGACATTCCCACCCGTAAGTTAGCTATTGTTCATGAACACGTATGGCCCGGCTTTGACGGTGAAGTGGAATTCGGCAAAATTTCTGAACTTGTGTCAGTTTCCTGGGAGTCCTTAAGGATGCATTTGGCATGAGCCTCAACCGCGCTAAGCGCGGTTACTGGAGACCCAGCACGTTGCGCGGCTCAGTAACAGCTGCGAGTTACTTTCATTTATTCTTAATCATATCAAGACGAAATCCGGCGTTTGGAAGGTAAGTAGACGCTTTGACGAACGCGCTTGAGGAAGAGCGCGCGCGCAGCGGTCTTACTTCCTAGCAGATTGCGTAAAACCGCTGCGCCTTGCGCGGGGCGACCCGATTTCGATCGCGAATCCTTGGGAATATTCGCGGGGCATTTCGGGATCAGGGTGGGTTGCTCCGGAATTATGGCGCAAACAAGAAATGCATTCAAAGCGAGCGAAAATTATCGCTTCAATCGCTAATTACGAAAAGAAGCTCGCGCAAGCGTGGGTGGACCTTAACCACATAACAGCTGCAATTGTGATCTTTGAAGCTTCGGGCGGTATCGAAGAAATCCCGCCCCGCACATTCACCGATACTTCAAGCGCGGTGAAGCTATGGCCCGATGCAAGCCCTTGCCGCGCATGGCTCGCTCAATATTCGCCAGCTGGCATTGAAGGTGATGGCCGCGAAGGGCCTTGATACCGGCGACAAGGTACTCGAAGGCCGTTGCTGGCCGTCTCATTCATGCGTTGCGCTAGCAAGCCGACGCGGATTTATTGACGGGATGGAGAAGCGGCTCGACACTCGGGCATGGATGTTGCCGAAATGTGCTAGGTCAGTTCAAGCAAGATATGGAAAAGCTAAACCCACGCGGGCGCATGGGATGGGGAGGGGTCCATGCTTAATGAGCGCGGTCGTGTATGCCTCTTTGTGACTGATGCGGTTCATTTCATGTGTGGTATGCAGCTCATCCCATGAGCTACCTTCATCCGCGTTGATAATCGTTCTCTCGGCGATGCGCGGACGGATGAATGAAAAGGCGGCGGGGCGGGAGGCGAAGCTCTACTACATGGGTCATGCCACCATGGAGAACCGGCTCGGGCTGGCGGTAGCCGGCATGGTCCAGCATGGTCACCAAGGCCACGGGCACGGAGGAACGCGCCTCAGAAGCAATGCTCAAGGCCAAGCCGAGGCAAAGGCGGGCGCGTCACTGTCGGCGAGGACAAAGCCTATGATACCGCCGATCACGTGGCCGAGCTGCGCGTCGCCAACGTCACACCGCATGTGACGCAGAACAACGGCACGACCAAGACCGGCAAGGCGCGCAGCAGCGCCATCGACGCCCGCACCACAAGGCACGCGGGCTACGGCATGTCGCAAACGCGACGCAAGATGATCGGGTGCATCTTCGGCTGGGGCAAAAAAATGGCACAATGCGCAAGACCAAGCATCGCGGCATTCTTCGGGTCGGCGCCGATTTCATCCTCAATCTCATCGCCTATAACCTGATCCGCATTCCGAGGCTCATTGCGGCATAGGCCAGACTCCGCAAAGACGGCACGAAAAATCCTCAATGCGAGATGAAAATACCAAAATCAGCGCGCTACCGATCCCACGAGCAACAGAAAAACCCCAAACCTTCGAGTTTTTCCGTAAACTGCTAGAGTCATTTTCGAGCGAAGCGGATAACGGTTCGCGTCATGAAAATGCGTTAAAACAAAGATCTCGAGCTGCATTCTAATTCCGCGGAATCCGAAAGCACTCTAGGCACGGCGCAAGACGCGCTTTTCTTGCGGCATCCGCCCATGCGGTATCCATGCACACTGCGCGCGGCGTTGCCGCCATCTCGCAGATGGATCGGCCAGCCCGGGGCAAGCTCACTTTGAAACCATACAGTATCCGGCTACGTTCATCGCGGCAGGATCCATTTCATTTTGGTGCCGGCTCATGGCATGGCGTCTGATAATGACGGTTGCCCGCGTCATGCAAGCTGTTGTTGAAAACATTTCGTGGCATGATACGCGGCTTGCACATGATTCAATCGCTGGTGTAGCTTGTCCCGTGTTGGCTGTGAAAACCTGGGCGATAGGCAGCTCGCATTTGCTCCATGCCGAACCTCGCTGCCGGGAGCGGAGTTTGTGTTTTAAATGGTAACGCCTCATCTGTTGGAACCATTCCCGGTCACTTCGATATTTTCTGTCGCTTCGATCATGAGCGGAAGTCGAACCCGCTCCCGGTTCAAAGTGGCAAGTTTCTAGGAGGCCTCGATGTCCTGGACCGATGAACGAATCGAGTTGTTGCAAAAGCTTTGGCTCGATGGATGGAGCGCCAGCCGCATCGCTGACGAGCTCAGCGCCGGGATTACCCGTAACGCGGTGATCGGCAAGGTCTACCGGCTCGGGCTCTCGGGCCGGGTGAAAGCGCCTGCTGGACACGTGCCCGCTTCGCCGCACCAAAAAGCCCCCCGGCGCGCGGCACATCCGCGAGGAAGGGGCCAGGCATCCATCGGCAATACCGCTCTCGCTTTACAGCCGTTGATGCTTGAAGCTCCCCTGCCCCAGGAGGCAAGGGACGTTGTCGTACCCATTTGCGAACCCGTGACCATTATGGAATTGCGGGAGTCGATGTGCCGTTGGCCGATCGGCGATCCGGCGCAGGCCGATTTTCGTTTCTGCGGCGCGAAAAAACTACCGGGCCAAGGGCCCTATTGCTCGTGCCATGCCGGCGTCGCCTACCACGGCCAGCATGATCGCCGCCGTGAGCGGCCGCCGCACCGCCAGTCTCGCGGCTAAAGCATGAACCCAAACAGTTGCGGACTTTTTGGATAAGCTTATGCGTCAAGAGGAGAGCATAATCCCAAAAAGTTGCACACTTTTCGAATAGGATCATGGGCGAAACCAAAGGCGAAATGGTCAATCTTCGTCGCGCCCGCAAAGAGAAAGCGCGCGCCGCGTCATCCAAGGAAGCGGTCGCTCACCGGGCGAAATTCGGCCGCATCCGCGCCGGGCGCGACGCCGCGGATCAAACGCGCATATTGGAAGAAAAGCGCCTCGAGGCGCATCGGCGTGAGGCCGCTTCAAGCGACGATCAGGCCGATTAGAGCCAAGCCCCCACCAGCGCAGCGCCCTCCCCTCATCCTGAGCGGTAGGAAGCCCGAGGTTTCATTGCGAGCGGAGCGGTTCGCGAAGCGGACGCAATGGAAGCGGGCGACTGGAGAGAAGCCCGAAGGCTGTCTCGAAGGACGAGCAACCCACGGAATGCATTGCAAGACGCGAGGGCACCCTCTTGCCGCGCATTCCCCGCCGATCAAAGTAACGGCCGCCCCGGCCACACCTACCCATTCATCGCACGGCTGACCCGAGCGTATCTGAACTTTGAAGTCAAGGACGCGCCAAAGGCGGGTGGCCTCCGGCGGTCTCGATCCTTGAACCAGGTGAGGTCTTGTTTCCACACGGCATTGTCCGGCGAGAGTAATATCAAGCGCGCCATGATCGACTGGCCTTGCCGCAAATAGTTGAGCGCCTTATACCACGTCCTTGAAAGGCTGACTCGTTGAGGGTTTTCAAACCGGCGGCGGCATGATTCATCTTGGCGAACGATGGAGATTCGCCATGTCTGTGCCGGTTGCCCTTCGGAATGTATTACATCGTGCCCTAGCCAAGCAGAGTAAGGATGACGCCTTTGCCCGTAATATGGTACTTAAACAGAAATAGCGGCAACATCGGCAGCAGCGCAGCGATCACGACAGCCATCAACAGACGCGTGCTTACTGGCACCCAGCGCATATTGCGCACGATTCCGACGCTGTCGGACAAATCGGCCAGGGACTGCAAATCGGATGTGCCCAACAAGGGTTCTGCCGGGACAGCGGCCGCGTTTAGCCATTTCTACTCGAATTCGTTCACGTAGCGCATACGATATAGTCGCTCAATCCCTTCTCCTAGCGGACCCTGAGCCTGAAGGCGAAGACGCACGGGGGCAGAAATATCAGCGCCAGTTCCATAATAAGAGTGAGCGCAAACGCGGGGTAAATCACCTCGAAGACCGTTCTGCCTGAGGAGATTTCCTCGGCGAACGATGCGGACACAACGATTGAGATCGCCAGCACCAAGGCGGTGAAATGGGTCTGCACAATTTCCAGGTATCCGAGCCCCCCGGCACCGTCGGGATGAATCGGCACGAGGTGGAGATCCAGTTTCGCCAAGCGCCAGAGGAAGCGGCACCAGAGGGCGATCCGCCAAATCCAGCGAAACATCAGGAAGCGAAAGAGCGGGAGACAAATGATCCAAT
>VDMG01000298.1 GCA_006514895.1 Beijerinckiaceae bacterium
ATCAACCACGCCCGCACCAACCTCGACAAAGCCGAGGCCGCATGAATTATTTGACGGCAATTGAGAGTCGGGACACTAGTTGCTATAATCGCATATTTTGGCAATCGATCCCACTGGAGGCGTCGCATACTTGGCTTGATCAGGGTAGGGGTCATTCCGTTTAAGAATTGCCGCAACTGTCCAACTAAAATACCGAATGCCATGCAAAAGCCTTGCGGCGAATTCATTTACCCCAGCATGGCCGTGGGTTTGATGTAAGAGGCCGCCAGAAATGACAACATCCGACGCCAGGCCGGTGGATGCGAAGCAGCCGGAGCTTTCCGTGATCACGCCAGTCTGCAATGAATCCCGGAATATAGAGGCGTTGCTGAAACGGCTCGTGCCGGTACTAGAACGCTGCGCGGCCTCCTTCGAAGTCATTTTTGTTGACGACGGCTCGACCGACGATACGCTCGATCTTCTGCGGGCCGCCCACGCAGCGGACTCTCGCATGCGCGCGCTTTCGCTGAGCCGGAATTTCGGCAAGGAGATCGCCATAGCGGCGGGCCTCGATCACGCGAAAGGGGCCGCCGCCATCATCATGGATGCCGATTTGCAGCATCCGCCGGAACTGATCGAGGCTTTTGTCGCGCGATGGCGGGAAGGCTACAAAAATGTCTTTGCCCAGCGCGTCGATCGCAGCGTCAATACTCCTTTGCGGCGGATGTTGACACAGCGCTTTTACCAGCTCTTCAGCTCCGTCGGAGACACGCGCCTGCCAGAGGGCGCCGGGGATTTTCGGCTCCTCGACGCGCGGGCCGTCGCGGCGCTGCGCACGATGCGCGAGCATGCACGTTTTTCGAAAGGCCTTTTTGCCTGGATTGGATTTAAATCGGCCGGTGTGCCGTTCGACGTCGAGGCGCGCTTCCACGGCGAGTCCAAATTCAGCTATCGTAAATTGACGCATCTCGCGCTCGACGGACTCATGTCCTTTTCGACAATGCCTCTCAAGGTGTGGAGCTATATCGGGTCGGCGACCTCTCTGCTGGCCCTGACCATGGCGAGCTTTTATTTGATCCGCACCATCATTCTTGGCGTCGACGTACCGGGCTATGCCTCTTTGATTGTCTCGATTACGTTTTTTGCCGGAATTCAATTGCTGTCGCTTGGCATTCTTGGCGAATATATCGGCCGCATCTTCGCCGAAGTCAAAAGGCGGCCGCTTTATCTGATCGAGGAGCGCATCGGCATCAACCCGCCCGGAGTGGACGGTCCTTCGATCCGGCCGCGTTCCGGTTGAATTGAAAACACCCATGTACAAAAGCCTGACTTCCGTCGGCGGCTTGACTCTGCTCTCGCGCGGTGCCGGTTTTTTGCGCGATATATTGCTTGGCGCCGTGCTCGGGGTCGGATGGCTCGCCGATGCTTTCGTCGTTGCCCAGCGCCTGCCCAATCATTTTCGCACCATTTTTGGCGAAGGCGCTTTCAATTCCGCTTATGTTCCGAGCTATGCGCGGGTCCTTCAATCCGAAGGTCTTTTTAGCGCGCGAATCTTCGCGGGCCAGATTTTTTTGGGATTGCTGGCATCCCAGGTCCTATTGCTCGCGCTCGCCTTTGCTTTCACGCCCACTCTCATCGATCTTTTGGCGCCAGGTTTTCGCGCGGATCCGGTAAAATTTGCACTCACCGTCACGCTGACGCGGATCACCTTTCCTTATCTTTTGTTCATCACCCTCGTGACGCTGCAGTCTGGCACTCTGAACGCGCATGGCCATTTTGTTGCCGCGGCCTTCACGCCGGTCGTGATGAATCTGTCGATGATCGTTTTTCTTAGTGTTGCTTTCTTGTTCGCAAACCCCGGCTTGGCGGCGAGTTGGGGACTGACGGTCTCCGGCGTATTGCAGCTCGCGCTGACCTCCGTGGCCGCCCATCACGCCGGAATTTTCGAGCGCTTCGCGCGCCCCGCGATGACGAAACACATCAAACGCTTCCTTGTGACGCTGGGGCCCGCCGTGATCGGCTCGGCCGGCACCCAAATCGCGCTTTTCGCCGACACCATCATCGGTTCGATGCTGCCGACCGGCGGGGTATCCTCGATCTATTATGCCGACCGCATCTATCAATTGCCGCTCGGCGTCATCGGCATAGCGGCGGGCACCGTGCTGTTGCCGGAAATGAGCAGGCTCTTCGCGGCAGGCAATCCTGGGGGCGCCTTGCATGCGCAGAACCGAACCATGGCGCTCTCGCTCGCCCTGACGGCGCCTTTCTTTATCGCCTTCATCATGATTCCCGATGACATCATGCGCGGGGTCTTTCAGCGCGGCGCCTTCACGGTGGAGGCGGCGAGCGCTTCCGCCGCGGTGCTCACGGCCTATGGCTTCGGCCTTGTCGCGATTGTTCTTTTGCGTTCGGCCGTGGCGAGCTTTCAAGCCCAGGGCGATACGAAAACGCCGATGCTGATCGCGCTCGGCGCCGTTGCGGTCAATGTTGGCCTAAAAATCGTGCTGTTCAAGCCTTTGGGCGCACCCGGGCTTGCCGCCGCGACGGCGGCCGGGGCATGGATCAACCTTCTCGCCTTGTGTTTTCTCGCGATCCGCCGCGGCGCCATGAAGATCGATCTGTTTTTGTGGAAGACAGTGACAGTGGTGACCATGGCGTCCTTCATTCTGTCGGTTTTCGCGCTCTTTGCCGCCGCGCCCGCCCAGCGCCTGACGGCCGGCCTCGGCCGTTTCGCCAGTGTGTCTGAACTCGTGCTTCTTGGCGGTTCGGGCGCACTCATCTACGTGCTCCTTCTCGCCGCCGGACTGCGGCTGGCCGGTGTGAGGTTGAGACGATCGCGGAGCTGATCGCGCGACATCTGGGCCGTGATCGAAGCGACCATGGCCTAAATGCTTTTGCTTTGGCGCATGATCTTATCCAAAAAGCCTGCAACTTTTGTGCAGATCATGCTCTGGTGGTCAAAGCGCGAGCGCGTTCAGAACCCGCGCCCAGCTTCGGATTCCTTTATGAAACGAGGTAAGCTCGTATTTCTCGTTTGGCGAATGCATGCGATCGTCTTCGAGGCCGAAGCCGATCATCAAAGTATCCATCCCAAGATCGTCCTTGAAGGCGCCGACGACCGGTATCGAGCCGCCGCATCCGGCTAGAACTGGCTCCTTGCCCCATTCGGCCTGCAATGCCCGCCGCGCCAGCGACAACGCCTCCGAACTGAACGGAAGTTGCAGCGCGCCCGACGCGCCATGCGAGGTAAATTCGGCGCGGCAATCGGCGGGCAGCCGCTCCGTGACGAATGCCCGGAAGGTTTCCGCGATTTTGTCCGGGTCTTGCGATCCGACGAGCCGGAACGAGAATTTGGCGCTCGCTTGCGCCGGCAGCACGGTCTTCGATCCCTTGCCCGTATAGCCACCGAGGATGCCGTTGACGTCGCAAGTGGGACGCGACCAAACCATTTCGAGAATATCCCGGCCTTGTTCGCCGGCGGGAACCGAAAGGCCGACACCGCCCAAAAAGTCGCTCCCGCGAAAACGCAATTCCCGCCATTGCTCGGCAATCTCCTCCGGAAGTTCGCTCACGCCATTATAAAAGCCTGGCAGGGCGACGCGCCCTTTCTCGTCGTGCAGACCGGCGATGATTTTGGCGAGCACATGGATCGGATTGACCGCGGCGCCGCCGAAAATCCCCGAATGCAGATCGCGGCTGGCCGCATGGATCACGACTTCCTCGAGCACGAGGCCGCGCAGCATGATGGTAATCGCCGGTGTCTCCCGGTCCCACATGCCGGTGTCGCAAACAAGCGCCATGTCGGCTTTGAGCTCGGCCGCGTTTTCGGCCAGAAAAGCCGGAAGCGACGGCGAGCCGGATTCCTCCTCGCCTTCCAGAAAAAATGTAATATGACAAGGCAAACCGCCGGTTTCCTTGAAGGCGCGGCAAGCTTCAATGAAGGTCATCAGCTGTCCCTTGTCGTCGGCGACGCCGCGCCCGACAATCCGCTTTCCCGTTTCAGCCTCGACGATGCGGGGCTGGAATGGCGGGGTTTCCCACAAATCGAGCGGGTCCGGCGGCTGGACATCATAATGGCCGTAAAACAGCACGCGCGGCACGTCCGGGCGCCCGGCCTTCGCCTGCCCAACAATCATCGGATGACCATTGGTCGGACGCAGCGATGCCTCGCAGCCGATGCTTCTCAGCTCGGCGGCGAGCCATTCGGCCGCCTTGGCGCAATCGCCGGCATAGGCGGGGTCAGTCGAGACCGAAGGGATTTCGACGAGTTTGAAGAGCCGCCCAAGGGCAGAATTGAGATTGGCATCAATCTTCGCCAGGACCGTGTCGAGCGCCGCCATATCATCTCCTTGTAAATTCTGCCTATCAAAATCAACGATCAGGCAGTTCACGCAAAGCCTCAAGTTGCATCGGTCAGGTCGCTGCCGCAGAGCAGTCTTTCGCCGCATTGTACGCAGCAGCATCCGCATCGCTTGCAGGCAAAGCCTGACTGCCGATGAAGACGCTGGCGCACCCGCTATACGACCATTCTACTGGGATGGCTTGAACTGCTTGAACTGGAAGTTTGTAATGACCGCCTCCTGCGGGCTGCTTGGCGGAGGATGGTTCAAGTAATTGCCCAACCAGAAGTTGATGTGGAACCGCTCGCACGCGGCTTTAGGAATGAAATTAACTAGCCCTGTTGGTAACAGCCAGTTGTTGTCCGGCGAGCTCGGGAGGGTCTCAAACGTGAAGGCTCCATTATACTCGTTGAATATGACCGGGTCGGCCTGACCGTGCCAAAGCATGAGAAGCGTGACCACGGGATTTTTGCCAATTTCGTAGCGCTTCACGCTCGGGGGGCTTTTGGTAAAATCCTGAGTCGCGAACTGTGCGTTGCCTTCACAAAGAGTCGTCTTGTCGAATTTCCCATTGAAGCCCGAAAATGGGCATGCGCCTGTATGGTCCCAACCCCAGCTTGAGATTTCCGCCAGATCGATCTCGCGCCCAGGGTTGTCTTGAGGCCCGCTTGCTGGGCGTTCGTACGTGAACAAGCCGAGTGCCACATTTGGGTCGAGGTCCGCCCAGGATGGTGCCGTGAGCAATTTGGCAGTTACCAGATAGTCGCCATACACAAGGTTGGCTTCGGAACCATCTCCATTGAACATCAATACCGCTTCGCCACCGGACCATACTTCGCCCGCGCCCAAATCAACATCCTTAGCTATCTTGAGATGCAGGCCGTCACTGACGACAAAAGCGTGCTCGAGCGCGAACGCGGTCCCAAGATCGCCGTTGAAAAAGGGATATTGGTAGGCCGTCCACCATCGATAGTCTTTGAAAGTCACCAGGCAATCCGCAGTTGCGCAGTGAAATTTATTCACCGGCTTGGGGGCCAAGCCGTACGGCGCCAGTCGACTTGTCGGACACGGAAGATCCTGCGGCGGAAATGCCTGGGCTGGGCCGCCTGCGAAGGTCACGGTCGCGCCCAGCCCAACGACTGCCGCCAAAGCCAAGTCCGACCTCAAGGTTTTTCTCGTTGGACCGAGCGCCTTTTCCATGCTCGTCACTCCCTATTTTCGATCGTGAAAACAGATTAGTTGTCCACTTTTCTCACGCCGCTGCGGGAATTTCCCATAGGGCTTATGGCCATCGGCTGAGTGAGCTTCAGGAAATCTAAGCCGACATTCCCCAGACGGGTGTCATTGGGCCGCGATCTTGCTCCGATTTAGTTGCCCGCACAAGGCGGAGCCGTTGCCCTTCTACATGGACAGGGCGCTCTTCATGTGTTCCGCCCAACATGGGCCAAATAATTACTGAGTTTTCGGTCACCAAGACGCCTTCAGAGTTTATGTTGTCTCAATCGTACTCCACCCAATAGAGGAAATGCCGCCGTCCGTCCGGAAAACATGCGCTTTACTAAACCGAAACCGGCCCTATCCTTTGCAAGGGCTCTTGGGAAACCATGGCATGAGTTGTGACGCTAAACCCGCAAAAGGCCGGAACGCGGCCTTGGCCCGCATTCTTGCCTGCATAGAGGCGATTGTTGGGGCAAAGCACGTCATCTCTGATCCTGCCGGCATGGAGGGGTTTTTGCGCGAGCCGCGCGATCTCTTTCATGGCAAGGCGCTTTGCGTCGTGCGGCCGGGTTCCACGCAAGAGGTCGCGGCGGTGCTCAAACTGTGCCATGAGACCGCGACTCCCGTCGTGCCGCAAGGCGGCAATACCGGCCTCGTCGGCGGCCAGGTTCCCGGCTCGGACGGGAACGCGATCGTGCTTTCGCTCGGCCGCTTGCGGGCGTTGCGCGAGATCGATCCCGCCTCGAACACGATGACCGTCGAAGCCGGCATGGTTTTGGCCAGTGCGCAGGCGGAGGCCCGCCGCGCGGACCGGCTGTTGCCGCTGTCGCTCGCATCGGAGGGAACCTGTACCATCGGCGGCAATCTCGCGGCCAATGCGGGCGGCACCAATGTGATCGCCTATGGCAATGCGCGGGATCTCGTGCTTGGGTTAGAGGTTGTGCTCGCCGACGGGCGGATTCTTTCGGATTTGTCGAAGCTCAAAAAAAACAACACCGGCTACGACCTCAAAAATCTTTTTATTGGCTCGGAAGGCACGCTTGGGGTCATTACTGCGGCGGTCCTAAAACTCTACCCAAAACCCCGCGCGGTCGAGACCGCTTTTATCGGTCTTGCGTCGGCCCGCGCTGTTCTCGAACTGCTCGATCTCGCGCGCGGCATGGCGGGCGGCGAAATCACGAGCTTCGAACTCATCCCGCGCATCGGGCTCGATTTTGTTTTGGCGCATTTTGAATCCGCCCGGGAGGTGTTAGCGCAAAAGCACAGTTGGTACGTGCTGCTCGAATTGAGCTCGCAAAACGGGGAAGGGCTGGCCGCCCGCATGCTCGTGCTTCTTGAGTCGGCAAGAGAGAAGCATATCATCGAGGATGCGGCGATCGCCGCCTCGCTCGATCAGCGGGAAAATTTCTGGAAGCTGCGCGAGCTTTTGCCGGAGGCCCAACGCCACGAAGGCGGCTCGATCAAGCATGACGTCAGCGTTCCGATCGGGGACATTCCGGTCTTTCTCGAAGAGGTTTTTCGCGCCGTGAGTCTGGCGATACCCGGCGCCCGGCTCGTGCCATTTGGGCATGTCGGCGACGGCAATATTCATTGCAACGTCTCGCAGCCGGTCGGCGCCGACAGCCGAGCGTTTCTGGCGCGCTGGGACGAGATCAACGCCATCGTGCATGATATCGTCATCGCGCATAAGGGTTCAATCTCGGCCGAGCATGGGATCGGCCAGTTGAAACGCGATCTCTTGCCAAAGGTGAAAGACAAGACCGCGATAGAACTGATGCGCACGATCAAGCAAACGCTCGATCCGAGGGGCATATTAAATCCCGGCAAAGTGCTATGATCACCTGGCACAGCCGGAGCTGGGCTGCGTCACATGAGCGTTCCTAAACAGCAGTGTGGTTATGAACAATTACCGATATCTCGCGGTTCTCGCGCTTTTTTTGCCGTCAATGGCGGAAGCCGCGAGCGTCATCAAGCCGATCGTCGCCTGTAAGGACGAGGCAGATTCGAGAAAGATTCTCGATTTCCTCGGCAAGAACGACAAAGCGGGACTGGACAAATTCACTGCGCCAAAACTCGCCAAGGGCGATTGACATCAATCAGAATCCGGCCGAGCCGGAGGCACACCAGGCACCCCATTCGGGCGGCGGCCATAAACACGGCGGCGGGGGCGGCAGCGGTGGCATGGGTGGTGGCGGCGCTTCTACACCATTCTAGCGCGGGCTTAAGCCCATGCGCGCGACGTTCGATTGCCGATGATTTCTCGCACAGAGGAGCAACCATGCCACTCACCCGTGTTTCCCTATTGAAAGGCAAGCCCCCCGAATATCGCAAGGCGATCCTCGATGGCCTCTATCAGGCCATGCGTGAATCGTTCGGTGTGCCGGAAGACGACCGCTTCATGCTCATCGAGGAGTATGACAAAAGCAATTTTAATTATGGCGAAAACTATCTTGGGATCGCCCGAGACGATGATCTCGTGATCATTCAGATCACCGTCAACAACACGCGCGGCCCCGACCAAAAGAAAGCGCTGTTCGCCCGCATCGCGGAGATTCTTTCCAAGAATCCGGGCATCAGGCCGGAAAACATCTTGGTCAATCTCCTGGAAGTGCCGAAGGAGAACTGGTCGTTCGGCGATAGCATCGCGCAATATGCATGAGCGGCAAGGTGCCGCATTAACATGTAGCCAAAACATGTAGCCAAAAATTCGTTGCCTGTAGGAACGGAGGTCGTCGCAAAAGCGTCTGAGTCAATAGGTCTGGCATGACCGTCGCGCACGGCAATCGCATGGAACGTTCGGGGTCGCCGCTGATAAATTTTTGACCTCGTCAAAGGATGCAGTACTTTGATGACGTTGGGTATTGCCGGACTCATTTCCTACCCGAATTGCGACGGGCACTTGGCTTTCACTCGCCCCCTGTCATTGATTGGCCAAGATTTGAGAATTTTACTCGCAATGTCTTGGCATTTTGTGCCTCGCGCGAACCTGACGAAAAAGCCCGTGGGCTCGAGGATAAAGACCGGCGACGCCATGAAACGCGAGTGGCGTGCGGCGGCCTTAAAC
>VDMG01000173.1 GCA_006514895.1 Beijerinckiaceae bacterium
CGGAGAAATACTCTCTTCAGAAGATGGCTTTAGAGCATGCATTTTTGGCGACAACCTATCGGGGATCGAAGTACAGTCACCGGCGGACACTAAATTGGCACTGACCTCACCGCAGAAAGCTAATTCTGAGGACGCAGTATGAAACTGTACATTGTTGCGGTATCTGGACTGACCGATATCGAGGAAAGGGAGTTTATTGAGTTTGCAAGAGCCAATGGAATGAATTGGTGGCATTGGATTGAAAATATTTGGCTACTCATTGATCCCGATGAAAGATTCGACGCGGCGCGCATTCGAGATAAACTTCATGCGATGAAATCGTCTAAGCGCTGCATTGAAATCCTGACTATGAAACATGGGCTGGATTCGGACCACAAGAAAAAGACCTCTTCAATTGGGTTAAGAAGAATTGGCCCTAATCGGCAAAGATTGCCTTATTCAAACTGACCCACTACCGACGGGACTGGCCAGTTGACGCGGCGCGTGTGATCGGCTAACCAACTTCTTTCAGCCTGAGTCGAAGGGTTTTTGAGGAGATTTTCCTCGGGGGCCGCTTTTGCCCGGCGTCCCGCAAGGGCCGGCCTCCACCGGACGCGGGATAAGAGCTACCCCGCCGCCGCTAAGCTTCGCGTTTGCGGCCCAAATGGAGAATTAGGTCTTGGCTCGTATTGCTGGCGTCAATATTCCTACCAACAAGCGCGTCATCATCGCGCTTCAATATATCCACGGCATTGGACCGGCGAAGGCCAGGGACCTTTGCGAAAAGGTGAACATTCCCGCCGCGCGGCGTGTCGCCGAATTGACCGACGCGGAAGTCTTGCAGATTCGCGAGGCGATCGACCGCGATTATATCGTGGAGGGCGACCTACGCCGCGAGGTAGCGATCAACATCAAGCGCCTGATGGACCTTGGCTGCTACCGCGGTCTCCGCCACCGGCGGCAATTACCGGTGCGCGGCCAGCGCACTCACACCAACGCCCGGACCCGCAAAGGCAAGGCCAAGCCCATCGCCGGCAAGAAGAAGTGAATTCAACACGAAGTTGCTCACGGCCTTCGCCGCTCAAGTGATTGGCCAAGCACTTGCCTCGAGTATCACCAGATCCCGAGCGCCTGGCATGACGGGCGCGTTTGAAGGAATTGGATAATGGCAAAAGAAGCTACCCGCGTAAGACGCCGCGAGCGCAAGAACATCGCGTCTGGCATCGCGCACGTCAATTCGACCTTTAACAATACAATGATTACGATCGCCGACGCTCAGGGCAATACGATTTCCTGGTCGTCGGCCGGAACCATGGGGTTCAAGGGATCTCGCAAATCGACCCCCTATGCGGCGCAGATGGCGGCCGAGGACTGCGCCAGAAAAGCAGCGGAACACGGGATGCGAACACTCGAGGTCGAGGTTTCAGGGCCAGGGTCTGGCCGGGAATCGGCTTTGCGGGCACTGCAAGCCGCGGGCTTCACGGTGACATCCATCCGCGACGTCACGCCTATTCCGCATAATGGCTGCCGGCCGCGCAAGCGGCGGCGCGTTTGAGGACGCGCCTCACCAATTACGAATTCCGGCCTGAGAGGCACCTATTTGGCGCCACGTCAGGCAATTTGCATCAAGGAAAGGTCCGGTCGTGATTCAAAAGAACTGGCAGGAGCTTATCAAGCCGAGCAAACTCGAGGTGGTCCCGGGCGACGATCCAAAACGCATCGCCACGATCGTGGCGGAGCCGCTTGAGCGCGGCTTTGGCCTAACCCTCGGCAATTCGTTGCGCCGCATACTCTTGTCGTCCCTGCAGGGCGCAGCGATTACCTCGGTCCATATTGACGGTGTCTTGCATGAATTCTCATCGATCCCAGGCGTGCGCGAGGACGTGACGGATATCGTGCTCAATATCAAGGACATCGCGCTCAAGATGCCGGGCGAAGGCCCAAAGCGTATGGTTTTAAAGAAACAAGGTCCCGGCAAGGTCACCGCCTCCGACATCGCCACAACCGGCGATATTTCCATCCTGAACCCGGATCTCGTCATCTGCACCCTCGACGAGGGAGCCGAAATCCGCATGGAATTCACGGTCGCGACGGGCAAGGGCTATGTCCCCGCCGAACGCAACCGGGCGGAAGACGCGCCGATCGGCCTCATCCCCATCGACAGTCTCTACTCGCCGGTCAAGAAAGTAAGCTATCGGATCGAGAACACGCGAGAAGGTCAAATCCTCGACTACGATAAGCTGACCATGCATGTGGAAACCAACGGATCGCTCTCGCCCGAAGATGCAATTGCCTTCTCGGCGCGTATCCTTCAGGACCAGCTCAATGTCTTCGTCAACTTCGAGGAACCGCACCGCGTCGAGGCGACGCCGTCGATTCCCGAGCTCGCCTTCAATCCTGCCCTTCTCAAAAAGGTCGACGAGCTCGAACTCTCGGTGCGTTCGGCGAATTGCTTGAAGAACGACAATATCGTCTACATTGGGGATCTCATTCAAAAAAGCGAGGCGGACATGCTCCGCACGCCGAATTTCGGGCGCAAATCGCTGAACGAAATCAAGGAAGTGTTAGCCCAGATGGGCCTCCACCTTGGCATGGACGTCGCCGGCTGGCCGCCGGACAATATCGACGAGCTCGCAAAGCGATTCGAGGAGCATTATTGATCGGATAACTCGCACCCTTCCCGCTTTGTACGATCGGGATGGAAAACGGGAACGGCCGTACCTTGGCACGGCGGCCGCAAATCAACGGAGAAAGCCATGTATCACGGACACGCAAAGCGCCGCTTCGGCCGCACGCACGAACATCGCAAGGCGATGTTTGCCAACATGTGCCAAGCACTGATCAAGCATGAGCAGATCGTCACCACCTTGCCGAAGGCGAAGGATCTGCGGCCGGTCATCGAGAAATTGGTCACGCTCGGCAAACGCGGCGACCTTCACGCCCGGCGGCAGGCCATCGCGCAAATCAAGGATGCCGCGCTGGCCGGCAAACTGTTCGACGTGCTGGGCCCGCGCTACAAGGACCGGCATGGCGGCTATACTCGCGTTTTGAAGGCGGGGTTCCGCTACGGCGACAACGCGGCCATGGCGGTGATCGAATTCGTCGACCGCGATGTTGATGCCAAGGGGCAAGATTCCGGGCCGGTCATCGGCGGCGAAGAAGAGGCGGCCGCCTAATAGTTTATATCCGGTCGTCACATAACGTCTGCCGAATTCGGCTCGAAGGGCTGCAGATCCGGTCCAAGCGTGTTCGCCCCGCCGCCGAACGCGCGATCCTCGACCGTAGTGGCAGGGCCGTTCGCATCATCGAGGCGCAGGGCGATCTGTTTTTCACCTCCGCCGAGAGACTGGTGCATCGTAAGGCGAAATTTCGGCGGAGGCGTCGCACATTATTGTCGATTTTCGATATGTCCAACGCGCCGACCAGGCCGCCGCCAGATTGCTTGAAGGATTAGCCGGGGTCCGCGCGAATCCCGCTTTCCCCTATTTTATCGCACCTTCCAAATATTGGTAGTAGCCTTCGCCTCGTGCTGAATTCTAAAGAGGCGGGAGACCAAAATGTCCTGGTGTTCGAGGGGCTAAACGCGGCTCTCGAATATGTGGAGAACCAAATTCTCGATTTGCACCGTCCCGCCGCGCCGGACGCGACATTGTTCTTGCCTGAGATGGCCATTTTTAAAAATTTGAAGCCCGAGGAAATGCGGCTCTTGATCGAGGAGGTCAATCCGAAGCTGGTGGTTTTCGAAAAGGGCCAAACCATCTTTCGGAGGGGCGAGATAGGGACGGTGTTTTTCGCGAATGCACGAGGAGCGGTAGCCGTGGAGCTACCGCCCAGTTGGTCCTAGCCTTCGGACTGTTCAGCTTGCGTTGATGGGAAAAGGCCTAACATTCGGGGAGTTGGCGCTGATCGATGGCCAGACTCGCGCGGCCCATATCGTTGCCGAGAGCGAACTTGCTTGCTATGGGATCGCGGTCGATGCGCTCCGCGCCTTTGACCAGCGTCATCCTGCCATATACGCCAAGATCCTCATGAATGTCATCCAGGATCCGGCTGACAAACTGCGTTTCGCAAACGAGACGGTGCATGCGCTGGAGGGGTTGTAACACCGTTGCGTCGGCTATAACGACGCTCAAAAGCGCGCCACGTTCCACGCCTCCGGTTGATTTGATGGGCCAAACTTTTGTACGAAGTCGTCGAGGCCCGTGCCGGTGGAAACCGAGGCGGGCAAGGCGGCTTGTATGGAGTGATCCATGGTTTCGACCATTGTTTCCCGGGCTGTTAGAGCGGCGCCAGTTCTTGCATGCCTGCTGTTTGCCGTGAACACTCGCGCCGAGCCGTTGCGGCAGGCGCCCATGACCCAAAACGACATTTTGTTGTCTTTCGCGCCAGTCGTCAAGAAAGCGCAACCCGCCGTCGTCAATGTCTACGCCTCACGCACGGACAAGCGGCCGCGCAATTCCATTTTCGACGACCCGATTTTCCAGCACTTCTTCGGCGGGGGCGGCAATGGGCGGCCGGGCAGCCCGACCGCTCGCTCCCTCGGCTCCGGTGTCCTTGTCGATGCGTCTGGTCTTGTTGTTACCGATTATCATGTCATTGAAGGCATGACGGATGTAAAGGTCGCGCTTGCCGATAAGCGCGAGTTCGACGCCGGGATCGTGCTGCGTGATCAGCGGACCGACCTCGTCGTATTGCGATTGAAGGGGGGCGAAAACTTTCCGGTGATGGAATTGGGCGATTCCGACGCCCTTGAAGTAGGCGATATTGTGCTCGCCATCGGCAACCCTTTCGGGGTTGGACAGACTGTGACGCAGGGAATTGTCTCCGCCTTGGCGCGCACCGAGGCCGGAATCTCGGATTACGGCTTTTTCATTCAAACTGATGCTGCAATCAATCCGGGCAATTCGGGTGGCGCTCTCGTTGATCTTCACGCGCGGCTCGTCGGCATCAATTCCGCGATCTTTTCGCAAACCGGAAGCTCGATCGGGATTGGCTTCGCCATCCCCGTCAATATGGTGAAAATCGTGCTTGCCGCCGCTAAGGTCGGGGGACATAAGGTGCATCGTCCTTGGCTCGGGGCGAGCTTGCAAACCGTGTCCAAGGAAATTGCCGATTCGCTTGGCCTTGATAGGCCCATGGGCGCTCTTGTCACCGATCTTTCCACGAGTGGACCGGCCGCTGAGGCGGGCTTGCGGCGCGGTGACCTCATCACCGCCATTGACGGTCAGAGCATCGACGATCCGGAAGGTCTCGGCTACCGGCTGGCGACGAAACCGCTCGGTGGAGGCGCCTCCTTGACCTATCTCCGCAACGGCAAACTCAGCAATGCTTCGATCAAACTGATTCCCGCGCCGGAAATTCCGGCCCGCGATCAGGTCAGACTCAAAGGGACCTCTCCTTTCTCCGGAGCGACCGTGATCAATTTGTCGCCCGCGGTCTCGGAGGAGCTCTCCATTCACGGCGTCAGCGAGGGCGTTGTCATCAGCGAGATCGAGGAAGGTTCGCAGGCGGCGCTGGTCAATTTTCAAATCGGCGATGTGATCGTGGCCATTGATGATGAGCCGATCAAAACGACGCGCGGCCTCGAGCAAGCCGCTAGTCAATATCACAACTATTGGAAATTGACGATCCGGCGCGACGGCGAAATGATCACCACGGTCATCGGCGGGTGAGCCGCCAACTCATCCTCCCAAAATGTTTCACAGGGGAAGCACCGCAGTGAGTGCGGGCGCGGTTCACCCAGATGTAGGTCAGCCCGTTCGCGCAGATGAACCGGGTCAATAAAGTGTGAAATTGAGGCCGCGTTGGAAACAGCGGAGGAATGAATATTTCGCCTCCACCGTCGGCTCTCACAAAGCAAAAACCTATTTCAGATACTCACAGTCACAACACCGACGCGGAGCCGTCTGGCAGGGCGGCCATGCGACGCCGCGATCATCAGCAAAAAGCGCCGCGCTGGCTGCCTAGAAGGTGCGTGTTTGACCATATTTTTCTAATGTTGCATATTTGCCGTACCTTATCCTTCTCAAGGATAAAAATAAATGATATCCACCGGTATCCGTAGCGACCGTCGCAGATTCGATCGGATTGATAATTGACGAAACTGCGCGGCGGCTAGCCCGATCCCACGATGTAATCGAGTATTGCAGGCGTGGCCGGAGCCAAGAGGAGATTGAGCAATTCGACGGCGTCAACTATCGGCGGGTGAGAACTTTGTTTGATCGCGTTGCCGCGTGAAGCCTACGGGAGATTGGTCGGGTTGGCTTGCTGAATGCCTTGCGCAATCCCCGACGGCCGTTTTTCAGCTCAGAGTTGTACTACCGGCAGTTATCAGCGGAGTTATCGCGGACCTTTCGATGCAGAACTGCGACATCGTCCACATTATAACCTTTTCCCAGTTCGTCCCACTTATCCGTGCACGGGTGCCAAAGACCCGGATCGTCCTGTAAATGCAATGTCAATGGCTCGAGCAGATTGACGCAGCGGTGATCGAGCCGCGCATCAATTCTGCTGACTTGGTGCTCGGTTGCAGCAACTTCATCGCTGAAGGCGTGCGCCGGCGCTTTTTCTCATTAGCAGGGCGATGCCATTATGCGTACAACGGCGCCGACATCGCATTTTTCGCCAGGCCCTCTAGCGTGCAGCCCAAGCCCAAACAGATTCTTTTTGTCGGCCGGCTCTATCCTGAAAAGGGTGTCCACATCCTCCTCGATTCTTTTCGCATCGTGCTCGCTCAGCACCCGGATGCGCATCTCCAACTGATCGGCCCGATAAATGTCGTGCCTTAAGATATGATTGCCGCAATTTGTGACGATCCGCATGTGAAGGCGATTGCGCCCTATTTTCGGCGCGGCGTCTATGCGGAACTCTTGCGCGCCAAAGTATCGGGGCTCCCTTCAGGCAGCGTCTCGTTTTTTCAACGAAGGGATGAAATTTATTGAACTCGCGCCCCATTATCACTCGGCCAGTATTTTTGCATTTCCCTCGGTCTGGGAAGAGCCCTTCGGCATGCCTCTGGTCGAAGCGATGGCGTCGGGCACGCTCGTTGTAACCACGCATGGCGGGGCGCCTTCCCGGAAATTGTCGAAGACGGCCGGAGCGGCTTGCTTGTGGAGCGCTCCAATGTGCAAGCTCTGGCCAACGCAATCCTGCAACTCCTGTCAAAGCCGAAACAGCGGGATGCCATGGCGCAGGCGGCTTACGAGCGCGCTTCAACGATGTTCAGCTGGGATTGTATCGCCGAGGATCTTCTCAAGATTCGACCATGGGTCATAAGCTCACTGACGAAAGTATCTCAGTACAAACGAACACCTCATCCACAATGCGTCGGCTACGGGTGTGTCGATTAGTAGCCTGAATTTCATAAGGCCAACTGGAGCTCTGAATATGCTATTGGGACAAAAGCGGATTTTGGTCACAGGCGGAGCCGGCTTTCTTGGCACTCATCGTTGCCGGCGACTGCTCGGCCAAGGTCACGAGATCCTTTGCGTCGATAATTTTTCTACCGGAACCCGCCGCAACATCGAGGAACTCCTCGACAATCCCCTTTTCGAGCTTCTGCGCCACAACGTGACCTTTCCGCTCTTTGTCGAAGTGGACGAAATCTATAACCTTGCCTGTCCAGCCTCGCCGATCCATTACCAGTTCGACCCTGTTCAAACAACGAAAACGAGCGTCTCTGGCGCGATCAACATGCTCGACCTCGCCAAGCGTCTGAAGATCCGTATCCTCCAGGCCTCCACATCGGAAGTCTATGGCGATCCGATCGTCCATCCGCAGCCGGAGGATTACTGGGGCAATGTTAATCCTATCAGCAGCCACGACGAGGGCAAGCGCTGCGCGGAGACTTTGTTCTTCGACTATTACCGCCAGCATAAAATGAGCATAAAGGTCGCACGGATCTTCAATACCTACGGGCTCAATATGCGTCCGGACGACGGCCGCGTGGTATCGAACTTCATTTGCCAAGCCCTTCTCGGAGAGGACCTCACCGTCTTCGGCGGCGGCGGACAAACGCGCTCCTTTTGTTATGTGACGGATCTCATCGATGGATTGGATCGCCTCATGAATTCGCCCGAAAACATCACCGGACCAATCAACATCGGCAACCCCGGCGAATTCACCATTCGGGAGCTGGCCGAAAAGGTGATCGCTATTACCGGTTCGAAATCGAAGATCGTCGATCGGCCTTTGCCGGAAGATGATCCAAAGCAACGGCAACCTAACATCGAACTCGCCGAAAAGCTGCTCGGCTGGCGTCCTTCGATCAATCTCGACGAAGGTTTGAAACGCACTGTCACCTATTTCGAAGCGCTTCTGCGTGCGCATGGCAAGCCGATGATCGGCGACAAGCGGTATCAATCCGCCACCTCCACCTGCCTGCCGCTTACCCACATCGGGTAACTGAACCTATCTGCACGATGTGCTGTTTAAGTTATCGG
>VDMG01000115.1 GCA_006514895.1 Beijerinckiaceae bacterium
ATTTCGAAGAAACAACCAATCCATATTTTTGCGTAAGTTCGTCGCAGATTTGGGCGACAATCAGTGCTGCATCATTATTGGAATGGGAATAAGGCGAAGGTTCTTTTGTCGAAGGTGAAAACTGAGTACGTAAACATAGCAGGCCTGCGGAATAAGGAACGCTTGCGCAACTAATATTATAATCTCAGCAAGAAATACGTAATCCTCCATATTCCTGTATTTACTCAAATAATTTATATTGTGTTTACGTAGGACTACCATGCGAACCATAGATTTTTATATCCAATTGAGCTACTACCAAGTATAGAATTATCCAGCTTAAAAATATCTTCTGGAAACTGTTTAGATGGTTTGTTACCTGAACCGAAATTTGTACGCGTAACAACTTTATTTAAAACATGATCGAATAATTGAAAATTGTCGAGAATGAGGTCCGCCGACATCAGCAGTCAATCGGGAAAGCGGTTTCGGATTTGATATTTTCCAAAGCGAAGCGTGACGTGACCTTCTTGAGCGGCATGGTCTCGATCAAACGTTTATAAAAAGCGTCGAAGGCCGCAGCGTCAGGCACAACGACCCGCATGAAATAATCGACATCGCCGGCCGACCGGTGAAAATCCATGACTTCGTCCATCGCGGCGACTTCGGCGGCGAAGCGCGCCAGAGCCTTGCCCGCATGATCACGTACCTCGATCGTGACCAGAACGGTAAGTTCCAGTCCGATTTTGGCGGGATCGAGCAGAGCGATGCGGCGCTTGATTACGCCCGTAGCATCAAGCCTTTGCAGCCTTTTCCAGCAGGGCGTTTGCGAGAGCCCCACTTGCGTGGCGATCTCGCCGATCGATAGGCGGGGGTCTTTCTGGACTATGCGCAAGATCCGCTTATCGATCATATCCATTGTTTTAGCCCTATCACGGCTCCAGATCCTAGATCTAAGTCTATATACTTAGCTTAGCAACCCCTGCTGAACCATGGCTGTGAAAAAACTCTCTCGTGGCTATCTAAAATCTCGGAGAAAACCGATCACGGGGGGCGTGGCGGCTGGCTTTTCGCTCAGCTGGCGGTTTTGCCGGTTTTTGTCTTGGCGGTTCGCGGCACTTTTCCTGGCCAATCCACGATATGGTCCGGATAATCGGCAAGCCGGACCTCTTTTTCCGACACGCCGATACGCCCTTTTACGGAAACCCCCGCCTCATGCACACTCATTGCCGATCCTGAGACAAGCGGATGCCACCAGGCAAGATCGCGGCCCTCGGCAACCAGCCGGTAGGCGCAGGTCGGCGGCAGCCAGCTGAGGCTTCGCACCGTAGCCGGAGTCAATTTGATGCAATCATGCACCTTGCGGCGCCGGTGCGCATAATCGGTACAGCGGCAGGTCCTTGCATTGAAAAGCCTGCAGGCGATGTCAGTGAAATGAATTTCGCCGCTGTCCTCGTCTTCCAGCTTGACAAGGCAGCAGCGGCCGCATCCATCGCACAGACTTTCCCATTCGGCGGGGTTTAAGGCTTCGAGCGTCTTTGCCTTCCAGAAAGGCGCTCGCGCGGCACGCTTTGGGTGTCCCTGGGGTTTTACACCCCGCTTCCCGGGTAATTTGTCACGTTGGGCTTTGGCGGCTTTTGGCGCTTTCGCGCCGGACGCGTCGGGCAGGCTTCGCGGCGCGGGCGGCATGGATTTCGTTCCTATCTTTCGGCCTTGCACCCACGCTTGCCACTTCGCTTTGGCAAACGTCAAGGGGATTGCTAAACTGCCAGACCTTTATTTATGGTTCGCCGCGGCATTCGAGGAGCAATAGATCGTGTTCGATGGGCCGGGAACAGCAGGTCTTCGCCGGAAAATCGCGCGAGCTTTGCTCGCCTTCGATTCGTTTGTCGATTCCTCGCTCCATACGAGCCTGGAGCGCGCGCGTGAAAGTTACGCCTCCTTTGCCGCCTTCATGGATGGCTTTCATATCGCTGGCTGGCGGCGTGTCCTAAACGAACTGGCCTGCGAGACACTGAACATCGGGCTTGGCATCGGCATCGTAGCCCTGACGCTCGGCGGTCTCGCTTTCCTCGAGACGTCCGACGATTGGCTGAAAAAAACCGACCTGGCGGTGACCTTTCTCGACCGCTATGGCCAGGAGGTCGGGCGGCGCGGCATCCGGCACGATGACAAGGTGTCGTTCGACGAACTGCCACAAAATTTGATCCACGCGGTTGTCGCAACCGAGGACCGGCGTTTTTTCGAGCACTTCGGGATCGACGTGATTGGCACGCTGCGCGCCTTGACCGTCAACGCGCGGGCTGATTCGGTCGTCCAGGGCGGCTCTTCCATCACCCAGCAACTGGCAAAAAATCTCTTTCTTTCGAACAAGCGGACGCTGGAGCGCAAGATCAAGGAGGCCTATCTCGCCGTCTGGCTTGAGTTCCGCCTGCCAAAACGCGAGATATTGCGGCTTTATCTTGATCGTGCCTACCTCGGGGGCGGCGCCTTCGGGGTGCAAGCCGCGGCGGAGTTCTATTTCGGCAAGTCCGTGCGCGACCTCTCACTCGCCGAAGCCGCCATGATTGCTGGCCTCTTCAAAGCGCCAACGAAATATGCGCCGCATATCAATCTGCCGGCCGCCCGCGCCCGGGCGGGTGACGTCTTGAACAATATGGTCGAGGCCGGCTACCTCACCGAGGGACAGATTTACGCGGCGTTGCGCAATCCCGCGACCCCGGTCGATCGCAGCCGGAACCTCACCCCGGACTGGTATCTCGATTATGCCTATGACGAGGTAAAAAGGCTCGCCGACGAAAAAAAGCTCGGCGACGACCGCGTGCTGACCGTTCGCACCGCGCTTGACAGCAATCTACAAAAACATGCCGATGCCACGATCGAGGACCAATTGCGCGAGCATGGCCCGGACTATAACGCCAAACAAAGTGCGATGGTCATTCTCGATCCGCTCGGCGCGATGCGGGCGATGGTTGGCGGGCGCGACTATGGCGCGAGCCAGTTCAACCGCGCCACAGACGCGTTGCGGCAGCCGGGTTCTTCGTTCAAACCTTTCGTCTATCTGACGGCGCTGATGACCGGTAAATTCAAGCCCTCCACGATTGTTGTCGACGCCCCAATATGCATCGGCGATTGGTGCCCCCATAATTACAAGAATTCTTATGCCGGCCATCTACCCCTCGTCGAGGCCTTGGCGCGGTCGCTAAACACGGTCGCGGTGCGCTTGTCGGTTGCCATCGGCGAGGCCAATCCGGTCCCGGGGCACAACAATATCTTCGAGAGCGCCAAACGCGGCCGCGCCAAGATCATTGAAACGGCGCGCATGGTGGGGCTGACAACGCCGCTGGCCGATACGGTCTCCCTGCCGATCGGCGCAGCCGAAGTCACGGTGATCGATATGGCCTCGGCCTATAGCACTTTCGCGAATGGTGGCTTGCGCGCGCCTCCTTATACGGCGGTGGAAATCACCAACAGCCGCGGCGAAGTGATCTACCGGCACGACCGAGACGCGCCGCCGCTGCGCCAAATTATCGATCGAAGCACGATTGAGACGATGGTTTCGATGATGATGCAGGTTGTCCAGGCCGGCACCGGAAGACGTGCGCAGCTCGACAATATCGAAGTCGCCGGGAAGACCGGGACAACAAACGGATACAAGGACGCTTGGTTCATCGGCTACACGGGCAATTATGTCGGTGCGATTTGGTTCGGCAATGATGACGACGCGCCAATGGACAACATGACCGGCGGAACCCTGCCCGCCGCCACCTGGCATGAAGTCATGGAATACGCCCATCAGGGGATCGAATTGAAGCCCTTGCCCGGCAGGCCAGTCCCCGCAGCGGCACCCCCTTTACCTGCCACCACCAGTGCCGCAGAAGCGCCGCGGCGGCCGGCCAGTCTGTCCGTGAACGCGGCAGCAACGCTCGCCGCGATCGAAGCCGCGATGACGGACATGCAAAAACTGCGTGGCGAGGAGGGCGTCGCGGCGAATGCTGGCGGCAGAACCGGACAGGGTGTCCCCGCGGGGGTGGGCAAACCTTCGGCTGGGGGCGGTGGATGAGCCTCGGCACGGCCATTACGATGAAAAGATCCTTCTGGGCGCGCGCTACCATTTTTGGCCTATTCCTGTCGGCCGGCTGCCTTGGCGTTCTCATCGGATTATTCGTTACCTTCGTCGAGGTCGAACATGGGAAAGGCTTTGCCGCCATGGAAGCCGGTCCGTGGACCGGCTGGCCGCGCAGTGAGGCTTCGGACATCGACCCCTACAGCCGCGCCATTCTTGCCTATTCCGGCAAAAGAACCTTGAGCGAATCGGACGCCATGAGCTTCGTCGCCCATGGCGACAGCGACGGCGCCGAATTCGATCCAGCCTGCGATTACGTGTTGAAGGGCGAGATACCCTCTGCCCGCTATTGGACATTGACGCTGCTCTCGCCAGCGGGCGACCTCATCGCCAATCCTGCCGACCGCCAGGGCTTTACCTCAAGCGAACTGCTGCGGGCGAACGACGGCCAATTGGAAATCACGCTTTCCCGCCACGCCCGGCCGGGCAATTGGCTGCCTTTGGGCCGCGCCTCGAAATTTATTCTCGTTTTGCGCTTCTACGATAGCGAACTCAGCGCCCCCGCTGCCGCGCTCGACGCCGCGCATATGCCGGTGCTCGTCAAAGGCCGTTGCGAATGAATCGGATCGATCGCGCCCTTGCGGCGATTCTCTGGGTTCTAAGCGTCCTCGCGATTGCCGGGATTACACACATCGTCGCCATCTTCGCTCTGCCGGAAGTCGAGGCAAAAGATACATATTCCCGGATTGCGGAACTTTCAAAACCCGGGCAAGCAGCTGTCTTGCCGCAGTCGAGCCCGGATAAGCCATTCGTGCCCTTCGTAGACCCGGCGATGGTGCAATCCATTTGCCCCTTCGACCTCTCGGAAGGCGGTTTGCGGGTGCACGCGGACGTCGAAGCTGAAAGCCTCCTCACTTTTTCGTTTCGCACTTCCGCTGGACAGGTCTTTTATTCGATGAGCGACCTTGCGGCGCAACAAGGGAAGATTGATGTCGTCGTGCTTACCCCGGCGCAGCTAGAAATCGCCGAGGCCAACGACGATGAAGACGATCCGTCGCAGGACTTGCGGCTCATCGCGCCGGAAACCAAGGGATTTGTGATCATTAGCGCCTTGGCTGCTTACCAGAGCGAAAGAGCGGAGGCGGAAGAGCGCGTCAAGTCGGTCGCCTGCACTGTTGAGCAAACCGCGCAGGATTGACACTCCACTGAAACCGCGCCTGCGGAGCGTCACTCAAGACAAGCATACGTCACGTAGATAGGGAGATGTTTTTTATTCATGCGGACCGCCCGTCTTGTCATTGCTTTTCTTGGACCGCTTTCCTGAAGCCCGGCGCACGCGTTTTGTTTGGCACTCCTGGTCAGCAGGGCGTTCTTGCCAGACACCCGTGAAAACGACAATCGTGGCATGGTCGACTGGCGCCGCCCTCAAGCGCACGCCGCCTCTCGCTGGTTTGAAAGCAATGAGCTTACCCACTGGCATTATCTCCGGATAATATTTCGCGCGCATCCTCGAAAGGAACACCATCTTTTTCGTATATCGAAATCGGCCGGCCGGCCCTTGGTAAAGTTTAACAAGACCCTGAAAAATGACTCCGTCTGTTTCAATAGGTGGCGCATTGGTTTTATCGGCATCCTTAAGTTTTACCGGCATCCTTACCTGGAGCTGATCACTTTGGCCGCGGAACCGGTTTGAGCGGCGCGAATCGCGCGCTCAACGTCAAGCCATCGAGGACATCCCGGAAAAGCACTTAGCGAAATCTCATGCAAAAGCTGTACGAATAAACCGGACAAAATAAGGCGCGGTTCGCAATCTAAAGAAACTGCCCGAGACCGGGAATCGCCGATACGATCTGGCCGACACGCTCGTCCCCAGCTTTCTCGCGCACATAGGCAAAGACTTGCCGCCCGATCGTCTGCATCTCTCCCATGCCAAGGCCAAGACCCGTAAGCCGGGCGGCAAGGCCCATGAGACCGCCTCCCATCGCGCCGTCGGCGTCCTCCCCGGCTGCTGCGTCCGCCGCTTCCGAGGAGCCTGGCACGGCCGCGAATAGAGCGTCGACCTCGTCCTTGGGACCCTCCTTGCGAAGGAACGCCAAAATCATTTCGACTGATTTTTTCGCGATTCCGGGTTCGATGCCGGCGTCAGTGGCGATGCGGGTGATCAAATCTTCCATCAAGAAACCTCGCGGGTGGTCAAGGATCGCCCGCAGTTGATCACCTAAGCCAGCCTAAAATCAAGCCATGCCTTGTCGACCCAAGATTTGCTGGCGCAATGATCCCACATTGTCTCATAATAACCCTGTAAGGCGCCGCAATTTCGCTCCACGCGCCGCCGTTCGAGGAACCACCATGGCCGACGATCCAGCACATGAGCCTGGCCGCATTCTGATCGGCAAAAGCGACACTTATCAATATTTGACCCTGGCGCTCGGCAACCGGCATGGACTTGTCGCCGGCGCGACGGGCACCGGAAAAACCGTGACCCTGCAGGTTCTCGCGGAAGGATTTTCGCGCGCGGGAACCGCGGTTTTCGCTGCCGATATCAAGGGCGATCTGGCCGGTATCGCGATGCCGGGCGACGCGAAGCCTCACTTCGTCCAGCGGGCGAAAGATATTGGCATTGCCTATGCGGCCGACGATTTTCCGGTCACGTTTTGGGACCTCTTCGGGCAGTCAGGGCATCCGGTCCGCGCCAGAATATCGGATATGGGGCCCTTGCTCCTGGCCCGCCTGCTCGAACTCAATGACGTCCAGGAAGGCGTTCTCAACATCGCCTTCGGGCTCGCCGACGAACAAGGTCTGCTGCTCATCGATCTCAAGGATCTTCGGGCGCTGTTGCAGCATCTCGGCGACACTGCGTCGGAAGTAACCAAGTCCTACGGGAACGTGGCGCCCGCGACGATCGGCGCGATCCAGCGCCGCTTGCTGGTCCTCGAAAATCAGGGCGCGGCGGATTTTTTCGGCGAACCGGAACTCGACATCAATGATTTTCTGCGGAGCGGCCCCGACGGGCGCGGAATCGTCAACATTCTGAGCGCGGAAAAATTGATGCGCTCGCCACGCCTCTACGCGATTTTCCTTTTGTGGATGCTGTCCGAATTGTTCGAGAAAATGCCCGAGGTCGGCGACCTCGATAAGCCAAAGCTGGTTTTCTTTTTCGATGAAGCGCATCTTCTGTTCGACAATGCGCCGAAGGCTCTTCTGAGTGCCATCGAGCAGGTTGTCCGGCTCATCCCGGTCAAAGGGCGTCGGCGTTTATTTCGTCATCCAAAATCCGGCCGACGTGCCGGAAACGGTTCTGGGACAGCTCGGTAATCGCGTTCAGCATGCCTTGCGCGCCTTCACCCCGCGGGACCAGAAGGCGGTCAAGGCGGCGGCGGATACGTTCCGCCGGAACCCCTCCTTCGATACCGCCGCCGTGATCACTGGGCTCGCCGTGGGCGAAGCCCTGGTCTCGATGCTCGACGCAAAGGGCAACCCCGAAGTCGCAAAGAGCCTGGTCGCGCCGCCGGCTCATGCAAAAAAGCTCCCTTCTTGGTAAGTACGAGACGGCGATCGACCGGCATTCCGCGTTCGAGGAACTACAAGAACGGGCGAGTCAGCCAAGCGCGCCTGCGGGTCCTCCGGCGGGCGGCTTGCTCGGCTCCATCGGGGACGCGCTTGGCGGGCTTTTTGGCAAGACGTCCAGCGGCGGACGCCAACGCATGTCGACGGGCGAAATCGCACTTCGCTCCGCGGTTCAATCGGCCGCGCGCACGGCAGGGACGAAAATCGGCCAAGCCATCTTGCGCGGGATCTTGGGCGGCCACTGCGGCAGGGTCTTTACCCTGTTCCTCTGGTGTTGGCTCGCGATCATCAACCGCTCCGGTCGCGATATCGACCATGCGCTTTGCCCATTGGTTCAGATCACGCGGGCGTTTGGGTTGCTTCTCTGCCATCGTTTCAGTATGGGCCACACGTCGTCTTTTTTCCAGAGCGGATTTCAATTGCCTTATTCAAACTGGCCCACCACCGTCCCGTCGGTAGTGTCTCAGTTTTGAATTTCTGCTTTGCGCCACTTGGAGACACTCGGCTTAGCGAGCACCATGTGCCGTAGCGATCAAGGTTTTTGAGCCTATAAGGTGAACTTGCGGCATACCTTGTGCTGAAGCCTACGAATATCTCTTCTGGGCATGTCCCGGTGATTGTTGAAATAGGAGGAGCGGCGTTGCTCGCCTTGAGCTTGTAGGCTCGGGGTGCTGATTCCACGAGAGGAAAGCAACGCCATGAACAGGCTTATCACATCCACCGCGATTCCTGCGAGAGCGGTCAAGATCGAAGCGCTGGCGAATATGACGGCGAGTTTCGAAAGTTTCTGCCTTGCCTCTGGG
>VDMG01000260.1 GCA_006514895.1 Beijerinckiaceae bacterium
ATCATCTACCGCGCCAATCTGGGGCGCTTCCGCGAGGTCGCGCTGTTCCTGCTCAAGGATTGCTGCGGCGGTCGTCCCGATGTATGCGCGCCCATAGTCGCCGATCTCACGCCATGCTGCCCCGCAAAGGTTGCCTCCTATGACTGACCGCGCGTTCAACGTCCTGTTTCTCTGCACCGGCAACAGTGCCCGCTCGATCCTCGCCGAAAGCATCCTGCGCAAGAATGGAGGCGGACGCTTCAATGCCTATTCCGCCGGAAGCCACCCCAAAGGCCGCGTCAATCCCCTCGCGCTGAAAACACTCGAAGCCTTCGAGTATCCGGTCGAGGGATTTCGCTCGAAGAGCTGGGAAGAATTCGCCGCGCCGGACGCTCCGGCACTCGATTTCGTGTTCACCGTCTGCGACAGCGCGGCGGGCGAAACCTGTCCGGTATGGCTGGGTCTGCCGATGACGGGGCATTGGGACATTGAAGACCCCGCAGCCGTCGAAGGAACCGATCTTGAGAAGGAACGCGCCTTTAACCAAGCGTTCCTCTAGGCTTCGATTTTGACCGTCTGGCGCGCCGAAGAAAATCGCCCAGGAACAGGCTTCTGAAGGACTACAAATGCCTCGGGTGGCGGTAGTGAGCGGAGGCTCACGCGGGATAGGTGCAGCGATCAGCAAAGCTTTGCAGGCCGCTGGTTACAAAGTCGCCGCCAATTACGCCGGTAATGACGCGGTAGCGGCCAAATTCAAGGCGGAGACCGGTATCCCGGTCTATAAATGGGACGTTTCGAGCTACAAGGATTGCGGCGAAGGCCTCAAAAAGGTCAGCGAAGACTTGGGCCCTATCGATATCCTGGTCAATAATGCGGGAATCACCCGCGACGTCACGCTCCACAAGATGACACCGGAGCAATGGTACGCGGTGATTAATACGAATTTGAATTCGCTGTTCAACATGGCCCGCCCGGTGATCGAAGGCATGCGCGAGCGAGGTTTTGGCCGGATCGTCAATATTTCCTCGATCAATGGCCAGAAGGGCCAAATCGGCCAGACGAATTATGCCGCCTCGAAGGCGGGCGACATAGGCTTCACAAAGTCGCTCGCCCAGGAAAACGCCGGCAAGGGGATCACCGTCAACGCTGTCTGCCCCGGTTATATAGCAACCGACATGATCAAGGCCGTTCCTGCCGACGTTTTGAAAAAGTCGGTCCTGCCACTCATTCCGGTGGGTCGGCTGGGCGAACCAGAAGAAATCGCCCGATGCGTGGTTTTTCTCGTCGCCGAGGAATCCGGTTTCATCACCGGATCGACGCTGACCGCCAATGGCGGACAATATATGATCTAAGCTGAGACGTGCGGGCGGGAACTCTTGCCAAGCGCGGCGAATGGCTCGATCCAAGGTCAGCATCGGCACGATGAAAATGTCGCTTTGATCGGGATGACCAGGGCATCCCTGACTGGAGAGAACGATGCGAATTTGTCGATAGAATTTCGGCTGAACGGTGAACCCGAACTCATTTGGCTGGAAAAGCGGCCTTGTCGATTCGGCGGCGGGCGTTGGTTCGCCGTCTGCCCTCATTCGGGCGCACGGCCGCTAAGCTCTATCTGCCTTCCGGCGGGCGTCGTTTCCTGTCCCGGCACGCCTACCGCATGGGCTATCGTTCGCAGTACGAGGCTCCGGCCGGCCGCGCGACGCTCAAACAGGACCGGCTTGCCGCTCGGCTCGGGCTCGACCTCGACTGCCCGGTGAAGCCGAAATGGATGCGCTGGCGAACCTACGATCGCGCGCCCGACCGTCTCGACGACTGCCCGCATAACATTACAAACCAGACAGACGAGCCAGAGACTCTCTTATTTTAAGCTGCAAACTGTCCCAAAAACTCTGACGACGGACAGCAAGAGTTCTCGCCGTTGACGTCTCCCGGACCAGGCACTCGCGGCGCTGAAGGACATACATACCAGGCGCATCGCGACGGGGGCGGCATCCGCTTTCGAGCGCACCCAGCGATGGCGGCGCTACTTTCTCGCCAGAGCGTTGGGCAAGCCAAGCCTCCCAGGCCGGCCACCAGGATCCCTCAGTGTATGGTGTTTCTGTCTGCCAGGTATCCGGATCGAGGTAGGCCCCGTTGGGAATGCGGGTGCCGATCTGGAACCGACAGCGCGGGTGTCCTGGCTCGCTGACGATGCCGGTGTTGTGGCCGCCGCCGGTTAGTACAAATGTCACTTCCCGACACTCCTGAAGGTGGATCTTGTAGACGGACCGCCATGGCGCGACATGGTCCGTGACGGTTCCGACCGCGAAGCACGGGACCCGGATGTCCCCGAACCAGACAGGGCGGTCGTCTACGACGTAACGTCCAGTTGCAAGGTCGTTTCGGAGAAATAATCGGCGCAAATACTCTGAATGCATTCGATAGGGCATCCGGGTAAGATCCGCGTTCCATGCCATGAGATCGTTGAACGGCTTCCGCTCGCCGAGCATGTAGTCGTGCACCATGCGGGACCAAATGAGATCATTGGACCGCAGGATGTGAAACGCGCCCGCCATCTGGTGCGTGTCCAAATACCCTTGGTCCCACATCATGTGTTCAAGATAGCTGACCTGGCTTTCGCTGATGAAAAGACCGAGCTCCCCGGCGTCGGAGAAATCGTTCTGCGAAGCAAGCAACGTCATCGATGCCAATCGGTCATCGCCGTCGCGCCCCATGGTCGCCGCAGCAATCGTCAGCAGCGTACCGCCGAGACAGTAACCGGTCGCGTGGACCTTGCGGTTCGGAACGATCTTGGACACAGCATCAAGTGCCGCCATGACGCCTAGCCGTTGGTAATCGTCCATGCCCAGATACCGATCCTCTGGGCCAGGGTTTTTCCACGACAGGATGAATACGGTGTGCCCTCGACTCACGAGGTATTCGACCAGAGACCTTCCAGGCGAGAGATCGAGGATGTAGTACTTCATGATCCATGCCGGCACGATCAGGATCGGCTCAGGAAAGACTTCCTCGGTGGTCGGAAGGTATTGGATCAATTCAATCAGGCGATTCTGGTAGATCACCTTCCCTGGAGTCGCCGCAACGTTTTTGCCGGCTTGGTATTGTTCTGCCCCGACAGGCGGCTAGCCCAATGCGGAACGCTGCCAATCGTCGAACGCATTCTGGAATCCCTGCACGAAGTTGCGGCCGCCCTGCTCCAGGGTTACTCGGCCGATCTCCGGATTCGTCCATGGGAAGTTGGACGGTGAGGCCATGTCGAGTAGCTGTCGCGTTATGAACGAAACAACCGCTTGGCTCCGGCTGGAGAGTCCATCAATATCGGTCGTGGCATTGTGCCACCACTGCTGGTCCAAGAGAAATGACTGGTATATCAGATTGTACGGCCATGCACGCCAGCCCTCGTCGTTGAAGCGACGATCCTGCGGCAGGGGGTCGATGCAAGGAGGTGTCTTGGCCGCAGCATTGGCCGCGTACATCGACAGACGAGTGGCTTTCCTGCCAGCCTTCTCAACGAGCTGCAACTGCTTGCCAGGGGCGAGCATCAAGTGCGTCAACCAATCAAAGTAGGCTCGCGCGAGGCCCGCTGGTGTGATTCCATGTGTTAGCCGTGCAAGATTTGCCTTGAAGGTTCCGTCAAGTCCCGCATAGGACGTGCACTCCGGCGCCTCGAAACTGCTCGGCTGTGGCAACGGCTCGCTGGGACCGATCGGTTGCGACAGTGGTCGCTCGCGGCTCGTCTGTCGCGGGCGCGCTTGCTCTGATGCGGCGTTCTCGACGAGTGCCGTCCGTTCGCTTTCATGCGTATTTCGCATCGACTTGCCCTCAACCGCCATGGAGGTTGGCGCTTCTGCTGTGTGCTCCACCGTCGGTGTCAGCTCGGTCGTCGAACGTTTGGTCATCTTCATCTCCGGTCGGTGTCGATGTCACGGCGCATGGGCATCAGTGATGACCAATATACAGCAGTGGCCCGGTGGTGCCACACTTGCGGAGACTGCTAAGTATCGTCGCCCCGATGCTTAGCAACCAATGGGATGCGCTGACCAATGGGATGCGCTAATCACAGCAACCGATCTTAGCCGGAACAGGTATTGAGATCGCGCCCACTATAAGGCCGAATCTCTCTGTGCGCCCGCCTCGGTCTAGTTAAGGTCGACAGAGACTGGCCTAAATCCGTCGGCACAGCAAAATTGATCGTTGACTCAACGAAGCTAGAAAGTGAGGGCTGCAGCAAGGCAGATAGCAGCGAGATAATATCTGGCGAGTTTGTCGTAGCGGGTGGCGATACGCCTGAACCCGCATTCGCCGGATGACGCACCAATTTGCGGCGCAAGGACCGCGATTCAGCTAACATAATCAGCATGTTATTCTGGATCGAATGAGGCGGCCATGGAGAACCCGACGGGTGAATCGAGTGGCGAGGTTCTTCGACTGGATTTCGATCGCCGGCTAATGCTCCAGTTTCGCGGATTCCGCGAGCATTGCAATGCCGCTGGTTCCGTTCCATTGGTGGCATGGGCGCGGGCGAACGGCGTCGCGTGCGAGCGGCCAATGGCCTGATTATGAGTTCAAGCGCCGTCAATGTTTTCCCCGAATTTCCGATTTCTGCTTACCGAGTGCTTACAGGAGCCGCGATCGATGCCTTACGGCTGGGCACGCCTCACGATAACTCATTGATTTTAATGGCGAGAGAGACGGGACTTGAACCCGCGACCTCCGGCGTGACAGGCCGGCGCTCTAACCAACTGAGCTACTCCCCCGCATCGGAGCGGCGCGACCCCGCACTGGTGACCTGCCGGATAGGATAGGCGCGGGGCCAAGTCAAGCGTGGGGTCAAGCCAAGCTCGGCACGGAGCCCCGCTTCACCCGCGACACCGCTGTTGCCGGGCGGATGGGTGAGGGTCAAGACCCATGGCCGGGCATAGCTTGACAACCAGTGCGCGGACCTTGCTGTTGCGGCCGCCCTTCGTGAGGCCGATCGCCTGAAAATCAGCTCTCCTTTCCGCCAATGCACTGCAAACCCTTACGGCTAGCCGAACATCAATCGAAAGCGCACGTCCTTAGCCTTGAATTTTGAAATGTGCTTCCTCTCGTCTGCACCATCCCAATCGTCAGCCCCTTTCCCTCAGCCCTGCCCAAAACCCCGCGCAAACTTATAACGCCCACGCATTTTCCGATTCGCGCTTAAAGTTTTCTTAAATGTTTCGCGAAATAGTTGCCAAACTCCCACGAAAACGATTGGAAACGACATGTATCTTTCTCTCGGACAGGCCGCCAGGGAGGCGGGCGTCGCCAAATCCACAATCTCGAAGGCCTTGTCTTCCGGCAAGTTATCCTACCGGGAAAAAAATTCGGATGGATACAAGATCGATCCGGCTGAACTTTTCCGCGTGTATCCAAAAACCACAAAAACCAGTGCGGAAGAAACCGCATCGAACGATTGGCAACTGGATCAGGCCGGCGCGGAAACCATGCCCTATTCGGCGAAATTCGAGATCCAGCTCGCTGGCCTCAAGAGTCTCCTCGCGGAAAAAGACCGCCGTATCGCCGACCTCGAATCCGACCGCGCGCAGCTGCGCGAAGACCGCCACCGGCTCACCGAGAATTGGCAGGACGAGCGTGTCCGGCTCTTAAAATTGCTCGAGGATCAAACCGGCACCGTAAAACTTCTGACCGACGAGCGGGAAAAGCTGGTCGCGGAGGTGCAACGCACGTTCTGGCAGCGGGTTTTCCGCCGCAAGCCAGCCGTGGCGGCGTAAAATTTCGATTGCGCGGGCGATAAGTGAATTTGCCCGCCCAAGACCGTGCCGTCATTGTTGCTGACAAGAAGGGCGATAGAATAGAAACCGGTTCCACCCCGGGATTCCGTGATGCCGTCGCCCTACACCGTCCATGTCGCCCAATCGATGCGCGAAATCGACGCCGCGCAATGGGATGCCTGCGCCAATCCGGAGGCGGTCACGCTGGCGCTAGGCCCACGAACCGCACGCGACGGTGACCCTTATGAGGGCGAGCGGTTCAACCCCTTTATATCGCACGCTTTCCTGAAGGCACTCGAGACATCCAAATCAATTGGCCCGCGCTCCGGCTGGACCAGCACGCATATCCTTGTCAAGGATCCGGGTGGCCGTCTCGCCGCCGCCGCGCCAGCCTATTTGAAAACCCATTCTATGGGCGAATATGTGTTCGATCATGGCTGGGCCGATGCCTATCACCGGGCCGGGCTGCATTATTATCCAAAGTTGCAAGTGGCCGTCCCCTTCACGCCAGTCACCGGCCGAAGATTGCTCGTTGCCCCAGGGCATGGCGAAGCGGCATGCCAAAAACTGATTGCCGGTCTTCGCGTTTGGCGCGAAAATGCCGGAGCCTCGTCAATCCATATTACTTTCCCGACAAGGCCCGAATGGGAGACGCTCGGCGCTAGCGGTTTTCTGCAGCGGACCGGGCAGCAATTTCATTTCATCAATAAAGGCTATGCGGATTTCGACGCCTTCCTGGCCGATCTCGCGTCGCGCAAGCGCAAGACGATCCGGCGCGAGCGCAAAGAGGCGCTGGCAAACGGCATCGAGATCGAGCTGCTGACCGGCGCCAATATTCGGGAATTCCATTGGGACGCGTTTTTTCAGTTCTACATGGATACCGGCGCGCGCAAATGGGGCGCGCCTTATCTCAATCGGGAATTTTTCTCGGGTGTGGGCGCGGTGATGAGCGATCGTATTCTATTGGTCATGGCCAAGCGCAATAGCCGCTATATCGCGGGCGCCATCAATTTTATTGGCGAGGACGCGCTCTATGGGCGCAATTGGGGGGCGGTCGAGGAGCATCCGTTCCTGCATTTCGAGGTCTGCTATTATCAAGCGATTGAATTCGCGATTGCGCGCGGCCTCACCCGCGTCGAGGCTGGCGCGCAAGGGGAGCATAAGCTTGCCAGAGGCTATCGCGCGGTGGCGACTTTTTCGGCGCATGACATAGGCGATAAGCGTTTCGCCCGCGCGATCGAGGACTATCTCCAGAGAGAGCGTATTCATATCGACGAGGCGCTGCGCGAATATGACGAACTCGCGCCCTTCAAAAAGGGGCCTTGATCCCTTTCGCAGCAAATCCATGAAGGAGGAAATTCATGCCCGCGCCGGCCTATGACGAGACAAATATTTTCGCGAAAATTCTCTGCGGCGAATTGCCGTGCCATAAGGTCTATGAAGACGATGTGGCTATGGCCTTCATGGATGTCATGCCGCAAGCCGACGGCCATGTGCTGGTGCTGCCCAAATCCCCGGCCCGCAATATCCTCGACGCCGATCCCGCGATGCTCGGCAAGCTCATCGCCCGCGTTCAAAAAATCGCGCTAGCTGTCAAGGAGGCGCTCGCGGCGGATGGCCTCACCATCCTTCAATACAACGAGCCCGCCGGTGGCCAGACCGTGTTTCATCTGCATTTCCACATAATCCCGCGCTGGGAGGATGTGGAGCTGCGTCCGCACACCCGCGCGCCGGAAAAGGCGGAGGTGCTGGAGGCATTGCGAGCCAAAATCGCGGCGGCGATTACACAGATCTAATCAAAGGCCCTAGCCCGGCCAGGCGAAATCGAATTTCCAAGCGGCGCCCGTGTGGAACAAGCCCATTTCGCATTTCTTTTGACATGCGCCCGGTGAAGTCTCGCCGCCCGCATATCGTGCATTGAAAGCGCGCTTCGACGGTTGTTGCCCCTTTAGTTGCCCACAGTGATTTCTGTCAAATATTTTGGTTTATCTCTTGCAATTAACTTGGTGATTTATTTGGCGGGCGGTGACGGAGACGAACCGGTGACCTTCTCGTTGTAAAAGCGTTGTTCTTTCGGTACGGGTTTGGCGAATGATTGGCCGGGCGATGTCTCCACGATTTGCAACAAAGGGGCTGTTATGTTCGAAGAATTCAAGAAATTCGCAATGCGCGGCAATGTCGTTGATCTTGCGATCGGCGTGATCATCGGCGCGGCGTTCGGATCTATTGTGACGTTTGGTCAATGACATCGTTATACCCGTCATCGGAGCCGTCACAGGAGGCCTCGACTTCTCGAATTACTACATCCCGCTAACTTCCAAGGTGCAGCTGGGTCTGCCCTACGACGAAGCAAAAAAGCAGGGCGCGGTGCTCGGTCGGGGGCAGTTTTTCACTGCAGCGTTGAACTTTCTCATCGTTGCATGGGTGCTCTTCCTTGCAATCAAGGGCATAAATAGGCTGAAAAAAGAAGAGCCTCCGGATGCGAGCGCCGAGGTCCAGCTGTTGAGCGAAATTCGCGATCTGCTTCAGCG
>VDMG01000279.1 GCA_006514895.1 Beijerinckiaceae bacterium
TATCAGCGGAGATGATCGGCAAGCCGCTTTTCGCGATGATATCGCGCCCGGCCTCGACATTCGTGCCCGAAAGACGCACCACCAAGGGAACATCGACCTTCAGTTCGTGGCAAGCCTTGACGATGCCCTCGGCGACCCAATCGCAGCGATTAATGCCGGCGAACACATTGACCAAAATGGCCTTGACGCTGCTGTCGGCCAGGATCAGGCGAAACGCCGCGGCAACGCGCTCCGGCGAGGCGCCGCCGCCGAGATCGAGAAAATTGGCGGGGCTGCCGCCCGCATATTTGATCGTGTCCATGGTTGCCATGGCGAGCCCGGCACCATTGACAATGCAGCCGATATTGCCGTCGAGGCCAACATAGTTGAGGTTATGCTCGGCGGCCTGGACCTCGCGCGGGTCCTCCTGCGAATGGTCGCGCATGTCGGCGATGCTACCGCGCCGGAACAGCGCATTGTCGTCGAACGACATCTTGGCATCGAGAGCGAGGATCCGGTCGTCCTTGGTCACGACGAGCGGATTGATCTCGACCATGGTGGCGTCGAGATCGCGGAATGCGCGGTAGCAGCCAAGGATGCTGGCGACGGCGCGGCTGACCTGCTTGAGCGTGAGGCCAAGACCGAAGGCGAGTTCGCGCGCCTCGAAGGGTTGGAGCCCCACCGCCGGCTCGACCACCACTTGCAGGATTTCCTCTGGATGGTCCTTGGCGATCTCCTCGATTTCCATGCCGCCGAAGCGGGATGCGATGATCCGCACCCGCTCGACCTTCCGGTCGAGAACGAGGCCGAGGTAAATCTCGCGCTCGAAAGGTTCGGCGACCTCGACATAGACCCGCTGCACGACTTTGCCCTCGGGGCCCGTCTGATTGGTGACGAGGGTTTTGCCAAGCATCTCTGCCGCCGCCGCGCGCACTTCGTTATAGGTCTTGCAAAGCTTGACGCCGCCCGCCTTGCCACGGCCGCCCGAATGGATCTGCGCCTTCACCGCCCAATGCCAGCCGCCGAGTTCTGTCGCGCAATAGACCGCCTGCTCGGCGCTGTAGGCGACCGCTCCATGCGGCGTCGCCACGCCAAAATTCGCCAAGATCTCCTTAGCCTGGTACTCGTGAATGTCCAAATGGCCCTCCTTACATTTTCGGGCGGTATCAAGCGGCGCGCGCTTTCCTGACTATATTTTCTTGCCGGTCGTCCGTGCAACCCGCTTGCTCCGGCGCGCCGGCATATGATCGCCTGGAAGGCTTATTGCGAAATTCCGGCCTTAGCAACTGTTGTGTTGGCGTCCCCGCACGAATTTATCCGGCGGAAATGGCTGTCTCTTCACCCACCGCTTGACGTTCCATTGAGCCGGGCCGCCGGCGCCTGGTGAGAAAATGATTGAAAGCCCGGTATTTGTGGGTATGTAACGGCATCGCTGTAAGGGCGCGTTTCCACGCGCTCGCGGGCCATCCATTCGGAGAGCGTTTAAGTATGCGCGCCGGAAACGCGGGTTTGATTGCGATCAAGGCATTGTGCGGCGGGTGTGCCCAACCTAGAAATTCCTATCGCCATCGAGGCAACCAGCAAGGGAAGTGCAAAACGCAATGACAATCGATCCGCGTTCGCTGCTTCGCGGCATGTTTGAGGCGGCGGTGGGCGCGGCCTTGCCGTCGAAGTGCTTGGCCCCGCATCTTCCGCCCCGGCCGCTTGGCCGTACCATCGTCGTCGGCGCCGGCAAAGCCGGCGGCGCGATGGCCAAGGCGGTCGAGGATCATTGGCAGGGTCCGCTCGAAGGCCTGGTGGTCACGCGCTATGGCCACGGCGCGCCTTGCAAACGGATCGAAGTGGTCGAAGCCAGCCATCCTGTCCCCGACGCCGCTGGGCAGGAAGCGGCCAAACGCATTCTCGCCATGGTCAAGGGGTTGACTCCCAAAGACCTTGTGCTTTGTCTCATCTCGGGTGGCGGCTCGGCGCTTCTCGCGCTTCCAGCCGAGGGCGTGACGCTCGCCGACAAGCAAGCCATCAACAAGGCGCTGTTGAAGAGCGGCGCGACCATCTCGGACATGAATTGCGTGCGCCGGCATTTGTCGGCGATTAAGGGTGGCAGGCTCGCAGCCGCCGCCGCGCCAGCGCGGGTCGTGACGCTCATGATCTCGGATGTGCCAGGCGACGATCCTTGCGTAATCGCCTCGGGACCGAGCGTCGCCGACCCAACGACCTCGGCCGACTCGCTGGCGATCCTTGAAAAATACGCCATCGCTGTGCCCGGCAACGTTCGCACGCATCTCGGCTCGGCCGCCGCCGAGTCTTTGAAGCCAGGCGATCCGCGTCTCGCGGGCGTTACCAATGTAATGATCGCGACGCCGCAAATGTCGCTTGAGGCCGCGGCCGAAATCGCGCGCAAGGCAGGCGTCACCCCGCTCATTCTCGCCAATGCAATCGAGGGCGAGGCGCGCGACGTGGCTTTGGTGCACGCGGCGATCGCGCGGCAGGTTCACGGCTTCGGCCAGCCGGCGGCCCCACCTTGCGTCCTGATCTCGGGCGGCGAGACCACGGTCACCGTGCGCGGAACCGGCCGCGGCGGCCGCAATGCCGAATTCCTGCTGGCGCTTGGCGTCGCCTTGGACGGCCATCCCGGCATCTATGCGTTCGCTGGCGATACCGATGGAATCGACGGCACGGAGGATAACGCCGGCGCGCTCATCGGCCCCGACAGTCTTGCCCGCGCCGCCACGGCGGGAGTGTCGGCCAAGGCCATGCTCGCCAACAATGATGGCTATGGTTTTTTTTCCGCGATTGGAGATCTGGTGGTCACCGGGCCAACCCTCACCAATGTGAATGATTTCCGCGCCATTTTGATCCTTGGCTAACGCAGGTGCCTTTATGAGCAGGCCAGGATCCGAGCAAATTGGCGCGAACCCCGCTTGGTCATGCCGCGCTGCCGCATAATCCTGCCGCGAATCCGGTTTCCAATTTTGAAGATCATGGTCTAGAAAAGGAAATTCATGCGCGCGGCTTCGGGCGGTTGCGCTTGAGCCAATGATTTTGTTAATAGTCTAACCCAGCACTCAAACGGAGGATCATTATGGCGGGTCGCCACTTCCTTTTCGTCCCAGGACCAACCAACGTCCCAGACCGCGTCACCCGCGCCATGATGGTGGCGATGGAAGATCACCGCTCTTCCAAATTCCCGGAACTTACACTGCCCCTCTTTCAGGATTTGAAAAAAGTCTTCAAGAGCACCGATGGGCAAGTGTTTATTTTCCCTTCGTCCGGCACCGGCGCTTGGGAGGCTTCCCTCTGCAACACGCTTTCCCCCGGCGACAAGGTGTTGGCCTCGCGGTTCGGCCAGTTCAGCCATTTATGGATTGATTTGGCGCAGCGGATCGGCCTCGACGTCCAGGTCTTGGAAGAGGAATGGGGAACCGGGGTCAAGCCGGACAAGATCGAATCCATCTTGCGTGCCGATAAGAGCCACCAAATCAAGGCTGTGCTGGCGGTTCAAAACGAGACCGCGACGGGCGTGACGAGCGATATTGGCGCTGTGCGCAAAGCGATGGACGCCGTCAGTCATCCGGCGCTCCTCTATGTCGATGGCGTGAGCTCGATCGCAAGCATCGATTTTCGCATGGACGACTGGCGCGTCGATCTCGCCGTCGCGGGATCCCAAAAAGGTCTGATGCTGCCGGCTGGCCTCGGCATCGTCTGCGCGAGCACGCGCGCGCTCGCGGCCTATAAGGGCGCCGGGCTGAAGCGGGTCTATTTCGATTTCGGCGACATGATCAAGGCCAATGCCACGGGTTATTTCCCCTACACACCGGCTTTGCCGATGCTGTACGGCCTGCGCGAATCGCTTAGAATTCTTTTCGAGGAAAGGCTCGAGCGTGTTTTCGAGCGCCATAACGTTCTGGCGAGCGGCGTGCGCGCGGCGGTCAAGGCTTGGGGTCTCCAACCCTGTGCCAAGGAACCGAAATGGTATTCCGACACGGTGACCGCGATCGTCGTCCCTCCCGGCTTCAACGGCGCCGACGTCATCGACGCCGCTTTCCGCCGCTATAATTTGTCGCTCGGCGCCGGTCTATCCCAGGTCGCGGGCAAGGTGTTCCGGATCGGTCATCTTGGCGATCTCAATGACCTCATGGTTCTCGGCGCGCTTTCCGGTGCGGAAATGGCGATGTGCGATGTCGGCATCGACATCAAGCCAGGCAGCGGTGTCGCCGCCGCCCAGGCCTATTTCCGTTCGACCATCATGGCCAAGGAAAAGAAGCCCACGGACCAGGAGCACTTCGCCCAACTGCACCCGGAAGGTGTTCTCAACGACTGATGCCTTGCGCCGACTCTCGCGTCCCAGGCCTTCCTCGCGCAATTGCGGCGCCGATCCCTTTTGTGGAAGTAGCTTGCGGCGCCACGGCGGCCGAAGGTAAAGACGTGCGGCTCGTGAGGTAAAAGCTCAAGACGTGCCTTCTGCAAGGAATTCGCGGGACTGCCTTGCCTGGGAATCCAAGTCAAATCGAATCTAAAGAAAGATTTCGCCGTGCAACACTCGATCGTCTTTCTCGACCGTTCGACTCTCGAGGCCAATCTGCGAACACCGGACTTTCCGCATAGCTATAAGGAATATGCGGTCACCTCGGCGAACGAGATCGCCAATCGCCTCCAGAATGCGACAATTGCCATCATCAACAAGGTGCCCATGCGCGGAGCGACGCTGGCAAAGCTTCCCAATCTTAAATTGATCGCGGTCGCGGCCACCGGCACCGATGTCGTCGACAAGGCCTATTGCAAGGCGCATGGCATCACCGTCTCGAACATCCGCAATTATGCCTTCAACACAGTCCCGGAACACGTCTTCGCGCTGGCCTTCGCGCTTCGCCGGAATCTCATGGCTTACCGCGACGATGTGCGCGCCGGGCGTTGGCAGGAATGCGACCAATTCTGTTTCTTCGACCATCCGATCCGCGACATGCGCGGCTCGACGCTCGGCATCGTCGGCTATGGCGCGATCGGCAAGGCGGTGGCTCGGATCGCCGAGGCCTTTGGCCAAAAGATTCTGGCTTACGACATCTTTCCGCAACCGGGTCTGACCGATTTCGAAACCTTGCTGCGCGAAAGCGACATTATTACCCTGCATTTGCCGCTAACGCCCGATACCAAGAATATGATCGGCGCGCGCGAGCTGAAGCTGATGAAACAAGACAGCATTTTGATAAACACCGGCCGCGGCGGGCTCGTCGATGAGGAAGCCTTGGCCGAGGCGCTGACCAACAAAACCATTGGCGGCGCGGGCTTCGACGTATTGACCGTCGAGCCTCCCAAGCAGGGTAATATTCTGCTCGATTTGCGGCTGCCGAATTTCATCGTCACCCCGCATGTCGCCTGGGCGAGCCGCGAGGCCATGCAGATTCTCGCCGACCAGCTCATTGATAACATAAACGCATTCGCCGCGGGCAAGCCACGAAACGTGGTGGAAGCCTGAGAACGGCTTCGCGGGGAGGGACCATGCCGGCCGACATCGAAATTGCTCAACAAGCCCATATGCGCCGCATCAGCGACGTGGCGCGGGACAAACTCGGCATCGCGGATGAGCATCTTGAGCCCTTTGGTTATTACAAGGCCAAGATATCGTTGGATTATGTGGATAGCCTCAAGGACGGGCCGGACGGCAAGCTAATCCTTGTGACGGCGATCAGCCCGACCCCGGCCGGGGAAGGCAAGACGACCACCACGGTTGGCCTCGGTGACGCGCTGAACCGGATCGGCAAGAAGGCCTCCATTTGTCTGCGCGAGCCCTCGCTCGGTCCGGTTTTTGGTATGAAGGGCGGCGCGGCCGGCGGCGGCTATGCCCAGGTTGTGCCGATGGAGGACATCAACCTCCATTTTACTGGCGACTTCGGTGCGATCGGTCTTGCCCACAATCTTCTCTCCGCGATGATCGACAACCATATCCATCACGGCAATGAACTGAACTTCGATGTGCGGCGCATCGCCTGGAAGCGCGTGGTCGACATGAACGACCGGGCGCTGCGGCAGATCACCGTGGCTTTGGGAGGGGTTGGAAACGGATATCCGCGCGAGGACGGATTCGACATCGTGGTCGCCTCTGAAATTATGGCGATCTTCTGCCTTGCCACCTCGATCAAGGATTTGAAGGACCGGCTGGGACGGATCGTGATTGGCTATACGCGAGACCAAAAGCCGATTCATGCGGCTGATTTGAACGCGCATGGCGCCATGGCGGTGCTTTTGAAAGGCGCGCTCAAGCCGAACCTTGTGCAAACGCTCGAAAACAACCCGGCCTTCATTCACGGCGGCCCTTTCGCCAATATCGCGCATGGCTGCAATTCCGTCCTCGCCACCAAGACCGCGCTTAAACTTTCCGACTATGTCGTGACCGAGGCGGGCTTTGGCGCCGATCTCGGCGCCGAAAAATTCATCGACATCAAATGCCGCAAATCCGGCCTTCGCCCGCAGGCGGTGGTGATTGTCGCGACCATCCGCGCCCTCAAATATCACGGCGGCGCGGAACTCAAGGACCTCAACACCGAAAACCTCGATGCTTTATCAAAAGGCGTCCCCAATCTGGAACGCCACGTCAATAATATACGCAATCATTACGGGCTTCCGTGCATCGTCGCGATCAATAATTTCACCTTCGACACAGATGCCGAGATCGAACTGTTGAAGAAAAAAATGGCGCATCACGAAGCCCCGGTCGTGGTGTGCCGGCATTGGGCGGAAGGCGGCAAGGGCGCCGAGGAATTGGCCCGCACGGTCGTCGATTTGGTCAACAAGGTGCCGGTTGACTTCCACTTCGTTTATGAGGACGACGCCTCGCTATGGGACAAGGTGAAGGCGGTTGCCACGAAGCTTTATGGCGCAAGCGAGGTTACCGCCGATTCTAAGATACGCGGGCAAATCAAAAAGCTGCAAGACAGCGGCTACGGCCATTATCCAGTTTGCATCGCCAAGACTCAATATTCCTTCTCAACCGATGCAAAACTGCGTGGCGCGCCGTCCCACCATGAAATCAATATCCGCGAAGTCCGGCTCGCCGCCGGAGCGGAGTTCGTCGTTATTGTGTGCGGCGAGATCATGACCATGCCCGGCTTGCCGAAGGTGCCGGCAGCAACCAAGATCGATCTCGATGACAATGGCAAAGTCATTGGGCTTTTCTAGAGCATTTTCAAGCGAAGTGAATACCGGTTAGCGTCGAGAAAATGCGATGAAACAGATCTCGAGCGTTTCAGATTGATTGGTTCGTGGTCTCTCATGCTTAGTTCCGCCGTGTGCTCTTAGTCAGATCGTGCATTAATGTTCACGCGGGTTCAGCCGCGGCGGAGCCGGTTGCGCCTCGCCGACCTTGGCACCTTCGCGTCAACGAACGTTACCGTGGGGATTGGCTGGGCGACTTCTTCAAGCGCCTGCGAGACATTCGGCTCGAACACCGTTGGGGTATTGTCTCGGACGCCTAGGATGAATCCTTCGACGGCATCAATCGGCAACGGCGCTTCTAAATGTCCACTGCGCACCGACTCGTAGAAATCTTCGGTCTCGGGATAATAGGAGCGAAGGCCAATGTGTTGTTCGAGAAACACTTTGAGATTCGTAGCTAGCGGCACCGGAAGGATTTTCGCCTCGGCCGCGAACATCGAACGGATAACGCGGGCCTCGGCATCCGCGAGAAGGAAGTTTCCTTCCTCGGACTGAACCGGAAGATACGCGACGTATTGATCGAGTGTTTCGGCATAATCCGGCCGCGCATTCCACCGCCGTTTGATCTCGGCGTTTACGAGTGCCGATCCTTGGTGCCATAGGGCTTCCTCGATGCGCACATAGGCAAGTTCGCGGTCCTCGCGCCAGACATGGCCATCGAGGCGGTCGTCGTACCAAAGGGTCCACACCTGCCAGTCCTGTTCAGCGAAGACGAGCGTGGCTTTCATTTCACGCCATAAAGCCCGGAGCTGGTACGGTTGCCCTTGGGGCCACAGCCGCGAACTGGCGATGTCGGAAGCCGTCACGCCCTCTTCCACACGCGTTGCGTCCATCGAGACAGAACGCCACAATGCGCGGGCGTATGGCCCAGAAAGGGCGTGGGCATCTTCGGCCATCGCCAGAATTGTGCTAAGAGGCATACGGCCACTGGGATCAGCAACGACTGCCACTAATCCAGCGGGCTGCACGACCCCAAAATTGGAGGGCTCCGGCTGGGGTGGGGTGGCATATCCCACCGTAGCAGCCGGATATTTGGCCGTGAGCCGTTTAAATGC
>VDMG01000108.1 GCA_006514895.1 Beijerinckiaceae bacterium
GATCCGCACGTCCTTCACCACCGTGTAGCCGCCGGCGTAGCCATGTTATCCAAGGATATCCAAAAATCCGGATTTTTGGGAATCCTGCTCTAGAAATCATCCCTCGCGAGCCTTGCCGGCACTCGCGCCGGGAACAAGGCGGTTCTGTCATTGCTGGTCCGGGTGTAGAATTTGGGGTGCGGATATATTTGTCGTAAAGGGATCGTGGGGTTCTTTTTGTTATAGCGGGGCAGGGCGGCGGTGTGATTGAGCAGGCAATGATCTTCGCGCTGGGGTTTTTGGTCGCGGGCCTTATCGCTCTTGCGACCGCCCCGGCGTTTTGGCGGCGCGCCATAAGGCTGTCCACGCGGCGGCTCGAATTGCAGCTTCCGCTTTCGCCTGAGGAAATCCTCGCCTCGCGCGACCTGCTGCGCGCCGAATTCGCGGCCAAAAAAAGGCAGCTCGAGCAAAAGGCCGAACATCTCAACCGCGTTCATGCGGCCGATATGGCGGAACTCGGACGCCAGGCCGCGATTATCGGCGCGCAAGACAGCGGTTTGCGCGCCCTTTCCCAGCAAGGCAGCGAAAGCGGCGCCGAAGTTGCCGCGCTTCAACGAGCCTTGGCGGAGATTTCGGCGGAACTCGCCGCGACAGCAAAGGAAAGTTACGACGCAAGCGGACTTGTCGCGCGCAAGGACGTTCAAATCAATGAGCTTGCGGCACGTCTCAAGGAGACTCAGGCGCAGGTCGGCAAGCAGAGGGAGGCTCTGGCGGGGCTTGAGGCCAATATGGCACGGCAAGGGCAAGCACTCGCCGCGCAAACCGCTAAGGTTGAACGCCTCGAAGGGGAACTTTCGACGCTGCAACTCCAGCATCAAGCCGACCAGATTACCCTCAAAACCGCGGCGGCAAGGGTTGCGGATCGCGAAGAGGCCTTGGAAGCCGCCGGCAAACGGGAAAAGGACTTGATTCGTCACCGCCAGCTACAAGCCGAGACGGCCCGCGCCACCGAGGCTGGCTATCTCGAAAAAATCGAGCGGCTGCGAAGCGCCCTTGCGGCCTCGCAGGGGGCGCTCGATGCGGCCCGCCGGACCTGCGACGGGCTCACGCAGGAGCTTGCCAAGCTGCGGGCCACGATGCCTCCGCAAGACGTTGACGCCGCACTCGCGCAACGCGAGGAAAATGAAATTTTGCGCCGGAAGATCACTGAAATCGGCGCAGCAATCATCCGCGCGGCAGAGGCCGCGCCGGACGAAGATGTAGCGAAGAGCGGCCTGTCGGAGAAAACACTCTCCCAAAAAGCCACCGCGTGACAGGGATACCGTGACAGCGAGAGCGCTTTCAGATTCCGCCGAATCAGGAAGCAGCTTCAAATCCTTATTTTATCGCATTTTCTTGACACGAACCGGTATCTACGAGCCCGCGAACTTTGCCATGAGCGCGTCGGAAACCTCGAAATTCGCGTAAACGTTTTGCACGTCGTCATTGTCTTCGAGCATGCCGACGAGCCGCAGGATTTTTTCGCCGGATTCGTCGTCGACACCGACCGTGTTGTGCGGCTTCCAAATCAAGCTCGCCTTGCGCGGCTCGCCGAATTTCGACTCAAGCGTTTGCGTGACCTCGCGCAGGCTTTCGATCGTGGTGATAACCTCGTATCCGTCGCCGCTCGATTGGACATCTTCGGCTCCCGCTTCGATCGCCGCCTCCATCATGGCGTCTTCCGAAGCGGCCTTGGCAGGAAACTCGACAACGCCGACGTGATCGAACAGAAAGGACACCGCGCCGGTCTCGGCGAGTGAGCCGCCGCTTTTGGTGAAATAGGAGCGCACCTCGCCCGCCGTCCGGTTGCGATTGTCGGTTAGGGCCTCGATAATGATGGCGACGCCACCCGGCGCATAACCTTCATAGCGAACTTCGGCATAGGTCTCGGAGTCGGTTCCAGACGCCTTTTTGATGGCCCGCTCGATATTCTCTTTCGGCATGTTTTCCGCACGGGCGGCCAAGACGGCGGCGCGCAGCCGCGCGTTCATGGAAGGGTCGGGCAGACCCAATTTTGCCGCAACCGTAATTTCGCGGGCGAGCTTGGAAAAGAGCTTGGAGCGGATCGCATCCTGCTTGCCCTTCTTATGCATGATGTTTTTAAACTGGCTATGTCCCGCCATTCCTATCCTGTCTCCAATGCGGTGCCGCCGCCCGCTTCAAGCGCGCTTGCCCTGCGCCGCGTGGCGCGGGCTGTCGGCCAAGGTGTGTTTTAGGAGGCTGATATAAGCCGGCAATTTCAAGAAATAAAGCAAACCAGCCGGGCTACAGCATGATCCCAAAAAGTTGCAGATTTTTGGATAAGATCATGCGACAAAACAAAGAGATAGAGACCATGAGAGAGGAAGCGATCATGGTCTAATCGCGGCGGCGCGGCGGAGAAACCCTATTTCACATTCGCCGCAGTCTGGCCGAATAGGATTTTGCGCGACTCCTCGCCGCCAATGATCGGCGCCTGATTGATTTCCGCCGCCTTGGCATAGGCGCGCTCAGTCGCGGGACGCGCGCGGATCGCCTCGAACCAGCGTTTTAGATGCGGAAAATCCTCAAGCTTCTGGCCCTGGCTTTCGTGCGGGACGATCCAAGGATATGCCGCCATATCGGCGATCGAATACGCCCCCGCGACAAAGGCCCGGTCCACCAGGCGCTTGTTGAGGACGGCATAGAGGCGGTTGGTTTCGTTCACATAACGGTCTATGGCATAGACGAGTTTTTCAAGCGCGTATTGTTTGAAATGATGGTTCTGGCCGGCCATCGGGCCAAGGCCGCCGACCTGCCAGAAGAGCCATTCGAGCCTTTCTATCCGGCCGCGCAAATCCCTTGGCAGGAACTTGCCGGTTTTTTCGGCGAGATAGAGGAGGATGGCGCCCGATTCGAAAACCGACACCGGCGCGCCGCCGTCACCTGGATCTTGGTCGACGATCGCCGGAATGCGATTGTTGGGCGAAATCGCCAAGAATTCCGGCTTGAACTGGTCCCCCCGGCCCAGATTGACCGGATGGATCGTGTAGGGAAGTCCCGCCTCTTCGAGGAAGAGCGTGATCTTGTGCCCGTTGGGGGTGTCCAATAATAAAGTTCGATCATCGCTCGGGCCTAGAGCACTTTCAGATCCCGTGGAATCAGAAAGCGCTTTAGATCTTTGTTTTATCGCATTTTCTTGACGCGAACCGGTAGCCACTGCGCTCGAAAATGCTCTAACTGCACGGAGACCGGCTCTGCCGCTCGCTCCGCGAGAAGACGGGCGCGCGGCGGACCGCGCCTTACATCGGTGCGGCGTGGCTTTCGATCCGCTTCGCGGCCAGCGACTCTGTTTTCGCGATCCCGGCCTTCACGGCGGATTGAATTTTTTCAAAAGCACGAACCTCGATCTGGCGCACCCGCTCGCGGGAAATGCCGAATTCGTCGGACAAGGCCTCAAGCGTCATCGGATCATCGGCAAGCCGCCGCGCTTCGAAAATACGCCGCTCGCGCGGGTTCAAAACGCCGAGCGCCTCATGCAAGGCATCGTGACGATTGTCACTCTCCTCGCGTTCGGCCAAAATATTCTCCTGGCTGGCGCCGTCATCGACAAGCCAATCCTGCCACTCCCCTTCGCTTTCCTCGCGCAGCGGCGTATTGAGCGAGGCGTCGCCCGACATCCGCCGGTTCATGTCGATGACATCCTGCTCGCTGACGCCGAGCCGGTGGGCGATGAGCTTGACTTGATCGGGGCGCATATCGCCGTCTTCGAGCGCCGAAATCTGACTTTTCGCGCGGCGCAAATTGAAGAAAAGCTTCTTTTGGCTGGCCGTCGTTCCCATTTTCACGAGCGACCAGGAACGCAAAATATACTCTTGAATCGAGGCGCGAATCCACCACATGGCATAAGTGGCCAAGCGAAACCCTTTGTCCGGCTCGAAGCGCTTGACGGCCTGCATAAGGCCGACATTGCCTTCCGAGACGACTTCGCTGATCGGCAGGCCATAGCCGCGGTAGCCCATTGCGATCTTGGCGACGAGCCGGAGATGCGAGGTGACGAGCTTATGTGCAGCGTCGGGATCCTCATGCTCGCGCCAGCGCTTGGCGAGCATATATTCCTCTTGCGGCTCCAGCATCGGGAAGCGACGGATTTGATTGAGATAGCGAGCCAGCCCACTTTCACCTGAAATCATTGGCAGTGCGGCACTCATTCCACCTTCTCCTCGGAACCCCTGTTCCAGCGGGTTCGCTCTTGGCCACATCAATTGTCGACCATGCGATTCGGTAATATAGAATGACTCGACCATGACCGAAAGAGGGCCGGCAAGGCAATTGGATTAAAGATTCGCAATATTCCAAGACTCAAAAGGTTCAAATTGTACGATTCAAGAGAATCCCGCCGCCTCTAACCGTGCCGTTTAATTACGATGGCTTTGCCTGTGGAGTTTCATCCTGCGGTAAAATAAGCGTGAAAACTTGAGTGAAACAAGCAACGCCGCTGCGTTTTTCTTGCGGCGGACTGCTACATCACCCAAACAGTCAAGCTTTTGCCCTGGATCGCTTCTTAATTGTTTTTCCCCAGGATCTTGGGGTTATGCTCTCAAGCGCTCTCAGATTCCGCGGAATCAGGCAGCTCTAGATCTTTGTTTTATCGCATTTTCCTTATGCGAACGGATATCCATTTCGCTATGTTCTAAACTAACCAACCCCGCCAAAAGTTTCGTCGAACGCGTAGCCCGCGCCGCGCACGGTGCGGATCGGATCTTTTTCGCTGGCGCTCGACAAGGCCTTGCGCAGCCGGCCAATGTGAACGTCGACGGTGCGTTCGTCGATTTCTGCTGAAAGCCCCCAAACGCTGTCGAGCAGCTGCGCGCGGGAAAATACCCGGCCTGGCTTTCCCATCAAATGCTCGAGAAGGCGGAACTCCGTCGGCCCCATCTGGACGTCACGGCCGCCACGGCGGACGCGCCAGTTTTGCCTGTCAAGTGCAAGATCGCCCGCCGACAACACGCCACTCGCCCGGTCGGGCCGCGCGCGGCGCAAAAGCGCGTGAACACGTGCCATCAGTTCGGGAACCGAGAACGGCTTGACCACGTAATCGTCGGCTCCGATCGCGAGACCGCGCACCCGCTCGCTTTCTTCGCCGCGCGCGGTCAGCATGATCACGGGCAGGCTTCTCGTCGTCTCGCGCGCCCGCATCCGCCGGCAGATTTCAAGTCCGGAAACGCCAGGCAGCATCCAATCGAGGATGACGAGGTCCGGAATGGTCTCGCTCAACCTGATTTCGGCTTCGTCGCCTCGCTCGACCTTGTCCACGGTGAAGCCTTCGGCTTCGAGATTATAGGAAAGAAGCATGCTCAAGGCCGCTTCATCCTCGACAACAAGAATGCGCGCCGCCCCCTGAGACACTGCCGCCCGGCGCGCCGTGCTGATACGGTTTTCGGTAACTTCTTGCAGTTCTTTCATCATGTTCAAACCACCGTCGTGGGTGCTTCCGATAAAGTGTTGCGGCCTTTCGGCCGGTCCATCGGCAAGGTTTCGCCGGTCACGAGATAAACCACGGTCTCGGCGATGTTGGTCGCGTGATCGCCGATTCTCTCGATGTTTTTCGAAACGAACAGAAGATGCGTGCAAAACGAGATGTTGCGCGGATCTTCCATCATAAAAGTCAGGAGGTCGCGAAAAACCGAATCTTCCAGCGAGTCGAGATCAGCATCATGGATCCAGACGGCTCGCGCGCGCTCGGCATCGCGCTGGGCATAGGCATCGAGCACTTCCTTCAAGAGGATCGCCGCCGATTCATGCATCGACCGGAGACCAATGGTGGCCCGCGGTAAGTTCATTTCCCCGGCGATCTTGATCGCCCGCTTCGCGACATTCTTGGCAAGGTCGCCAACGCGCTCGAGATCGCCTGAAATGCGGATCGTGGCGATAATCTCGCGCAGATCCACCGCCATTGGCTGGCGGCGCGCGATTGTCAAAATCGCTTGTTCCTCGATGTCGCGCTGCAAGAGATCGAGGCGCGGGTCGCTGTCGACGGTCGCCTGAGCGAGCCTGGTATCGAAATCGACCAGCGCATCCATGGCATCGGACAGCATCTTTTCGGCGATGCCGCCCATTTCCGCGATCTTCCGGCCGAGGATTTCGAGTTCCTTGTCATAAGCTTTGACGATATGATCGGACATGAACCTGTTCCTTGCTGCCGGCCGTGATCAGCCAAAACGGCCGGTAATATAATTTTGCGTCTGCTTTTTTTCAGGCGACGTGAAGATCTGGGCGGTGACGCCAAATTCGATGAGCTCGCCAAGATACATGAATGCGGTATGTTCCGAGACGCGCGCCGCCTGCTGCATATTGTGAGTGACGATCGCGATCGTATAATTTTCTTTTAATTCGTCGATCGTTTCCTCGATTTTCGCGGTGGAGATGGGATCGAGCGCCGAGCAGGGTTCGTCCAGCAAAATAACCTCCGGCCGAAGGGCGACGGTGCGGGCGATGCAGAGGCGCTGCTGCTGACCGCCCGAAAGCGACAGGCCGGACGCGTTCAATTTGTCCTTGACCTCGCCCCAAAGAGCGGCGCGTTTCAACGCGGCCTCGACCCGGTCGTCAAGCTCGCTCTTAGGGAGCTTCTCATAGAGCTTGATGCCGAAAGCGATATTGTCATGGATCGACATGGGGAAGGGTGTCGGCTTTTGAAACACCATGCCGACACGGGCGCGCAAAAGATTGAGATCTTCCTCCGGCCGCAGAATGTTCACGCCGTCGAGCAGCACTTCTCCTTCAGCCTTTTGATTGGGATAGAGATCGTACATGCGGTTCAACACGCGCAGAAGCGTCGATTTTCCGCAGCCCGAGGGCCCGATGAAGGCTGTCACCTTGTTTGCATAGAGGGGGAGACTGATGTTCTTCAAGGCCAGCGAGGGGCCGTAGTAAAATTTGAGATTACGAACGGAGACCTTCTGCTCCAAGTTCAATATCAATTTGGCAGGCGCCGTCGCGGGGGCTTTTACCTCTGAGGCGGGCGCCATCGCAGGGGTTTCCACCTCTGGGGCGGGCGCTGTTGTGGGGGGTCCCACCTCTGGGCCGGGCGAGAGGTTTGGGACATCATTCATGCCGGTCATTTCGCGGGTCTCTGCGTTTGGAGCGCGCGCGCGGTGATGGAAAGCGCAAGCACGGCCAAGGTTATCAGGAGGGCGCCGGTCCAAGCAAGCTGTTGCCATTCCTTGTAGGGACTGAGGGCGAACTGGAAAATAACGGCCGGCAGGCTCGACATGGGGGCGTTCAAATTGGTGCTGAAAAACTGATTGTTCAGCGCGGTGAAGAGCAAGGGCGCCGTCTCGCCGCTGATTCGCGCGATGGCGAGAAGCACTCCGGTGACAAGACCCGCGCGCGCGGCGCGATAGGCGACCTTGCCGATGACAATGGAGCGAGGAAGGCCAAGTGCGCGCGCTGCTTCCCGCAGCGTGTCAGGCACAAGAAGCAGCATGTCCTCGGTGGTGCGCACGACAACCGGAATGACGATCACGGAAAGCGCCGCCGCCCCGGCGAGCGCCGAGAAATGCCCCATTCTCGCGACCATGACCTCGTAGATAAACAGCCCAATCACGATCGAAGGCGCGCTGAGCAAAATGTCGTTGATGAACCGCACGAAGAAGGTGAGCTTCGAATAACGCCCGTATTCGGCCATGTATGTTCCCGCCAGCATGCCAAGCGGAGTGCCGATGGCGACGCCCAAAAAGGTCATGATGAGGCTGCCAGTAATGGCGTTCAACAAGCCGCCATTGGAACCCGGCGGCGGCGTCATTTGGGCGAAGACGGCGGGTGTAAGACCACGAAAACCCTCATACAAAAGCGTGCCGAGAATAAGGGCCAGCCAGCCGAGTCCGATAATCACGCTGGCGTAACAAAGACCAAGATAGAATTTGGACCGGCGGCGGCGCGAGTCATAGATCGCCATGACTATCGGCCCTCCTGGCTCTGCAGCCGCATCAACATATATCGCGAGATCGCGAGAATAATGAAGGTGATGACGAAGAGGATTAGGCCGAGTGTGATCAGCGCGGAGGTGTAAAGGTCGCCAACCGCTTCGGTGAATTCATTGGCGATGGTTGCCGAGATCGTCGTGCCTGGCGCCAGCAGCGAAGGCGCTATTCTATGTGCGTTGCCGATGACAAAAGTCACCGCCATGGTCTCTCCCAAGGCTCGTCCAAGGCCCAGCATGACGCCGCCGATAAGGCCGACGCGCGTGTAGGGAATGACGACGGAGCGGAGCACTTCCCAGGTCGTGCAACCCACGGCATAAGCAGATTCCTTCAGCACGGTGGGAACGGTTTCGAAGACATCGCGGGAGATCGAGGTAACGATGGGAAGCACCATGACCGCGAGGATGACCCCGGCTGTCAGCACGCCGATGCCATAGGGCGGGCCAGCAAATAGCTTCGAGAGAACCGGCACGCCGGCGAAAGCCGAAATAAGACCCGGCTGGACATGCTCTTGCAGGAAAGGCGCAAAAACAAAAAGGCCCCAGATCCCATAAATGATCGAGGGAATTCCTGCCAGAAGCTCGATCGCGATACCGATCGGCCTGCGCAAACTATAGGGGCAAAGTTCGGTCAGGAAGATCGCGATACCGAGGGCGGATGGCACCGCGATGGCCATGGCGACGAGCGAGGTGACGATCGTGCCATAGACCGGCGCCATTGCGCCGAACTTCTCGGTGACGGGATTCCACGCTTCGGTCACAAGAAAGTTCAAGCCGAACGCCCTGATGGCTGGCATGGAACCCACGATCAACGAGGCGATCACGCCGCCAAGCAGGATCAGAACCGCCCAAGCCGCGGCCAAGGTCAGAAGGTGAAAGCCAGTGTCGCGAAGCTTGAAACCAGCAAGAGCCTTGGCCAACCGGCTCTCGGCTGGTTTCAGTCCGGCGTTTTCAACCGCCAAGTTATTGGCCACAGCGCATTTCCCCGCAGCTTTGCTTAATGCACTCATACGTAGTGCATCAGCCATACCCAAGAGCCGGGCACGGCACAACTCACGGCCCCCGGCCAAGCCGAGGAATGGAACAGCCGGGGACGACATGAGACGCAGGGGAACGGGCCAAGGCCCTCCATCCGCGCAAGTTCAGTTCACGAGTGGCTTCCCGTCAGCACCCTTGATTTCGGCGGCCCAGCTCTTCTTGATCAGGGCGACGACCTCTTGCGGCAACGGCACATAATCGAGATCCTCGGCCATTTTGGCGCCCTTTTCATAGGCCCAGCTGAAGAACTTCAGGGCTTCCGCCGCGGCGGCGGGATCATCCGGCGCCTTAGGAATGAGAATGAAAGTGGCACCGGAAATCGGCCACGACTTGGCGCCGGGCTCGTCTGTCAGAATCTGATAAAAGCCCGGTGCATTGGCCCAATCGGCATTGGCGGCCGCTGCTTGGAACCTCTCGGCGCTAGGCGCCACGGCCTTGCCACTCTTGTTGATGACATCGACGTAAGTCAATTTGTTCTGTTTGACATAGGCATATTCGAGATAACCTATCGCACCCTTGGTTTGCGTGACATTGTTGGCGACGCCTTCATTGCCCTTGGCGCCAAGGCCGACGGGCCATTCGACGGCCGTGCTGGCGCCAACCTTCGATTTCCAATCGTCACTCACTTTTGAGAGATAATTGGTCCAAATGAAGGTTGTTCCAGAGCCATCGGAACGGTGAAGGACAATGATTGCCTGAGACGGCAATTTCGCCTTCGGGTTCAATTTCTTGATCGCGGGATCGTCCCAGCTGGTAATTTCGCCAAGGAAAATCTTGGCAAGCGTCGGGCCGTCGAGCACGAGCTCACCCGGCTTGATTCCGTCGAGATTGACGACCGGCACGTCGCCGCCAACCACGGTCGGGAACTGGACGAGCCCCGAGGCGGCAAGATCGGCCGCTTCAAGCGGCATGTCGGACGCGCCGAAGGTGACCGTCTTGGCCTTGATCTGCTTGATGCCGCCGCCCGAGCCTATCGACTGGTAATTTAAACCGTTGCCGGTTTCCTTTTTATAGGCGTCGGCCCATTTCGCATAGATCGGAAAGGGAAAGGTCGCGCCGGCACCAGAAATATCGACGGCACCGGCCGCTTGGCTGGCCATGAGGCTTATCACGGCGGCCGCGAAGGACGTTCGCAGAAACGTAAAGGTCATTTGGTTGCCTTTCGATGGACAAAGCGCTTTCGGCGAACGGTTAAGCGGGCAGGCAAGGAGTCCGCTCCCAATGTCTGTCTTGCCGCTTGACCGGTGCCTCTTCCGAAGCTCGGGACTCCAACAGCTCCCGGTCTCCGCGCGCAAATTAGGCACCCCGCGTAAGGCCAATATGAAAGCTGCATGACATCTTGATGACAGGATTGGAGGCCGCGTTCAGGCCCGGTGTATCGGAAGACTCACGCTGAAAGTCGTCCCCTCGCCCAGCTTCGATTCGATGCCGAGCCGGCCGCGATGGCGCGCGACGATATGTTTCACGATGGCAAGACCAAGCCCGGTGCCGCCCTTGGCCCGGCTCTGGCCAGCATCGACACGGTAGAACCGCTCGGTCAAACGCGGCAGATATTCGGGCGCGATCCCGGGGCCGTGGTCGCGAACCCTCAAAACACATTGGCGAGGCTCGGTCACGACGGTAATCTCGACCTGCCGGCTGGCGCTCCTTGGATCGGAGGCACCATATTTGATGGCGTTTTCGACGAGGTTTTCGGCCACCCGCAAAAGCTCGTCGCGGTCGCCCGTGACGACGGCGCTGGCCGGAACGTCGAGTTTCAAGACAACATCGTTGTCGATGGCCATGGGCGCCAGCGTATCGGCGATATGACGGAGGATCGCGACGATATCCACCGGTGCTTGCGGCCGCAGATGCAAATTCTGCTCGATTCGCGACAGCGATAAAAGATCGTCGACGAGCCGCGCCATCCTTTTCGCCTGTTCGCGCATGATCGAAAGGAACTTTGCCCTCGCTTCCCCGTCCTCGCGCGCCGGTCCCTGAAGCGTCTCGATAAATCCGAGCAAGGACGCAAGCGGCGTCCGCAATTCGTGGCTGGCATTGGCGACAAAGTCGACGCGCATGCGTTCAACGCGGCGCGCCTCGCTCAAATCGTGCAATGTCAAGATTATCGTGGGCTCGAATTGCGGCCCCTCCATCGGAGCGGCATTCAGTTCGAAAGATCTTTCAACAGGCACGCGTTCGAGCCAGGTCACCCGTTCCGGTGCGCCCGAGGCACGCACCCGCTTGACCGCGTCAAGGACTTCTGGCGCGCGGAGAACGCGCGCCAGCAGATCGTCCGGCCGCAAGGCAGGAAACAAGTCCCGCGCTGGCGCGTTGACCGCGACCACGCGGTCGGCCGCGCCGATGACGATCACTGCCTCCGGCAAGGCGTCGATAAGCCTGCTCACGGTTAAGTGGTCGCGATCCCAAGCGTCTTGTTCCATGAATCACTCGCGCGTCTGGCGTTGCGGCTGGGCGTAATGGACACGGGTGTTCGCTGATATCAAGTATCACATAAGTTTCATATCGCGGCCGCGAATGCAAACTCTACCGTGCGGCAACTTGCTCGCCAAGCTTTCGTCCACGCAAACGACTTTGCGCAATGGTTTCGGTTTGGATCGAAATGAGAATCGCTTTCATGAGGAGTCAAGGCGGCCAGACTGTTTCGTCGCCGTGGCAGAGCATTTTCAAGCGAAGTGGATACCAGTCCGCGTGAAGAAAATGCGATAAAACAAAGATCTCGACATGCTTTCCGATTCGGCGGAATCTGAAAGCGCTCTCGCCGTGGAGCGCATGCCTCAGGCGCGAAAGGAACGGAGCGCCATTGGCAACCCCGAAGCCAAGATCATTCTTTCGGCCGCCACGTTTCCCGGTACCAACGGCGAAGCGGATTTATCTCATCCTCCAGGACAGTTTCTTCCTCACTCCGGCGCATGGCCTCGCGCAAACTGGTCCAGTGGCGAAAACTTTCATGGGCGCCAAGGAAGGCGAGGGCGAAGAGGAAGGGCACGAGATAATATATGACCCGGAACAGCACCAGCGAAGCGAGTAGGGCTCCTTCCGGGACAACCGGCACCGCTTTCAGCATCACCGCTTCGAAAACGCCAATCCCGCCTGGCGCATTGCTCGCAACTCCGAGAATGCAGGCGAAGACATAGGTCGCCGCGAAGGTGAAAAAATCGAGTTGGGCATGGTTCGGAAGCAAAACATAAAGAGCCCCTGCCGCCGCCGATTGATCAATGACGCCGAGGATAATTTGGCCAACCGTCAAGCTAGGCCCTGGCAGTTCTAGCCGGAAGCCCTTGATGTTAATATGCCGGCGGCGGATCGTCACCCAGACGAGATAAGCGAGGATCGCTCCCAGCACAATCATGCCTATTAATACGTTGAAGAATGAATATAAATGATTGATCATGCTGATCGCGCTGGCGTGAAACGTGAGCCCGGCGCCAATCACAAAAACCATGCCGAACCAGAGAGTCACGCCGGCGATCACCGTGAGGCTCGCGACTTTGCTCGCTGTCAATCCGGCCTGCGAATAGATCCAGTAGCGCACCGTGCCGGCGGTGATCAATGGGAAGCCAAGGGTGAAGGAAATCGCGTAGCTCGTAAACGAGGCCAGAGCCGTCGTCTTGTAGGGAACGCGGAGTCGGAGCTGGCGCAGCGCGAGCCCATCGTAGCCAGTCAGGGCAAGGTAGGACACGACAGTTAAAAGCGCCGCCTCCGCGATTTGATCGGCGCCGGTCGCCGCGATCGCCTGGCGCAGAGCACTGAGACTAACCGATGATACCGCGCGGGCAAGAATGTAGATTGAAAAAGCCGCGATCACGAGGCTGAAGACCGCTGCGAGTATTTGGGTGATCGAGCGGACGCGCGCCCGGGCCGTATGATCGTATTGGATGTGCGCGTGTTCCTGCCCGGAGATCAGCGTGACGGGCTTGGCCTTGCGCGTAAATCCGCTCAAGCTGCCGCCGGACTCTTGCTCAGTATTGTGACCCAAATATCCTTGATCCAATGCCTGTCCTTGTGCTTTTGTGTTTTTCCGCGCGCCGATGGCCATATGTGCTTACCCGCGGTGGTTCGGGAAGATCCTTAAAAGGGTTATGCGGTGCGGCCGCGACAGGAGCAAGACCCTTCCGCAAATAGTTACCGCGCGAGCGCCGGCATAAACGCCCGGCCGCAAGATAAGTTCGTGCAAAAACAAAAACTTCAGATCGTGCACGGGGCTGGATTGTGGCAAAAACATGACTCCGAAGGCTGATCTACTGACGGGAGGACGGTTTGGGGCGCTGGGCTATGTCAATGATCGGGAACTGTGCCGGGCATATGCTTGCCTTTTGCAAGAGTTCCAGCGGAAAAATCTTAAGGAAGAGATCGCTCTAGCGCATCGCAAACGTCTTGCCGGAAGCCTTGCCTTGGCCTCCGCGGCGCCTTACAAGGTTTATGTCCGTTCGTTGGTGAGGACAGTTTTCGCCGCACGCGCGGCTGTTGGCGAAAAAATTCGTAAGAAAGTTATGGGATTGTCCAGCTGTACTGCCTGGCCCGCCCCGGCCGGCAAGAAGGGGGTTGTGTCCGGCGCCGCTGGCCAAGGCAAAGCCGCCGGCCGCCAACGCCTCGCCGAAGCGTTGCGGGCTAACCTCGGCCGCCGCAAGGCGCAGAAGAGAGACCGCGCGAAACAGGCAGGAGCGGCCGCGGCTCAAGACGAAACAGCGCAAAGCTTGTCCGTGCAAAGCGGGCCCGCAAAAGGCGGTGGCATCAGCGGTGGCATCACAAGAGCGGTGCCACCACACGAAGACTCTTAAGGGCTTTTTTGAACAGGGGGATTTGTGGATCGGATTCGTATCGTCGGTGGCCAGAAACTTAATGGCGTCATAAGGATTTCCGGCGCCAAGAACGCGGCACTGCCGCTGATGATCGCGTCGCTTCTCACAAAAGAGACCCTGACCCTTGAAAATATCCCGGATCTCGCCGATGTCGGTATGCTTTTGCGCATTCTCGGTCATCATGGCGTCGATCACTCAGTCGATGGCAGGAGGCCGGGCGCCCCCGCGCACGCGAGCCGTGCCATCCACTTAAGCGCACGCCAGATCGTCGACACCATGGCTCCCTATGAGTTCGTCTCGAAAATGCGGGCGAGTTTTTGGGTCATCGCGCCGCTTCTCGCGCGGATGGGCGAGGCCAAGGTTTCCATCCCCGGTGGCTGTGCGATTGGCACAAGGCCGGTCGATCTTCTCATCATGGTTCTCGAAAAGCTCGGGGCGCAAGTCGAGATCGAGGCTGGCTATGTCCATGCCAAGGCGGCGAAGGGATTGACCGGTGCCGAGATCCATTTTCCCAAGGTGACGGTCGGCGGCACCCATACCGCGCTCATGGCCGCTTCGCTCGCCAAGGGTCATACGCTTCTCGTCAACGCGGCGCGCGAGCCAGAGATCACGGACCTTGCCGATTGCCTTATCAAGATGGGCGCGAGGATCAAGGGTGCGGGACAGTCCACTGTCGAGGTCGAGGGCGTTGGCAGCCTTTCGGGTGCGCGCCACGTTGTTTTGCCTGACCGCATCGAAGCCGGCACCTATGCGATGGCCGTCACCATGGCCGGCGGTGATGTGATGCTGGAAGGCGCGAGCCCAAGCCTTTTGGTGAGCGCGATCGAAGCCATCGAAAAAACGGGCGCTGTGATTTTGGCCACCAATGAGGGGCTTCGCGTGCGGCGCAACGGCGCCGGCCTCTCGCCGGTCGATATCTCAACCGCGCCGTTCCCCGGCTTTCCGACGGATTTACAGGCCCAGTTCATGGCCTTGATGACCAAGGCCAAAGGCTCGTCGAGAATCACCGAAACAATTTTTGAAAACCGGTTCATGCATGTTCAGGAATTGGTCCGGCTGGGTGCCCATATCAAGCTCGATGGCGACGCCGCCCTGGTCGAAGGGGTGGACGAACTCGAGGGCGCCCCGGTCATGGCGACGGATCTTCGCGCTTCCATGTCGCTTGTCATCGCGGCGCTCGCGGCCGAAGGTGAAACAATGGTCAATCGCGTTTATCATCTCGATCGCGGCTTCGAACATATCGAGGAAAAGCTCGGCGCTTGCGGCGCGATGATCGAGCGGCTTTCCGACCGCGCCTAGAGCGCTTTCCCCGAACGCCCGGAAAAGAACACGGCCTTTTCTCACTTTCTTCACGATACCAGGGCAAGGAGCTTCCCGGATCCATGGTACGCCACGGGGGTCGCCATAAATTGCGTTGGAGCATCGGCATGATGAAGAGGCTTTCGATTATGGCCGCGATCGCGGGACTATCCTTCCTGCCTTCTCTTGCAAATGCACAGGAGCGGCTTGGCGACGGCGCAATGGGCGCAGTGGCGGGCGCCTTGGTCGGCGGTCCGGTCGGCTTGGTCGCTGGCGGCGTCGTTGGCTACACGGCGGGACCGTCCATTGCGTCGAGCTGGGGCCTTAAGCGGCACCGGCATTATCGTTACGGTCATCTTCGGCATAACCCGCCGTGAAACCCGCTTAGAAAGCGCTGATGGCTGAGCCATCAGTTTTGACCGGAATGAGGCTCCAATCGGACAAAACTGTTTCACGTGAAACGTTTTGGGTGTGTAGTAATAGGTAAGGGGGGCGACATAAACCCACAATTCTTATAGACTATAGCTATGATGCTTTGGCCAGGACCGGCCCGAGGACATTGCCGAGGCCGAGGACGTGGCCAGGGGTTCCGGCTAGCTCTCGGGCTCCGGCGAGTTCTTGTTGTGGCTCATGCGTGCGTTGCTAAGCAACTTTACAAGTCTGTCCACTATCTTAATACATAGCGCTCGTATCGAACACGCGCGAGTTATCCGGCACTTTATCTTTGAACGAAAGCTCGAACCCGTATCGCTTACGCCAGTAGATAGCAGAGGCGTCCGCCTCGATCTTCAAAAGCTCTTGCACCAATCCTTCGCCATTAGAGAACACCCGGCTTGCTAGAGCAATCCTTGCAAAAGGACTTGATCCGTGTTTCGGGTTCTTGCATGACGGGAGAAAGCCGGGACGCATGTCTCTTGTTTGGGATGCTGTAGAGCCATTAAGACCGGGACTTGTGCGGGCGGTGTTTGGATATACGGCAATTCACGAGTTTGAGAAAAAGGACTTTCTCGTTTTCGTTCACAAAATTACTTACGAAAGAACCGTCCGCCTCGCGCCGCCTTTAGCAAAAGAAATCGCGGCACTAACAATAAAAACCATTAACGTCCGCCGGTGGGTAGTCTTCTTCAAATGATTCCCCCGAAGTCTCAACAAGGCTCTGTTGCATTGACAGACCTGTCGCGCAGGATGCCCCTCCCAAGTCGCCGGATCAAGCGGCGAGACGGAACAACCGGTTCACAAAGCGCACTTCTCCCGTCGTTCCGGATTCGAGCATGAGGCATTGCCGCTTGCGGATCATGCGCATGACCTCGAAGCCTTTGATCGTCGCCGATGCTGTGGGCAGCGTCTTGAACCCAGCGCAACATTAAGCTGATGTGGCTGACCGGCCGCCTGATGCCGGATTTCAAGACAATAGCCGATTTCCGCAAGGACAATGGGGCTGCAATCCGCGCGGTCTGCCGACAGTTCATGGTGCTGTGCCGTCGGCTCAATCTGTTCACAGAGGTTGTCGTTGCGGTTGACGGCAGCAAGTTCAAGGCGGTGAACAACCGCGACAAGAATTTCACTCCCAAGAAGATTCAGAGGCGAATGGAGTTCGAGGCCAGCATCGAGATCATGCTCTCTTTGTTTGTCGCATGATCTCTTCCAAACAGTCTGCAACTTTTCTGCAGATCATGCTCTAGGCCGGACGTGGCACACCCCGGTGATAACCAAAGATCCGCTCGTAGCGGGCGATTTCGTCCTGCGGTCCTAGAAACTTGCTTGGATTGTCGGAGAGTTTTACGGCTGGGCGGCCTTCGACTTCGCTGACCTTGCAGACGAGAGAGGGGGGCGCGAGATCGGTGCCCGCGCCATGCGGCACGCAGCCCGAAAAGTCATTGGTGAGATTTGTGCCCCAACCGATCGAGACCTGCGCCCGCTCGCGCAAATGCCGCACCGAGGCTTCGATCGAATCGATCGTCATGGCGTCGGAGAGAACGACGAGTTTCGCGGTGGGATCGCGGCCCTTTTGCTTCCACCAGGCGATCAATTCCTCCGCGCCTTCGATGGGCGGCTTGGAGTCCGGGCGGGCCCCCGTCCAACTGGCCGCCCAATCCGGCGCCGCCGCGAGAAAATTCGTGGTCCCGAATGTATCCGGCAAAAGGATGCGAAGATTGCCGTCATAGAGTCTCGCCCAATCCTCGAGCACTTTGAAGGGTGCCAGGCGCAGCTCTTCGTCGGTATCGGCGAGCGCCGCATAAACCATCGGCAATTCATGGGCATTGGTGCCGATGGCCTCAAGGCCGAGATCCATGGCAAGTTTGACGTTCGATGTGCCGATGAAATTTTGCAAAAGCCCTTCCTGCAAGGCTTCGACGCACCAGCGCTGCCACAAAAAACCATGCCTGCGGCGGGTGCCGAAATCGGAGAGCTTTAGCGGTCCTTCGCGCGCGAGCGTACGCAATTTTTCGACCTTGCTCCAGAGCTTCGCTTTGGCGCGCGCGTAAAGAATGTCGAGCTCGAAGCGGCTCATGTTTCGCATCGCCGCGCGAGCCCGCAATTCATTCAGAATCGCGAGTGCCGGAATTTCCCACATCGTCGTTTCGCGCCACAAACCCGGAAAGCACAATTCGAATTCGCCATCCCGCAGGCAAAGCTCGTAAGACGGCAGCTGGAACGAGGCGAGATAGTCCAGAAAACCAGGATCGAAAATTCTGGCCTTGCCGTAAAAGCTGTTGCCCGCGAGCCAAATCAGCTCATTTTTCTCAAAGCGCAGGCTCCGGGCATGATCGAGCTGCGCGACGAGATCGCTCTTTGCGATATTCTCGGCGAGCCTTATCGAAGGAGACCGGTTCCTGAGCCCGAAAGTCACGCGCGTACTGGGCTTCAACCGCCAGATCATCTGCAGCATGAGGAGCTTGTAGAAATCCGTGTCGAGCAAGGTTCGCACGATCGGATCGATCCGGAACGAATGATTGTAAACCCGGGCCGATAAATCGGGGATCATGCGGCCGGGATCCGGTGTCCCGGAATCCGCGCGGCTATGCCGGCGAGGGCGGTCGCGGCAAATGAAGCGCGGCGAGGCTTCATCGTGCGCTCTCCAAAAGGCGTTCGGCGGCGGCCCGCGCCTCGTCGGTGATCGTCGCGCCGGCGAGCATTCTGGCGATTTCTTCGCGGCGCGATTCCATTTCGAGAAGGAAGACCCGCGTCGCGACGCGGTGGCCTTGATCGGCGGCATCCTTGGCGATGCGGAAATGGCCCGCCGCGCGGGCCGCGACTTGCGGCGCATGGGTCACGGCGAGCACTTGCACGCGGGACGCGAGACGCGCAAGCCGCTGGCCCATGGCATCGGCGACCGCGCCACCGGCGCCGGTGTCGATTTCATCAAAGACGAGTGTTGGAGCCGAGCCTCGATCGGCCAGAACCACTTTCAAGGCCAGCATGAAACGGGCGAGTTCACCGCCCGAGGCGATTTTCATCAAGGGGCCAGGCTTTGTTCCAGGGTTTGTTTGCACCCAAAACGCCACTTGATCGCAGCCGTCCGGACCTTCCGCCTCGGCGCGGATTTCCGTCATGAAAAGGGCGCCGTCGAGCTTGAGGGGAGCGAGCTCGGCATTCACAGCGGCATCGAGCGCGGCGGCGGCCTTTTTGCGTGCTTCCGACAACAGCCGCGCCGCCGATCCATAGGCGGACTCCGCGGCCTCGGCATCTCGCGTCAGCGTGATGAGCCTTGCCTCGCAGGCATCGAGAGCGGCAAGCTCCGCCGCGAATTTTTCCGCAAGCGAGGGAAGCGCATCGATTGGGACCCCATATTTGCGACCCGCGGCCCGCAAGGCAAACAGCCTTTCCTCGATCCGCTCCAATTGGCGCGGGTCGAAATCGGCGTCCCGCAAGGCTCGGTCGAGCGCCTGTCCGGCGAGATCGAAGGCGTTCAGGGCGGCGTCGAGCGCCTCAGTGACGGGCGCGATCAAGCTAGGGGCCTGAATCTGCCGCCGTTCGAGCCTGCGCAGGGCAGCGGAGAGAGCTGGCATCGGCGAATGCTCGCCGTTCACCGTTGCTTGCACGTCGTGGAGTTCGCCCGCGACCTTCTCGGCTTGCATCATGATGGAGCGGCGTTCGGCGAGCGCAAGCTCTTCGCTAGGCTCGACGGCAAGCGAGGTCAGCTCGGCGAAGGCATGGCGCAGGTAATCAGCCTCCGTACGGGCCTTTTCGACCCGCGCCCGCTCGCGCGCGATCTCCGCCTTGAGGCTGCGCAAGCGCGCAAAGGCGGCGCGGACTTCGGCGGCCTCGGAAGTCAAGCCGCCATAGGCATCGACCAATTGCCTGTGCGTGCCAGGATTGACAAGGGCGCGATCGTCGTGCTGCCCGTGGATTTCGACGAGTTCGCGGGCAATCGCGCGCAACGCTTGCGTGGTCACCCGCTGATCGTTGACAAAAGCGCGGCCGCGGCCATCCGCGAGCTGCACCCGCCGAAGGATGAGGCCGCCACCGGTATCGATATCTTGCGCCTGCGCCACCGCGAGAGCGGGATGACCGGAGGCAAGCTCGAAGGTGGCGCTCACTTGCCCTTGTGCTTGGCCCTGGCGGACCAAACCGCCGTCGCCCCTCGCGCCCAGCGCGAGGGCAAACGCATCGAGCAAAATCGATTTGCCGGCGCCCGTCTCGCCAGTCAAAATGGTGAGTCCGCGGCCGAAATCGAGATCGAGTTTGTCGATCAAAACGATATCGCGGATCGAGAGCGAAACGAGCATGGAGTCGCGGGGCTCCCCGAGGCGCCATCGTCAGGCGCGGCCAGTGCTCTTTATATCTTTTTTTATATCTTTTTTGGAAAGAGGAAAAAGTTGCAAATCGCCGGTATAATTCGGCGCTTGCCGCCGCACGCTAGAGCATGTCCAGCAGAAGCTGTTTGATTTTTTCGATCAAAACAAGCTGCAACTCATTGAAATTAGGGGATTCCTTCTCGATGACGTGGTCAGGTCTGGTTATCGCTGATCCTGGATCGAGAGGCTCGCAGGATTTTGTCCGTGCGCTGATCCGCGTGATAGTCGCTGATGGCAAAGAATGCCCAGATCGTCGCAGGAAGCCAACCAATAACAGTCAGTTGTAAAACGAGGCAGATTATCCCCGAAAAAAACTTTCCCATCGTAAAAAATGCCAGCCACGGCAGAAATAGGGCTATCAAATACCTCATAACGATCTCTATTGGCAGACTGACGCAGTCTAGCCAAGGCCCATTTTGTGGAAGGCTTTCGAGATCCAGGAGCCTTGGTCCTCATGCGGCTGCAGCCCGCCTCCCTGGAGCAGCGCATAGGCATCCTTGTACCAATCCGACTCCGGGAAATTATGGCCTAGAACGGCGGCGGCGGTCTGCGCTTCGCTGGGAACGCCAAGTGCGAGATAAGCCTCGGTCAGCCGCATTAGGGCTTCTTCCGCGTGGCGGGTCGTCTGATATTTGAACAGGACTTCACGGAAGCGATTGATCGCCGCCGCATAATTATGCTGGGTGAGGTAATAGCGTCCGATCAGCATCTCCTTGCCGGCAAGCTGATCGCGGGCAACCTGTAGCTTGTAGCGCGAATCCGCAGCATATTCCGAGTTCGGGTATTTGTCGTTTATCAGGGTGAATATCTCGACAGCCCTTGCCGCTCGGCCCTGATCGCGGCTGATGTCCGGGATTTGATTGTAATTGGACATCCCCTCAAGATAATATGCGTAAGGGACGTCGGGGGAGGACGGAAATAGCGCGACATAGCGCTTCGCCGATGCAATGGCGTCGTCGTAGCTGCCGTTTTGATATTGGCTGAAGGTGGTCATCAATAGAGCCTTCCTTTGCCATTGCGAATACGGAAATTGCTTATCGATTTCGGCGAATTTCTTGGCGGCGGCGTCGTAATCCTTGTTTTGCAGCCGGGCGAGCCCTTGGTTGTAGAGATCCTCCGCTGAAACATCGGGCACGACCTTGGGTTCGTATTTCTCGCCCTTGAACAGATTCATGGGGTTGATCGAATCCAGCCATGAGTCAGCGGAGGCCGGCAGGGACATAGCCATCGCCGCCACCACCGCCGCGCTAGGGATCAGCAGCCTGTCCGCGGCTTTCCGCCACGGCTTTTGCGTCTTCTTAAAGGCAATATTCATAGTCTTTGCTCATCCGTCGCAAACGAAAAGCAACCACGGCCGCAACCGTTTTATCTTAACCGGCGCCTTCACGCTATCACTCCTGTCGGTCCGCAAAAAAGCATTTATATGGCAGAAAGTCCTTAATTTGATCCAGCGCGGTCCGGGCTTCCGCCCGTCCATATAGAGCCGAGCACCTGCCAACCAGCATCCCATCCTTGACGCCAGCTGCCCATAAGCCTAACTAAATCCGAGAAAACCTAGGGGATCCCCGGCAGGGGGCTGAGAGGCTGGCGGCGCTTAAGAAGCGGTCCGGCGACCCTTTGAACCTGATCCAGCTCGCACTGGCGTAGGGATGGTAGGCTGTGATTTATTTTCCACTTCACATTCGCGCCTTTTTTGCCCGTGGCCGGCTTAAAGCCCACGCAAATGGGTAAGCCGATGCCTATTCGCGTCATAGGCGCTGGAGTTGCCGGCCTCACCGTTGCTTTCGAATGTGCCCGGGCAGGGCTTCCTGTCGAAGTGCTGGAGCGGCGGGAAGGTCCGGGTCTCGGCTGTTCTTATCTCGCGGGCGGCATGCTGGCGCCCTGGTGCGAGGCCGAGAGCACGGAAAAGCTCGTTCTCGATCTCGGCGTCGAATCGCTCGGATTTTGGACCAAGGCCGTGCCTGTCGCAAGACAAAACGGATCGCTCGTCGTCGCGCCCGCCCGCGACCGACCGGAGCTTTCTCGTTTTGCGCGCCGCGCCAGCGGTTTCGAGCCCATCGATGCGGCAAGACTAGCGGCGCTCGAACCCGCTCTCGAAGGGCGCTTTGACGGCGCCCTGTTTTTTCCATCCGAAGCGCATCTCGATCCGCGCGCGGCGATGTCTTGTCTTGCGGCACGTCTCGCGGCATTCGGCAATGTTACGCTGCGCTTTGGCGTGGATGCGATGCAAGCGCCGGAACGAGCAGGTTGGACGATCGATTGCCGCGGCCTTGCGGCGCAAGACGCCTTGCCGGATTTGCGCGGCGTCAAGGGCGAAATGCTGGTTCTCTCTACCCGCGAGATCGCGCTGAAGAGGCCGGTGCGGCTCCTGCATCCGCGCCAGCCGGTCTATATCGTGCCGCGCGGCGGCGGCCACTTCATGATCGGCGCGACGATGATCGAAAACGAGGAGCCCGGCCGGATCACCGCGCGGGCCATGCTCGAATTGCTTGGCGCCGCCTATTGCCTGCATCCGGCTTTCGCCGAGGCGGAAATCGTCGAGACCGGCGCGGGCGTGCGGCCGGCGTTTCCGGACAATCTGCCAAAAATCCGCCGCGAGGGGCGCAAGATTTATGTCAACGGCCTTTACCGTCATGGCTTTTTGCTGGCACCCGCGCTGGCCCGCCGGGTCGCGCAAATCGTGCTCGAAGACGCTTATTTCCCGGAGGTGATGGATGCACATCCATGTGAACGGCAAAGCGCTTGACGTCGCGGCGGCAACGCTTGCCGCGCTGCTGCGCGAACTCGAATATGAAGACGGCGCCGTCGCGACCGCGCTCAACCAGATTTTCGTCCGCAAGAGCGATCGTGGCAAAACGCCACTGAAAGAAGGCGACGCGGTCGAAATTCTCGCGCCGCGCCAAGGAGGCTGACATGGAGGCCGAGATGGACTCTGACTTGGGCGGGGACCGTCTCACCCTCTATGGCGCGGAATTCTCGTCAAGGCTTCTTGCCGGAACCGCGCAATATCCCTCGCCCGCAATTCTTTCGCGCGCCATCGCGGCGGCCAAGGCCGAGATCGTGACAGTCTCGCTCAGGCGCGAATCCGGGGGCAGCCGGTCCGGCGAACGTTTCTTCGCGCTGATCCGCGAGCTTGGCGTGCGACTTCTGCCCAATACGGCCGGGTGCCGCAGCGTTAGGGAAGCCGTGACCACGGCGCAAATGGCGCGCGAGGTTTTCGACACCCCGTGGATCAAGCTCGAAGTCATCGGCGAAGAGGACACTCTGCAGCCAGATGTCTTCGGTCTCGTCGAAGCGGCTTCGATTTTGACGCGCGACGGGTTTCAGGTTTTTCCCTATACCACCGAGGATCTCGTCGCGGCGGAAAAGCTTCTCGGCGCGGGCTGCGAAGTATTGATGCCGTGGGGATCCCCCATCGGCTCGGGGCGCGGCCTCAACAATCCCTATGCTCTGAAATCGCTGCGCGCGCATTTCCCGGATGTGCCGATGATCATCGACGCCGGGATCGGCGCGCCCTCGCATGCCGCAGTGGCGATGGAAATGGGGTTTGACGCGGTGCTCTCGAACACGGCGATCGCCAAGGCCGGCGATCCGGTGAAAATGGCCCGCGCTTTCGCGCTCGCGGTCGAGGCCGGGCGGACCGGCTATCGCGCCGATTTGATGCAAGCGCGGGACATGGCGGCACCATCGACGCCGGTGATCGGACGCGCGTTCAGCAGCCGCGCGCGTGCTTGATCGATTCTATTTGATCGTTGACAGCGCGGAATGGATCGCGCGCCTCTTGCCTTGTGGCGTCCGGCTCGTGCAATTGCGGATCAAGGATAAGCCGGACGCGACAATTCGCGCCGAAATCAAAAAAGCAAAGGCGCTTTGTGAGCGCCATGACGCGCTGCTCGTTGTCAATGATTATTGGCAACAAGCGATCGACGCGGGCTGCGATTTCATCCATCTCGGGCAAGGCGATCTCGATACCGCCGATCTCGCCGCGATCCGGCGCGCGGGTTTGAGGCTTGGTGTGTCAACACATAAGGAGGCCGAGCTTTCCCGCGCCCTCGAAACCAAGCCGGATTATATCGCGCTCGGCCCCATTTATCCGACGATCCTGAAAGCCATGGCTTTTGCGCCGCAGGGCCTGCCGCGCCTTGCCGAATGGAAAAAGAAAATCGGCGACATACCCCTGGTTGGGATCGGCGGGGTCACGCTGGAGCGCGTGAGAGCCGTCCTCGAAGCGGGAGCGGATAGCGCGGCCGTTGTGACCGACATTACGCGAAACGCCGATCCGGAGCAACGCACTAGAGACTGGGTGAAGGCGACGCGGTGGCAATAATCGATCGAACTTTGAGAAAGCAGGAGCGCCTTCAAGGTTGAGTGTTTCCCCTCAATTGGTTCGCAATCAGCGGGCATTGCGGGTTCAAGCTCGAGAATCCTCATCGCTCGCGCCTCTGCGCTGTTTTTTGCGCGGGCAAGGCGCAATCCGAGCCAAAGAGTTCCTGATAACATTGTGGAAAGCACAAATAACCAGGTCAACGCTGCAACTGACGAAACCATTTCCCTGTTCATCTCCCGATTCTCCCTCGGGCTTACCTCAGAATGTGCGACAGGCTGCCCCAATTAACTGCGACATAAAAACCGACTGGCATAGCCAACCCGTCGCAGGTATTATTTTACGTCAATTTGTTATGAAATATGATTATCAATTTTTGCATCTGGGTGCTGCAAAAGCGCATCACGAATGTGGCGCTTGAAAAACTACTGACGCTCCCTAGGCGCGGCCTGCTATAAGCAATTCATAATCTACTCGAGTATTTTCAGGCGAAGTGGGCACGGTTCGCCGTCCGAAAATGGTTTTGGGCTCGCAGCCGGCTTCCGCAAGCGCTTGATAGACGCCGATCTGATAAGCGCCAAGTGCGCCGCCGCCTTGCAGCACCAGCGCGACACGGTCGTAGCGCAGCGCGATCGCCTCGATGTTGTCCCCGCGTGCCTTTGCACGCGGCGGACGCATTTCGTTCATTGCGCGGGAAAGGCTGCGAACTGGCGCCTCTTGGCCCGCCGCCAGATAATCGTGCACGACCTCGCCAAGGCCGAGCGTCACATCGGCGACGAAATGCGTACCGGAAAGCACCTCCAGAACCGGAAAGTTTCGAGACATTTCCCATTGCATGGGCAAATAGCTGAAGCGCTACCGGTCCGCCCCACGCGCCCTTGAGAGCACCGTCCCGCCAGCGATAGCGCACAAGCTCGCAAATGCGTGCCTTTCCATCGACATGAGGAATGATCTTGATGAGGAAATTCGGCTCGCCGAGTTCGCGCAAGATGGGAGCTGGATCCAGCTCCTGGTGCTTATAACCCATGCTGCCCACGGCGCAGAGCACCGAGCCGAAATGCAACGTGCCGACAAGCGCCTCGCTCTCATGGCAAAGTTTTGGCCGCGCCAGTTTCTGCGGAAACCCCAGATTTCGCGCCCGCCCGCGATCAGAGCCTCGTCGTCGAGATACATCGAATGAACAAAAATGCCGCTCTCGCCCCGGAAGCGAACCGGAATCATCTGGCCGCATTCGCTGAAATCGCCAAAGCCGGTAGTATCCGGCAAACGGATGAATTCAAATTTGACGATTGGATCGGAGACTTCGAGCGGCTCCGGCACGACGGCGCGCAAGGCATCCGGATCGGTCAGATGTTCGATCACGAAATATTCGCGCGCGTAGAAACGATAAGGCCTCGGCGGATAGGAGGGATCGTTGAGCGGCATGGCGAAAGCGCGGGCGCGCACATCGGCGATTTTCATCTCAAGGCTCCTTCGGGCGGCAGGAAACCTGGCAAACGCCAAGTTATAATGGCGCAGCATGACAGATTTAAAACCTGCCTCAAACGGGCATGTCGAGGACGCCCGCCGTTCCATCCGCCGCCCCGAACAAAAGTCTGCGGCCCGTATCGTCCCAAGCAAGCGCGCTAATCGCTCGTCCGCCCTCTGGCGAAGCGCGAACCAAAATTTCGGCGCCATCGGGGATCCGGCAAAGCAGCACGAGCCCGTCCTCATAGCCCTGCGCCACGACCAGCGATTTCGGATGAAACGCGACCGAGGTGACTCTTACCTGTCTCGCGCCGCATTCGAGCGGGGCCTTGCTGATCGGCCCCTCCTTGTCCTTGAATGGCCATATGATTGCGGCATCCGCGCCGGACGTCGCCAGCCAATGGCCATCGAAGGACCAGGATAAGGAGCGCGTCTTGGCGGGATAGCCGCTCATGCGCATGTCTTTCTTGTCACTGGTGCGCCAGGCGTGCAGCGTGTTTTCCTGCATCGCAGTCACGAGAAAGCGCCCGTCTGGGGAAACGGCGATCGAAAGATGCGAACCTTTCCATTTGAATAAATCGGGGGGCGAGGCGGCATTCGGAAACCATAAACTCGCGCCATCGTAATGGGCGACCGCGATCCGGCAGCCTTTTGGCATGAAAGCTAGACCACGCACGCTTGACGGCGCCGCAAAGGTCTTGACGCCGCCGTCGTGATCGCGGGCGCGAACATTCTTGCCGCGTGACCAGGCGATCGCGCCATCGCCGCGGGCGGCGATCGCGTCGATCCATTTGCCCTTTTCATCCGCGATCTCTTGGGTGGCGCCATCCGGGGAGACCGCCACCACGCGGCCATCATCGCCGCCGGTGATGAATTTTTCTCCTGACGCGACGGCAACAAGAATGGCGGCATCGGGATGCGCGGCGATGCGCCGTCCGGCGCCCGGCGTAGCGAGCAACACGGTGCCGTCTTCGAGCGCAAGCGCCGGGATTTGCCCAAGGAAAGCCACCGCCGCGACTGCGGCCCCGGCATCGAGTGGCGTGACATTGGCGGTTAGCGAGGCAGCGGCCATGATCTCATTCTTTCGCGCGAGCCTGCCGCGGCATCGCTTCAAATATTATGCCGCGCAGCTCATGAACCCCCGGGTGATCTCGTCTTCCTTGAGGTTGCGGCCGATGAAAACGAGGCGGCTCACGCGCTTTTCTTGCGGTTTCCATTCGCGTTGCAGATCGCCGTCGAGAAGCATGTGCACCCCTTGAAAGACAAAACGTTTTGGCTCATCCTTGAAGGCGAGAATGCCCTTCGCGCGCAAGATCGAGACGCCTTCCCTCTGCACATAGTCTTGCAGCCAGGGCATGAATTTTTCCGGATCGACATCGCCCTCGATCGATAGGCCGACGGACTGTATGTCTTCGTCGTGATAATGTTTTAAGCCGTGCGGTTCGTGATGCTCGTGATCGTGGTGTTCATGGTTATGATGCTCATGCTCATGCTCATGATCGTGATCGTCTTCGGCCTCGAGAAATTCCGGCTCGATTTCGAGAATGCGTTGCAAGTCGAAGGCGTTGCGGCCGAGCACGGCGTCGAGCGGCACCGCGCAATTCACGGTCTTGTGCAGCTTGGCATAGGGGTTGATCGCGCGGATATGCGCCTCGATCTCGCGCAACGCGTCCGCATCGACGAGATCGGTCTTGTTGAGGATGATCACATCGGCGAAAGCGATTTGGTTCTTGGCCTCCGGCGCGTCTCTCAACCGCTCTGTGAGCCATTTCGCGTCGGCGATGGTCACGACCGCATCGAGCCTCGCGGCTTCGCGCACATCGGCATCGACGAAGAAAGTTTGCGCCACGGGGGCGGGATCGGCGAGGCCCGTCGTCTCGACAAGGATCGCGTCGAACTTGCCCCTGCGTTTAAGCAAGCCTTCGATGATGCGGATAAGATCGCCGCGCACGGTGCAGCAGATGCAGCCATTGTTCATTTCGAACACTTCCTCGTCGGCGCCGACGACAAGGTCGTTGTCGATGCCGATTTGGCCGAATTCATTTACGATGACAGCGAACTTTTGGCCATGATCCTCGGAGAGAATGCGATTCAAAAGCGTCGTCTTGCCGGCGCCGAGATAGCCGGTGAGCACGGTGACGGGAATTTTTTCGGCCATTTGAAGCTCCGGTAGGAGATCGCCCGATCGAGGCGCGCGCTGCCGCGATGGAAAGCGCGGACCAGGCAGCTTGGATTTCTTTCAAAAGCTTGTCGTAAAGTTGTCCGTGCGCGTCAAGGCGCCCGTAGAGCATCGGACACTCAAGTGAATCCATATCC
>VDMG01000185.1 GCA_006514895.1 Beijerinckiaceae bacterium
CGCCAGCGGTCCGAGCCTCGTTTTGCTGCTACCAGGCTGGCAAGCTGTCATCGAAGGGCTTGGCCGGGTGATCCGGGATTTCGTCGTTGACGATCTCGCCCGAGGTTGGCGGCGCAACCGTTTTCAGCAACGGCTGTTGTGGCGCGTCGCCAAGGGTTTTCCACGCGACAACTTTAAAATCAGGCCTCGCTTTGGAGCCCCAACGCGTTTTCATTTTGGTATGGCCAACGGTCACAACCGGAGCAACGCGACCGCGCAATTTCCGCAGGTAGCGGGTTTTCTCGCACAGCGCTTTGACCGCCATTTTCAAGCCAACAGTCGCGCCGATCATGGTGTACATTTGCCCGTTGGTTTCGTCGAGCATGTAGAGTGCAGTGTTTAGCTGCCACGGCGGCTTGGGGGTTACGCCATCAAACCCCAATTCCCATTCCGAGGTTGGGGTCTCCGCGTTCAATGCATCGATGTCGATTGTCTGGCCAGGCTCGGCGATGATACTGCGCTTTGGCTTTTGCTCTTCCCAAAGCTGCGCGATCGTCTTCCTATCGACAACGATTAGCTCTTTGTCATCCGGGAAGGGCGCCTCGCCAACCGAGTTATAGCCATCCACTTGCCTTAAAATTAGACCTTGGATGACGCGGGCATTTGGCTCGATTTCGTCCAGCCGTCATAGGTAGGGACGCCGTGAAGCGCCGTAGTCGTAACCAACTCATTCATATTCCTATACTCCATCAGTTCATCGTGCAGCGGCAACCGGCCGTTGATTCAGAGCGCATGCGCTCGGAATTCATTCAAAGATCTTCGGGATCAATATCGACCTCGGCGCCGGTCTGTTCAGACATTTCGAGTATCGCGGCCGCGCGCGCCCGGCGCTCGCCAAGTTCCAAAGCCTCGCGGGCTTCGGTGGCAAAAATCGCGGGAAGGTTTTCAATTTCGCGGGCGAAGAGCCGGCCTTCGAAATAGATCTCGCCATCGCGAGCGCGCCAGCGGCTCATGGCGCGGATCCCCGCCTCCGCGGGGCGGCGAATTCAGCTTTGGGCAGAGATTCGGCGCGCGCCAAAACGGACCCATATTCGATTACGGTCCGCCTTCCGATCTTTTCTCGCGCGCAGCAAACCGCGACGCAGTTCCTGCTTGACGGACCAGTCCGATACGTTAAGCGTGCGCGCCGCATCGCTAATCGAAACAAAAAGGGGATCAGGTTTGCCGGGCAATTCAACCTCCGTGTGGGGCGCACGGCTAACGGCCACTGCGCGCTACTAAGATAGGTTTGCTCCAGACGGCGCAGTCGCTCCGCCGGAGGGTGGCGTGAGAGCAACCGTCGCGGTTTCGGACGATGCGGCGCGGGATGCCGTGAAGTCAGGACTGCTCTCGATTGCGGAAGAACTAACAGTGCAGGCGGGATACGCGGCCGCCTTCAAAGATCGCGTTTATGGTGCTCTCGTTCACCACGTGCGTAGCAAGTTCTTGAACGGATCGTCACTAGGGCTGGCGGAGCGAAGCGAGGTGGATTTTGCGTGGAAGATGCTGAACCAGGTTAAGTCAAAAGTGGGCGGGGTACCAGGTCTCGTTGCAGGGATCATCGAACATGGCGATTAGCAGCGCGGCGATTTCTGGAATCCGCAGAAATGTCCCTGGAACTTTGAGAAATTTCAGAGCGACCTGGAACGCCGGATGATGCTGCGGCTGGAAAACGACCCGCATGTTCGCAAGTGGATGAAGCGGCACAGATTGTCATTCCTTGGATTGATGGGCAAAAGCACCAACGCCGGTACGTGCCTGACTTTTTATTCGAGTACGAAGATGGTAGAATTGTCATCATCGAAGTCAAGGACCCGAGCCGCCTTGATTCAAACGAAGTGCAAAGAAAGCGGAAAGCGGCGGAAATTTGGTGCCGGCGGCGGCACATGGATTATTTAATTGCGACGGTTCAGTAAATACAATCCGCTCATTCCCCCCGTGCTCACCCTGAGCTTCACCGCTTCCACAGAAAAATCAGGGCGAAACCTTGCCTTCGCCAAAACCTTCGCGCCGTAATCGGGGTTCGCCGAATCATGCGGCATTTGGTCCGCCGCAACTTCCTGGCGGGACTGGTTAACCACGGCTTAAGAAGCTTCGTTGAATACTAGGCAATGACCCAAACTCGCGCTCGCGCCAAAAAGGCCGCGCCATGAAATTTACCAAGCTGCGCATCGCGGGCTTCAAGACCTTTGTCGACCCGGCCGAGTTTTTGATCGAGCCGGGGCTGACCGGCATCGTCGGGCCGAATGGCTGCGGCAAATCCAATCTCGTCGAGGCGCTGCGCTGGGTCATGGGCGAGAGTTCGTCGAAAAACATGCGCGCGTCCGGCATGGACGATGTGATTTTTGCCGGCGGCGGCGACCGGCCGGCGCGCAACATGGCGGAGGTCGTTCTCTTTCTCGATAACAGCGACCGCTCGGCGCCGGCAAGCTTCAACGATGGCGAGATCATCGAGGTCTGTCGCCGCATCGAGCGCGAGGCGGGCTCGACCTACCGGGTCAACGGACGCGAGGTGCGCGCCCGCGATCTGCAGATGCTCTTCGCCGACGCATCCTCCGGCGCGCGGTCGGCGGCGATGGTGCGGCAAGGCCAGATCGGCGAGATCATCGCCGCCAAGCCGCAGGAGCGCCGCCGTATCCTCGAGGAGGCTGCTGGCATCGCCGGGCTGCATTCCCGCCGCCACGAAGCGGAGCTGCGTCTCAAGGCGGCGGAGGACAATCTCACGCGCCTCGACGACATTTTGCAGCAGATCGATACCCAGGCCGAGAGTCTCAAGAAGCAGGCGCGCCAGGCAACTCGCTACCGGGGCCTGGCCGCCGAGATCCGGCGCAACGAAGCCCTGCTTGCCCTCATTCATCAGGCGGAAGCGATCGAGGCGCTTCGATTGGCCGAACAGAGGCTCGAAGCCAATCTCCTCGACGTCGCGGAAAAAACCCGGGCGCAGGCCGAGGCAGCAAAGCTGCAAGCGACCGCCGCGCATGAGTTGCCGGAACTGCGTGGGGCCGAAGCCGAGGCTGGCGGCGAGTTGCAGCGGCTCGTGCTCGCCCGCGAGACTCTGGAGGGTGAAGAAAGACGCGCGAAAAGCCGCGCCTCCGAGCTGGAGCGCAGAATCGCGCAAACCACCAGCGATATCGCCCGCGAAACCGCGCTGATCGAGGATGCTGCTGGCGTCCTAGTGCGGCTTGAAGCGGAAGCAAAAGAGCGCGCGGGCCTTGGGACGGCCGCCGCCGAGATCGATGCCGCGCGCGGCCGGCTTGCAGACGCCGAGGCGGCCCTCGCGCTCACGGAAAAAGCGCTCACGGAGGCGCAGGAGACAAGATCCGCGATGGAGGCGCGGCGCGCGGCGCTAGAGGCGGCGATAACGGAAGAGTCGGCCCGTGCGGCGCGGCTCCAAGCCGAAATCGAGATGGTGACCGGGGAACGCGACGCGCTTATCGGCGATTCCACCACGGGCGCGGACCTTGCCGGATTGCAGGCGGCGCTCAATGGGGCAATCGCCGAGGCGGCGGCCCGCGACGAGGAACTCGCCCTTGCTGAAGCCCGCCATGCCACGGCCCGCGAAGAAGAGCTCAAAGCCCGGGCGCCACTCACTGAGGCGGAGCGCAAGGCGCAAAATCTCGCAACGCAAATTGCCACTTTATCGAAATTGCTGAATGCCGGAACCGGCGGCTTCTGGCCCGCCGTGACCGAGGAAATCAGCGTCGCGAAGGGCTATGAAGCAGCGCTCGGCGCGGCGCTTGGCGATGATCTCGACGCTTCGACCAATCCGGGATCGCCCGCGCATTGGGCGGCGACCGATGCCTCGGACGATCCAGCTTTGCCGCCGGGCGTCGAGGCGCTCGCAAAGCGCGTCACGGCGCCAGCGCTTCTCGCGCGGCGGCTGAACCAAATCGGTGTTGTGTTGCGGTCTGAAGGCGCCGCTTTGCGGGCCTTGCTGAGACCCGGGCAAAGGCTGGTCTCGAAGGAAGGCGATCTGTGGCGCTGGGACGGTTTCACGCAAGCTGCCGAAGCCCCTACCTCGGCGGCACGGCGGCTTGCCGAAAAAAACCGTCTCGGCGATCTCGCGACCGAAGCGGAAGCCGCGCGCGCCGTTGCCAGTGATTTGAAAGCCATTGCCGAGTGCGCCCAAACAGCGCTGGCCGCCGCGGCCGCCACTGAGGGCCAAGCCCGGCAGGCGCAAAGGGACTCGGGTCGCAAGGTGGAGGCCGCGCGCGACAAAAAGACCGCCGCCGAAAAGCGCCAGGCGGAGACGGTCGCGCGGCTCTCGGCGCATGATGAGGCGCTGCTTCGCCTCGATGCCAGCCGCCAGGAGGCCAGCCAAAAGCGCGCGCTGGCCGAGGCCGGGCTCGCCCAATTGGATCCGGCGGCGGCGCTTTCCGCGCGGCTCGACGCGGCGCGTGCCGCGGCGGCGCAAGATCGCGCCGCGGTGGCGGAAGCTCGCGCCGAACTGCAAACCCATCTGCGCGAAGCCGAGACGCGGGAGAAGCGGCTTTTCTCCATCGAGGAAGAACGTCAATCCTGGGGCGCCCGTAATGAGCGCGCGGCCGGCCAAGTCGCTGCTTTGGAAGAGCGCCGCGAGGGAGATACGCATGAGCTGCGCAAATTTGCTGAAGCGCCGGATATGTTTGCTTCCACCCGCCAAACTTTGATGCGCCAGATCGAAGCAGCCGAGGAAGCGCGCAAACTGGCCGCTGACAAGCGCGAGGCGGCCGAGACACGTCTTGCCGAGGCGGATCACGCGGCGCGCGGCGCCCTCCATTCGATGAGCGCGGCGCGGGAAGAAAAAGCCCGCGGCGAAGCCCGGGTGGAAGCCGCAAGGGCGCGCCGTGTCGAGGTCGCGCATATGATCGCGGCCGAGATGGGTTGCGCGGAAGCCAAACTCTTTGACCTTGTCCAAGCTGTGCCGGGGAAAGAACTGCCGCCCATCGAGACGGTCGAAAAACGGCTCGACGGTTTGAAGGGCGACCGCGAGCGGCTGGGTGGCGTCAATCTGCGAGCCGAGGAGGAGTTGAACGAAATTTTGGCCTCCAAAACCAATCTTTCCACCGAGCATGCCGATCTGACCGAGGCGATCCGCCGGCTGCGCCTGGCGATTCACAGTTTGAACAAGGAGGGAAGGGAAAGACTCCTTTCCGCCTTCGACGCCGTCCACGCGCATTTCAAGGAGCTGTTCACGGCTCTTTTCGGCGGCGGCTCGGCCGCGCTTCAACTGGTCGAATCGGAAGACCCGCTCGAAGCCGGGCTTGAAATCCTCGTCCATCCGCCAGGAAAAAAACCACAAGTGATGACGCTTTTGTCCGGCGGCGAACAGGCGCTTGCCGCAATGTCCTTGATCTTCGCGATCTTTCTTACCAATCCGGCGCCGGTATGCGTTCTCGACGAAGTGGATGCGCCGCTCGACGACGCCAATGTCGAACGCTTCTGCGATCTTCTTGACACGATGCGCTCCAAAACCGAGACGCGCTTTATTACCGTGACCCACAATCCGATCACCATGGCGCGGATGAACCGGCTGTTTGGCGTAACCATGGCCGAACGCGGCGTAAGCCAACTCGTTAGTGTCGACCTCGAAGAGGCCGAACGCTTCCGCGACGCCGGCTGAGCGTCGTCAACCGTTTCGCCAAGCGGACATCTAGACCATGATCGCTTCAAGATGAAACGCTCATGGTCTCTATCTTTTTGTTTTCTCGCGTGATCCTATCCAAAAAGTCTGCAACTTTTTGGGATCATGCTCTAGAGCAAATTCGCACGATATTTCAGTAGCTTCTGTGTGCAGGCCTTAGTCTTGACAGAGGCCTTCGCCACTCTTATGGTGCGCCGCGCCAACAGGTGCCTCGCATGTCTGGGCACCTGGTTTCGCCATCTCGCCGTATCGCCAAAAGAGCCGCGTTCCACGCTTTTGGATGGAACGGTCGAAGAGTTTTCTGTTACATGCCTTTACGAGATAGACTAGGGACAAGCCGGATAAGCAAGCGGTGGAGCGACATCTGTGGCGGAGCGCGGCGGGCGGCAAGACGAAAATCGACAACAGAAGCGAGAAAACGACCAGGAGGGAAGCCGCGAGCGCGACACTGAGGGATTGAGGGCGCGGCTCGACAAATTGTCCACCGCGCTCGACGCGCAAGCCGAAGCGGATAAGGCGTCGGACGCAGCCAAGCTGGGGCAAGACGGCGCCTCTGCGGGGGCGACCGCAAAGGCAATGGGTCTCGCGATCCGCATCCTGAGCGAGTTCGTGGCGGCGGTCCTCGTCGGCGCCGTCATTGGGTGGGGGATCGACCGCGCCGCCGGTACAACGCCAGCGTTTCTGGTGGTGTTCCTTTTGATGGGGGCGGCGGCGGGATTTTGGAACGTTTACCGCATCGCCATGACCCCGCCTGATAAAGCGGGCTGAGCGAGGCTCAAAGACGGGCGCTTGACGCACAAGAAGTTAAAGTTGTTTTTGTGAACGCTCATAAAGGCTAAGGGAACAAGACGTGGCCGAAGAAAACGCAATGGACCCCATCCATCAGTTCGCTATCAAACCGATCGTTGGCCTCCATCCTTTCGGCATCGATGCCTCTTTCACCAATGCCTCTCTCTTTATGATGATTGTCGTTCTTTCGGCGGCCGCCTTGATGCTCCTTGGAACGCAATCGCGGTCTCTCGTTCCCAGCCGGCTGCAGTCGCTGGCGGAGATGGCCTACCAATTCGTCGCATCCACCGTGCGCATGGCTGGCGGTCATGACGGCATGCGTTTCTTTCCCTTCGTTTTCACGCTTTTCCTTTTCGTGTTGTTTTGCAACCTCATCGGACTCGTCCCTTATACATTTTCGGTCACCAGTCAGATCACGGTGACCGCGGCGCTTGCGCTACTTGTCATTGGTATCGTCATTGTCTATGGCTTCCTGCATAACGGCACGCGTTTTCTAAGGCTGTTCGTGCCGTCGGGCGTGCCTGTCGCGCTCATGCCTCTTTTGGTGCCGATTGAAATCATCTCGTTTCTGTCCCGCCCGGTCAGCCTTTCGGTTCGTCTTTTCGCCAATATGCTCGCCGGGCATATCACGCTTAAGGTGATGGGCGGCTTCGTCGTGAGTCTGCTCGGCGCCGGCATCTTTTCGGTTTTCGCACCATTGCCTTTTGCGATGACCATTGTGTTGACGGCTTTCGAATTGCTCGTGGCCGTTTTGCAGGCTTATGTCTTCGCTATTCTCACTTGCGTCTATCTCAACGACGCAGTTCATCCGGGCCACTGAATAAATATTTGAACAACAGATCGGTCGCCCTTCATCAAAGTTACGGAGTGCAAAATGGATCCCGCAGCAGGTAGGTTTATAGGCGCAGGTCTGGCCGCGATCGGCACGGGCGCCGCCGCGATTGGCGTCGGACTGATTTTCGGTAATTTTCTTTTGGGTGCCTTGCGCAATCCCACCGCTTCCGATGGTCAGTTCGGGCGCGTTTTCATCGGCGTCGCGCTCGCCGAAGGCTTGGGCATTTTCGCGCTCCTCGTCGCTATTCTTCTGCTTTTCGTGGTTAAATAGAAAGCGGTCTCCCTGCGCCCGGATGGATTCCGGGCGCATCCGCTTTGCTTAGGAGAATCGTTCGTGAACGACGTGAAAGCCCGTTTGGAAGCTATCGCACAGTCGCAAGGCAGGTGCCTCGCCGAAATCCTGCGCAAATTGGGCGAGGCGGTGACCGCGATAACAACGGCGGGGACGGAGGCAAGCACGTCCGAACCTCTCCATCTCGACTCTAAAGCCCCCCGCCTCGCTCGGACAAACCTTTCCTCGCTCAATTGGCTGCTCGTGGCCGCAGGTGTTACCGGCGCGGCGGCGGCCCTCGTCATCGTGCTCGGGTTTGCGTTGCTGAACAACACGAGCGCCGCCATCGCTCCCCTCAAAGAACGCATAACCACGTTGGGCAAGCGTTTAGATGCGACCGAACGCGCGGAGACAGCGCTTGCTAATCGCGTCGCCGCGGCCGAGAGCGCGCTCACCAAGAGCGCGACCTTGACGAATTCGAGCATTGCCGAGATCAAAAAGCTGCAAGCGGAGCTTGCTGCAAAGTCGGCGCAGCACGTTCTTTCACCGGGCGAGATGGCCGACGAGCTTGCCGATCTCGGGCGTTTGGAGAAGCGCGTCGCAGCCCTGGAAAACAAGGCTGAAGCAGCCTTGGCAGAAGCCAACCCCAAATTGAAGCAGACCGACAACGACCGTGGCGAGAC
>VDMG01000046.1 GCA_006514895.1 Beijerinckiaceae bacterium
GCCGAAGCGACTCTTCGTTCCTACAGAAGAGCTGACAATCGGCGAATGGGTTCGCTACGGCAGCCCCCAAAACCGCGACCGGGCATGAGCATGGATTGGGCCGCGCACCTCGGCGCCGACCGGATCGCTACGATAATCAGGCTCTGGTGGCTGAGACAGCTGCCAAGCGATATTGCGCGACAGCTGGAGTTGCCGGTAGAGACGGTCGTAGCCGTGATTGACCACCGCGACGAGTTCAATTCCTCTGGGGAACCGCTTGGCGTGCACGACTACCCGATCAGCCGGGACCGCCCGCATTGAACAGCCCTACAGGATTCGACAAAGCGCGCCAATCTTCCGGCCGATTCCAGCTGTGTTCGGGTACGCGCTGGGGAAGCACCTCGATGGGTGGCGCACATAGTAGGTTGTGACCGCCGGACACGGCCGCCAATCTTATGGATAGGCCTAGGGACGGTTCAACAAGCTAAAGGAAACTTGAAGTTAATCAATGGGGTAGCTTGTGTGGCGGACGAAATCTCCCCCGCGGCGCCATGAACTTCTGGGCGGACTGGGAGCGGGCGATCGGCGGCGGGCCTCCGGTCGGCGCCGGGGCTTTTCAACCTGGCGAACGGCTGGCCATTACAAAGGGCGAAGTTGTTTACCGCAACAGGCTGATCGAGCTCATTCAGTATGCGCCGACCACTCGCGAGGTCTGCGCTGAGCCGCTGCTCATCGTACCTGCGTGGATTATGAAGTACTACATTCTTGATCTGTCCCCGGGGAATTCCCTCGTCAAGTATCTGGTCGACAGCGGACACACGGTGTTCATGGTTTCGTGGCATAATCCAAGTGCTGAAGATCGCGATCTGGGATTGAATGACTATCTTCGGCTGGGCATCCTCGATGCGCTCAACGTGATTCGAGCGATCGTTCCGGAATGCAAGGTCAACGCGGTTGGCTATTGTCTCGGTGGGACCCTTCTGTCGATCGCTGCGGCATATCTGGCGCGAGAAGAGAATTTTATTCTGAACTCTATCACGCTGTTGGCGGCCCAAACTGATTTTACTGAAGCCGGCGAGCTGACGTTGTTCATTGACGACAGCCAACTCAACTTCCTCGAAGACATTATGTGGGAGCAAGGCTATCTCGATATTCGGCGGATGGCCGGGGCGTTCCAACTCTTGCGCTCCAGTGACCTCATTTGGTCTCGCGTTGTGCATGATTACCTCATGGGGCAACGCTCGCCCATGATTGACCTGATGGCCTGGAACGCCGATGCGACACGCATGCCCTCTCGCATGCACAGCGAGTATCTGCGTCTTCTGTTCCTCCACAACGACTTGTTCGAGGGGCGCTACCAAGTCGACGGCCGTCCGATCGTTCTCGGTGAGATCCGCGTCCCGATCTTTGCGGTATCGACGGAAAGAGACCACGTCGCCCCGGCGGACATATCGCCGGGATTGTCAGCGAGCCCGGCCATAAGGGCAGACACTATCGGCTTTCGCATCGGCCGGCCGACGCTCAATATGTCGACCCGGAGACTTGATACGCGCGGATGCCGAGCGAAGAGGGTTCGTGGTGGCCGGCTTTGGTGTCATGGCTGGAGAATCATTCGCGTGCATATACATCTCCACCCGCCATGGGCGCTCCCGATAAGGGGTATCCGCCGCTGGGAAAAGGCTCCGGGCCGATACGTTCTGGAACGCTGATAGGTGCCGCTATCTGCGCACCGCTGGTTCGAAGGTTTCTCCTCGTTGAGGTGAAGCGGCAAAGGCGAAGGCGTTGCAGATCAAGGAAATCGCAAGCCCGCTCGAGATCATCACCGCCGAGCCGAGGATGAGGGGCGACCGCGGTCAGGAGGATCGGGCGAAGCGGACGGCCCCGGCCTCCATCACCGCCTCCAATCTGCGAGTTTCAGTTCGGATTCTACCAAGCTCAGAATTATTCTCATTGACGGTTTGACGCGGAAAGAGCGGTGCGAGCCGTAGACAACCGAGCATGGGCTATCTGCGCAGCGCCCTTAAGTTCTTGCAGGTTGATGCTAATATTACCTACTAGTGAAAAGACTGGAGTGTGTACTTGCGACACCTTACACGTTGATTCCTTGGCGATGTCAAAGGATTCCCATGCATTTCGATCGGTTATATCTCTGTAAGCGTCCACCTCGAACGCCTTTATCAGTTCGCAAACCATCGCAAATACACCTTTGCCATGCGAAAAACCCGCGCGGCTGGATCCGATCAAAACAAAGTCATTGCTTTCTAATCCGCTCAGATTGCTAGCTTCCCCTTCTGTCTCTTGAACAAAAACCGCCATAAGCTGATCAAGTTTATAGACGTCTGCATTCATGCCGGTCTTTCCTGCGACCAGATCGGTATTGAAACTTTTCAAATTCTTGACGGCATTGCTGAAATAGTGCTTCGTGCCATACAACAAACCCCATACGTCAGGATCAAAGTTTATATTTCCGGAAGCTTTCATCAAGTCTGAGGCGTAGTTGTTCGGTGTTCCCTTAAAGCCGATTTTTTGCTGTTTAAAAGCCTGAATGCTATCCGCGAGTACCTGATATTTGCCAAGCTGGAACGCGCATGTATCGGTGCGCAGGCTTGAGGGGGTCAAGAAGCTTTCGCTCGGACACCAGCCCCTCGAAAGTTCGTCTTCGATCGCGGCGGCAGTGACCGCCACGATCTTACTCCCATAGCCTGACACACCTGCGTCGTCTCTGTCTTTTCTGATGGTCACTGGGCCGTCAGGACCTTTGGGTGGCATCACGCCGTCATAGGTAGCATCGTAATTGGGTGCGCCAGTAAACTGGGTCGCGAGAACATAAGCTGTAACCAACGCTGCAACCAACAAAGCTGCACCTTTGGAGAGGCCAAACTTTGCAAAAACCGAAGGGTTTCCGGAAGACCGGGATTTGTCAGATGCAAAAGAATCTAACGCAACATCCTCTTTCTCCTTCCTAGAGAGCCTGCTTTGAGTAAAGTCTCTTGTAGTATCGGTGATACTTTGAGTTATGCCTCTTACAGTATCGCCGATACTTTCAATGGAGCCTCTTACAGAAAGTTTCATTCTCTTCTCCCACCGCCGCAGTAAGGCGAATTAAGCGCAAAGTCCCAGGTGGCTTGCCGGCTCATTGTGGCATCGAGGGCAAAACTGAGCCGCCCTCGCCCGAAGTCGGACGCCGCCGGCAGTTTCGCCGCGGCCTCGAGAAGACCATCGATATCCGATTTGGTGCCGGACTTTGGCGTGAGGACCGGCGCAGTCGCGGCGCCATGATCTGTTTATTGAAAAGCTTCCAGAGATTCCGGTAAAGCCGGAAAATCTCAGGTCTTTGGGAGCGATGCTCCCGTCCCTCGAACTGAACGATGGTGCCGTGGACGATGAAACCAAGAACCAGTGCCGTAGAACCAGAGGGATGCCAAGAAAGATGTCCCGCGCCATCATGGTAGGAAAGCCTCCCCCATCGGCGGCCGCGCCCTTGTCTGCGCCCCAATCTGGAGTACAAGGATTATCCTGGGCTGCCCACCAGGGACCTCTCATGAAAACTCCTCCCGCCGTCCGAAGACGTGTGCAGGAGTCATCAGCCCCAAGGGCGGTTATATGGCGAACTCCATCGCCTATACTGTGGGGACCAGAATTAGAATGTTAGTCGGAGATGTCAATTTCTGGGGGCGGCTCGCTCAGCCAGATAACCTTCGTGAAATTCCAGCGCCGCATTCTAGACGTCTCTCCGGATTTTGCGGATTCCCGAGGTGCCGCAGGGTCGTCCCGCCAGACCGGATCACGTCTGGAACCGTATCACCCGCGATACCCGGCCAGTCCATCGACGATGGCGCTGCGCTTGACCGGCGAGAAGACGTATTTTGCCTCGGAGGCTTCGGTCTTTCGCCTGCCCAAAGCCGATAATCTCATCATCTATCCCGCCTTCCTCGTGATCATGGCGGCGAAAGAGTTCTTCGTCGATCACTACAACCATGGCCGCGACCGTAAGAACCTCGATAATCTCACCCCCTCGGACGTCGACTTCGGCCGCGACAAGACCATCTCTCCCGAACGGAAAAGGTCAAACGGCAAAGCATCCAACACCGCCGCTTGCAGCATCGCGTGCAGGCCGTATGATCTGACCTTGATGAGCCAGGGCCTCCGTTCCCAGAGGCCCGCTCCTTGTCCCAAATTATTTGACGACAGATACCTATGAGCGAACCGGAAGTGGCATATTATAAGGTCAGTCCCCTGGCCCAACCGCGCACAGCAAGGTTCTGGCCGAGGAAGTTGCCTTACATCGCCGTGCTGGCACTCACACTTTTGGGCGCGGCCTACACCGGCGTTTTGCACCAGCCTCTCATCGGCTATTGGGAGTTTCTTGCCGTGGCGACGGGACTTGTCTGCGTAACCAAGGGATGGCTGCACACTCACGACTCCAAAGCTCGATTTCGGATGGTCTGGACGCAAGCCCTCCACTGGCTGGCTTTCTTGGTCGCGATGAACATAGTGCTTTCGCCTGACGTTCAAAGAATGCTTCCCGCGCCCGCGACCGGGCTGGCGCTTCTGATGCTGTTGGCGCTTGGCACTTTTGTCGCGGGAGTGCACGTATCCTGGCAGATTTGCGTTCTCGGCCTTATCATGGCGTTTTGCGCGCGGTTGATCGCATAGCATAATCTCTCCCCGATAGCCCTGCCACTTCACTCGGACGTTTCCAATTTTACACGACTTACGTGACCCCCGGCTTTTTCTCACTCCCCATGGAGTAAGTCGCCGCCGGACGACGGCCCCAAGCAGGGGACTACAATATGCTATTGACAATTATGGCATACATTCTCATCCTGCTAAACTAGATCCAGGCGATGGAGTTCGCCTTAAACCGCCCTCGGGGCTGATGACTCCTGCACGCGTCTTCAGACGGCAGGAGGAGCTTGTATGAGAGGTCCTAGGCGGCCCCCAAGGATAATCCGTGTGCGCCCGCTGACGATGCGGGCGCGGGCGTCCTCGTCGAGGGGGGCACCTTTCCTATGAGCGCGCGGGATATCCTTCTCCAAATCGCCCAGGTTCTAACGACGATACTCTTAGCGCCCCTTATCCAAGGCGTTATTATTCAATTCGAGGAACGGGTACAGCGCGCACAAGGGCCGGGACTTTTCCAGCCTTACCGGGACCTCTGGAAGCTCTTCCACAAAGAGATCGTGGCACCGCAGACGGCATCATGGCTATTCTTCGCGGCCCCGGTCGTGGCCTTCACGTGCATGCTCGTCGTACCGATTCTGATTCCTGTACTCACCAACTTTCCGTTGCCGCTCTCCGACATGGGGGACATCTTGGGCGGCGGCCTGATCCTCACTCTCGGCTCGTTCATGATCGTCCTGGCGGGGCTCGATACGTCGAGCGCCTACGGCGGCATCGGTTCAAGCCGCGCGGTCATGGTTGCGATCCTTGCCGAACCGACGCTGATCCTAGTCTTCGTTGGGATCACGCTGCTCGCCAAGGCGATGCTTCCCTTCGTCGTCAATCATCTGCTCGTGTCGAGTTGGGCAGTCTACTGGAGCCCAGCGCACCTCTTTCTCGTGGCGGCCTTCTTCATCCTATTGCTTGTCGAGACAGATCGGATGCCGATCCACTCGAGCACCCATATCGAGGTCTATATGATCGATGAGGGACGCATCCTGGAATATTCCGGCCCCTTGCTGGCTCTCATCAAATGGGCGTCGGCAATGAAGCAATTCATCCTCTACACAATCTTCTGCAACGTGCTGATCTTACCTTGGGGGTTGTCCGTCGAGGGTACGGCACTCGGTGCGGCCGGAGCCGCCGTCGCCTTGATCATCAAATTCATTCTCGTCGCCTGTGTGGTCGTTTTCGTCGAGACCGCCCAATCGCGCCTACGCTTCTACCGTTATCAGGAGCCGCTCGCCGCCTCCTTTCTTTTGGCGATCCTATCGATCGTCGGAACGCAATTGAGTTAGCGACCATGCTCGTCCAACACCTCAGTCCACTTGCCTCATCGCTTTTCAGCCTCTTGGCGATCGCATGCCTTCTCCTGTCATTCGTCATGCTAGGATCGCGCTGGCTCAATAACTATCTTTACGCCTTCGCAGCAGAATCCTGGACCATCGCGGCGCTTTCTGCCGCGGTGGGTTTTTACGGCAGCTATCCCGAGCTCTATCTGATTGCCATCCTGACGCTGCTCTTTCGCGGTTTGCTGCTCCCTTATCTGGTATGGCGGATCATTCGCCGGTTGGACGTTGATCGCGAGATCCATCTCTTCCTCCAACCGAGCACGAGCCTCATTGTCGGCGCCTTATTCGTGATGCTGGCGCTTTCGGTATCGTTCCAAGTCTCCGCCGAGCTCCATCTGCAGCTCACTGTCGCAACCCTGGCGCTGACAGTTATGCTGTCGATGAAGCTCATTGGTTTTCTTATTCTCGCCCTCCGTCACGAGGCGGTCAGTCAGATCCTTGGGTTGCTGGTGCTGGAGAACGGCATTTTCCTCGGCTCGCAGATCCTCGTGCCCGGCATGCCGCTCCTGATCGAGATGGTTATCCTCTTCGATCTGCTCATCATCGTGGCCTGTTTCGGTGTACTCGTCGGCTATCTCATGACCCATGCCGGGACAACGAGCAGCCTCGAGCTCAAGCGATTGGTGGGATGATGGTTGGCGTGCTCATCCTTACTCTTGCAGTGGCACCGGCACTTGCCGTCATTGGCTGCCTGGCTTCGCGCCGGCCCCGCGTGGCCGAAGCGCTCAACCTTATCGCCAGCGCCGTGTCCTTCGCCAGCGCCATGCCGCTCCCTTTCCTCATCGATGGGCAGCAGCTGCTGTTCTGGAACGACTACATCATAATGGACCGCATGTCCGCGTGGGTGATCCTTTGCACATCGATCGTTTATTTCCTCGCCTCGATCTATGCGGTCGGGTACATGCGGCTTCTGAACGAGGATAAGCGCCTCTGCTGGTTCTACGCGCTATTTGCCGGGTTCGGCCTGACCACGCTGATCGGACCGCTCATGAACAGCGTGGGCATCTACTGGATAGCGATCGAGCTGACCACGCTTGTCAGCACCTTTCTCATCGCTTTCGAGCGCGTCGCGGATAGCATGGAGGCCGCCTGGAAATATATCATGGTCGTCTCCGCCGGAATCAGCCTCGCGCTGCTCGGAACGATCCTTTTTTACTGGGGCGGCAGCTTTGTGCTCGGACCGAGCTACAAGATGACATGGGCGGTCCTGACGGACGCCGCGCCTCAGATGAATCCGGGCTTGCTGAAGCTCGCCTTCCTGCTCGTGCTCGTGGGCTACGGGACCAAGGTCGGTCTCGCCCCCATGCATAGCTGGCTGCCGGATGCTCATAGCGAAAGCCCGGCGCCGGTATCCGCGATGCTCTCTGGGGCTCTCTTGAACACGGCGATGATCGGGATCGTGCGGTTTCTGGGCGTCACAAAGGCCGCCAACCTTGGGCAGCTCCCGCAACTCACTCTCGTCGCATTTGGCGTCATGTCGCTGTTCCTCGGCGCTTTGTTCATCGTGCAGCAACAAGGAATCAAGCGGCTGATGGCCTATTCGAGCATTGAGCATATGGGCGTCGTTGCGCTCGGCTTCGGCTTTGGCGGCGCGCTGGGCGTAGCCGGCGCACTCTACCACATGCTCAATCATTCGCTGAACAAGTCACTCATGTTCTTCGGTGCCGGAATCATGATGCGCGCATATGGCACCAAAGAGATTGCCCTGATCCACGGTGTCGGGTGCCGCTTTCCAACCGAAGGTGCGCTATGGCTCGCGGGGGCCATCGCAATCACCGGAGCTCCGCCGTTCGGTCTGTTCTTAAGCGAGTTCACCATCATGCGGGCCGGCCTGAAACCTCCGTTTTCCTGGGCGGTCTATGTCATGGCGATCTTGCTCATCGTCATCTTCATCGGATTCATGAACCATTTCCGGATCATGTATTACCAGTCAACTCAGAGCGAGGCGTCAAGAGGTGGCAGATTGAGTGCCTGGTGCGCGGCGCCGATGTGGCTGTCGCTCGTTCCACTCCTGGTCCTTGGTTTGTGGTGGCCAACACATGTCTGGGACTATCTGACCTCGATTGCTCAATCGCTCAATCTGGGGGCTCAATGATCGGCTTTGAGCTCCTGTCGATCGAGCCGGAGAATGTGCCGGACGCTATCGGCCAGCTGATCAAAAACGGTGGCCGGATGCAGATGGTTTATGG
>VDMG01000304.1 GCA_006514895.1 Beijerinckiaceae bacterium
GGTTCGCGCCCAAGGCGGATTATGGTTCCTCCAATATTCCCTGTAAGAAGCAACCAAATCTGGATCGGTGCGCGGCGAGAGCGCCGTGAAGATACCGGCTCGTAGGTCCCTGGAGGTCATGCTGACCTGCGCCGCGCCGGTGGCGCTAGCGAGCTTAACCAGAACGCTTGGCCAGAGACCGCTGTCGAACACGGCCCGTAGATCAAGTCGATGAGAGCGACAAGCTCACTATCCCCATTCATGGCGTGGCCTTACCGTTCGGTAAACCGCTCACCCTTGGTCTGTCGCCCTAGAACAGTACACATTGCTCGCAATATCTCCTTATTATTATATAGCAATCGACATTTATTGCAAATCTCACGTTGAGCTCGGCGCGCCACTTCTGGGTTTATCAGCTCCGCTCTTCCCGGGAAATGTTTGGCTTTTGTTGCGACGGCGAGCGCTCAGCGGTCTCGCTCCGCGAAGCAATCACGTGAAAATGTTTGCCTTTGACTTGCCGTCTTGAAGGCAGGGACGAAATAATGCTAGCTAGCAGCCCCAATGGGCCAAGCGAAATCGATCAACTTCGATTGCCGCCGCCCTCGACAAATGAAAATCGCCGGGAGGATGTGACAATGGCACGGCCGGCCCCAGCAGGAAATCGCACGAGGATGAAGATCCTCGATATTGTGCTTATTATTGGCGGCGTCCTTGGCATCATGGCCTACAACCGGATGAGCATCGCCAGGCTTCAACGCTCGATCCCTAACGCAAATAGCGAGATCGTGGGAGAATGGAAGTCCACGCGCGGGCCGGAGCATCTCGTCTTCCGGGTGGACAAAACGATCAGTATGACCGTGCCTGCTCCGGCGCCGGGCGACGCGGCGCCGGCTGCGGCCCAAACAGAAGGTTCGGCACCGGCGGCCGTGCCAGATTCTACTGCCTCATTGCCGGCTGCTCCGGAATCCGCCGCGCCGCTGGTCGGTAAATACCAGCTGTCGGATGCGGGAAAGGTGTATCTCCAGCTCTCGAACGGAAAAAAATACACGACGACGATCGAGCCAAGCAACAAGAACCGCTTCGATCTTATCGATGCAGATACCGACGGGGTGACAACTTACGAAAGGGTGCCATAAAGAAGCCAGCCGCCCGGCGCCCGCCCATGAGCGCCCTTTATGATTTCGGCTTTGGCGGACGCCGGATTTCCGTCCGCCCTCGACAAGCCAAGGCGTCTCGTGTAGAGCTGCTGTCTCCAATTCAAAACAGCGTACCGAAACGCTCGCCGGAAACATCCGGCGAAACGGCAAGGTTTTCCAAGGTTTTCAACGCATGAACATCATCGCGGAACTCGAGGCGGAGCAATCCGCCAAGCTTTTGGCCGGCAGGACGATTCCGCCGTTTCAACCGGGCGACACGGTCGTGGTGAATGTCAAGGTGACGGAAGGCGAGCGCACCCGCGTCCAGGCTTACGAAGGCGTCTGCATCGCCCGCAGCGGCGGCGGCCTCAACGAAAGCTTTACCGTTCGCAAGATCTCCTACGGCGAAGGCGTCGAGCGCGTTTTCCCGGTCCTTTCGCCGAACATCGATTCGATCAAGCTCGTGCGGCGAGGCAAGGTTCGGCGCGCAAAGCTCTATTATCTGCGCGACCGGCGCGGCAAGTCGGCGCGCATCGCCGAAAAAATGGAGACGCCGGCCGCCAAGGCCGCGCGCGAAGTCGCGAGCAAGGCAACGAAGGTAGCCGCCAAGGCAAGGAAAGCCGCGCCCGCCGCCGAATAAAAGCCACGGCAGACAGGGCTTCAAGCGATCGGCGCGTTCAAGATCCAGCGATGGCCGAAGGGATCGCGAAAAGTCGCGACCCTCGTTCCCCAGAATGAATTGACCGGATTCGTCTCACCCTTCGCGCCGAGACCCGTGGCCTTCGCGAAAATATCGTCCACCATCTTGGCCTCGGCATATTCCAAGCTGACCGAGGCGGTCGCGAGTTCGCCCGGAAGCGGCACGCGCGTATGGCCGAATTCGGAAAAGGCGTCGGCAAGCATGACAGAGCCGCCGTTGATTTCGAGCTCGCAATGCATGATCCGCACACCATCGAACGCGGGCATGATCGCTTTCTGCCGCGCGCCGAAAACCGAGACGTAATAAGCGATCGCCGCCATCGCGGGGGAAACGGTCAGATAGGGCGCAACAGGCGGGCGCATCGGTTCCTCCGCGCGAAAGAATCATCGAGGATTGCGGGTACTTCCCCCAGCGGCGTCTTGCGAGTATGAACTGCCACTCTAAATGGTATTTTTGCAAGAGCCGCGTCCCGCGGCAGGGAATAATTGCCTCATGGCGAAGCCTCGCACGCTTTACGATAAGATCTGGGACGATCACCTGGTTCATGCCGAACCCGACGGCATGAGCCTGATCTACATCGACCGCCATCTGGTGCATGAGGTGACGAGCCCGCAGGCCTTCGAGGGGTTGCGGTTGAGCCACCGGCGTGTCCGGGCGCCGCAAAAAACGCTCGCGGTCGTCGATCATAATGTTCCCACGACCGATCGCTCAAAGGGCATCGACGATCCTGAAAGCCGCATCCAAGTCGAGCAGCTCGCCGAAAACGCACGGGAATTCGGCCTCGAATATTTCAACGAGCGCGACCTTCGGCAGGGCATCGTTCATGTGATCGGCCCCGAACAAGGTTTTACCCTGCCGGGAACGACGATCGTTTGCGGCGATAGCCATACCTCGACGCATGGCGCCTTTGGCGCGCTCGCCCACGGTATCGGCACCTCCGAGGTTGAGCATGTCCTTGCCACCCAGACCCTGATTCAGGCCAAGGCCAAGAACATGAAGATCAGCGTCGACGGCGCGCTCGGCGATGGTGTCGGCGCGAAGGATATCGTGCTCGCTATCATTGGTGAGATCGGCACGGCCGGCGGCACCGGCCATGTGATCGAATATGCGGGTGAAGCGATCCGCGCTTTGTCGATGGAAGGGCGCATGACCGTCTGCAACATGACGATCGAGGCGGGCGCCCGCGCCGGATTGATCGCGCCCGACACCAAAACTTTTGACTATCTCAAAGGCCGGCCCAAAGCGCCAAAAGGCGCCGCTTGGGACGCCGCGATGCGCTATTGGGAAGGCTTGCATTCGGATTCGGACGCCGCCTTCGACAAAGAGATTCATCTTGACGCAGGAAAATTGCCGCCGCTCGTCACCTGGGGCACGAGCCCGCAGGATGTCGCGGCGATCACCGGCACCGTGCCAAGCCTTGAATCGGCTTTGAGCGAGACGAAAAAAGCGTCCCTTGAGCGCGCGTTGAATTACATGGGGCTAAAGGGCGGCGAAAAAATCACGGATATTTCCATTGACCGTGTTTTCATCGGCTCCTGCACAAATGGCAGGATCGAGGATCTCCGCGCAGCCGCGAAGATTGTGGCCGGTAAGCATGTCGCGGGCTCCGTCAACGCCATGGTCGTGCCGGGTTCGGGCCTCGTCAAGCAACAGGCAGAAGCCGAGGGCCTCGACGCGATTTTTCTGGCCGCCGGATTCGAATGGCGCGAGCCCGGCTGCTCGATGTGCCTCGCGATGAATCCGGACAAACTCGCACCCGGCGAGCGCTGCGCCTCGACCTCGAACCGCAATTTCGAGGGCCGCCAAGGTTTTCGGGGCCGCACCCATCTCGTCTCGCCCGCGATGGCGGCGGCGGCGGCGATCGCCGGCCATTTCGTCGATATTAGGAGCTGGCATTGACTCCGGCCAATGCACGAGACGCTTATACACAACCGCCCGCGGGAGCCCTTCGGCGGAGCGGCTAATGCAATCAGTTCACATGACACTGATGATAAAGAATATAGCCGCCGGTACTCGAGGCGTTGCGGAACGTTAATAGACCGGATTTGCGATCGAGGTCATAGAATCCGCCCCGCACACTGTCGTGCCATGCAATTCGTGTTGTGGTGAATTCGGCGGGAAACGAGTCGGCGGTCTGGCGCTCGTCGTCGATCTTCAAATTCCAGGTCGTACCGCTCGACGAATTCGCGCAAAGCAAGGTGATCTCCGCGGCCTGAGCCGCCAGGCGGCCAATCGACGACAGACCACTGATGCTTGAAGCGAACGCATACGAGATGACAATCACAAATTTTACACGCGTTGAGTGGCAGGCCCGCCCGCATCCACTCAGATCAAAACGGCCCCCATCATTTGTAAAAAATACGTGCATAAAGTGCCTAATTTTTCATCAAATGATGTGACATAAGATCGCACGCTTGCTCCCGATCTCACTGCGTTTGACCGCCGGAATCGTGCCTCGCGCAGAACCGGCGCATTTTTTGCATCCGGGTTGAATCACCAGCCGGCGAAAGGACCCGCCAGTCTGATCATCACAATAAGACACCTCGCGGACCGCCGGTCAATGGAAGGGATAAAGGGAGGTTTGTAATGTTGCTTCCTTCACCAGAGTGGCTGAACTCGGGAAATAACGCGTGGCAGCTAGCCGCGGCTACTTTCGTCGGTCTCCAGAGCATTCCGGGGCTCGTCGTTCTCTACGGCGGAATTGTCAAGAAGAAGTGGGCGATCAACTCTGCCTTCATGGCGATGTACGCCTTTGCGGCGGTGCTTCTGGTCTGGCTCTTATGGGCGTACAATATGGCCTTCGGAGAGCAGTGGTTCCCGTTTCTGGGCAAGCCCAAACCAGCGGCCCCGGCAGTGTTCGAGCTCGCGCCGGCGATGATACCAGAAGCAGCGTCCGGAATGCCGGACCTCACTTTCCCCATGTCCACGATGGTGTACTTCCAATTCGTGTTTGCTGCGATCACAGTCATTATCCTGGCGGGCTCGGTCCTCGGCCGGATGAGTTTCAAGGCATGGGTCCTCTTCGTCCCGGCTTGGATGACCTGTGTCTACACGATCGGAGCGTTCAGTCTCTGGGGCGGCGGTTGGCTCGCCGCTGCAGGCGCCGTCGACTTCTCGGGCGGTTACGTGATCCATCTTGCCGCTGCCACGTCAGGCTTCGTGGCGGCAGCCATCATCGGGCCGCGGCTTCAGGTCGATCGTGACCACTGCCCGCCCAACAATCTGCTGGCCGCGCTGACCGGCGCCGGCATCCTCTGGATCGGCTGGAATGGTTTCAATGGCGGCGACCCCTATTTCGCCAATGCGGACGCCGCGGCGGCGGTGCTCAACACCAATGTGGCCACTGCGACCGCCCTGCTGGTCTGGACAATCATGGACACGATGTCATACGGCAAGCCCTCGGTCGTCGGCGCAATCAACGGGATGATAGCGGGGCTCGTCGCAATCACGCCCGCCGCCGGTTACGTCGACGGCTATGGGGCGATCGCCGTTGGCGTTGCCGGCGGCATCATTCCATGGCTCAGCATGAACAAATTGCAAAAAACCGCGTTGATGAGTAAAGTGGACGACACGCTCAGCGTGTTCTCTACCCATGGCGTAGCAGGGCTCACGGGCGGCTTGATGACGGGCGTATTGGCCAATCCGGATATGCTTATGTACATCGGCACTGACAAAGACGCACCCGGTGTCAGCACGACAGGCTGGTTCTATGGCAATTTCCACCAGCTTGTCCTGCAGGCGGAAGCGGCGGCCTTCATCATCGTCGTCAACGTTATTCTCACCTACATCATCCTCAAGATCATCTCCCTTATCGTTCCCTTGCGGATGGATGAGAAGACGCTGACGATCGGTGACGAAGCAGTCCACGGCGAGGAAGCTTACGCTATGGATTAGCTTTTGCGTGGGAAAGCTGCGCCTTGACCTCGCACCGGAATTTCGACGGCCGGCAAGGGTTGAGGGGCCGCACTCCTCTCGCCCGCGATGGCGGCGGTAGCCGCGATCGCGGGCCATTTTGTCGACATTAGGGATTGGAACTGATTGCTTATCCGCCTGTGCAGAAGGGCCGCAAGGATCATAGAGGCAGCTGCCCTGTCCTTCGCCGCGCTCACAGCCGCTCCAGCAATCGCGAAGCCTCCCCCCTTGGCAAATGGAGGTTTTCGGGCGCGGACCCGCCGTAGTCTTCGAGTCGGGTCTCGGCGAAGGCCGCGACAGCTGGCGCGAGGTCGCCCGGGGCCTTGCCCTCTGTCTCACTGTCGTGCTCTACGACAGGCCTGGAATTGGCGGCAGCCCGGCGCCACAGGATCCTGGAAACCCGGTGCTCGCTGCCGCCGTCGCTGACGATCTCCTTGTCCAGCTGCGTGACCATGGCCTGCCTGGACCCTTTCTCTTGGTGGGCCATTCACTCGGCGGGCTCTACGTCCAAGCATTCGCCCGCAACCATCCCGATGAAGTCGCGGGCATGGTGCTTGTCGATGCGTCAAGCCCGCTTGAGCCGCCGGGCGTCTTCGTCTCGAGGGTGCCGCCAAAGCCTGGGACTATCGAGGCCGCCGAGGAGGCAGGAGTCGCACCTTCTGTCGCTGCGCTCTTGGCGGGCCCGCCATTGCCACCCGTGCCGCTCGTCGTCCTCGCCGCAACGTACCACGGTGACACGCCCGCGCGCGAGGCGCTTTGGCGCAATGTGCGGCAGCGATCTGCCGCACCCTCACCGAAGGGCAGGCTCGTCGTTGTCGACAGCGGCCACTTCATCCAAAAAGACACGCCCAGAGGATGTTATCGCCGCCGTGCTTTCGGTAGCGGCCGATACCGGGGCCGACATTAAAGCCTGCCGGAGTTGACCATCGGCCTGGAGCGGATCTTAGGTCCAGTGCCTTCACGCAGCAAGCGTATATGAGGGGATAACGTCATGGATGTCGGCTTCATCGGCCTCGGCAATATGGGTGCGGCGATGGCCCGCAACCTTCTCAAGGCCGGGCACCGCGTGACCGTCTACAACCGCACGCGCGCCAAGGCGGAGGCACTGGTCGCGGAGGTGGCGCGGGTGGCGGAGAGCGTTGCCGATGCCTGCCGGGGCGAGATCCTTCTCACCATGCTCGCCGATGATGCTGCCGTCGAAGGCGTGATTTTCGGCAACGGCGGCACCGGGCAGTCTCTTCCTGCCGGAAGCATCCATGTCTCCATGAGCACGATCAGCGTCGCCCTATCGGAGCGTCTTTGGCGGATGCACAAGGAGAGGGGTCAGATCTATGCAACGGCCTGCGGTTTCGGACGGCCAGCGGCGGCGGCGGAGGGAAAGCTTTTCATCGTCGCCGCCGGCCCCCCCCGCGACGATCGAAAAGTGCCAGCCATTGCTCGACGCGATCGGACAGAAGACGTTCGTCATCAGTGAAAAGCCCGCCGCCGCCAATCTCGTCAAGCTGAGCGGCAATTTCCTCATCGCGGCAACCATTGAGAGCCCGGGAGAAGCCATTGCGCTTGCCCGCAAAGCGGAAATCGATGCGCATCGCTATGTCGAAATCCTGACCGGCACGCTCTTTTCAGCCCCGGTCTACAAAACCTATGGTGCGATCATAGCGGACGAAAACTATGAGCCTGCCGGTTTCAAGATGGCGCTTGGTCTCAAGGACATAAAACTCGCGCTTGCCGCCGCTGAGCATTGAGCGTGCCACTGCCCATCGCGAGCATGGTGCGCGACCATTTCCTTTCCGGCTTGGCGCAAGGCCAGGGCGACAGCGACTGGGCGGCGCTGGCCCAGATCAGCGCGAAGAATTCCGGGCTTTGACACGCCTAGCGTTTCAAGGAAAGCGGCCAAGGCCCACGCAGCCCGGCCCGCGCTGCGCCTCGGCGTCGAACCGCAATTTTGAAGACCGCCAAAGTTTTAAGAGCCGCACCCATCTTGTCTCGCCCGCAATGGCGGCGGCGGCGAACGCCGGGCATTTTGTGGATATTAGGGGGTGGCATTGAGCCAATCCGGATGTGCGAGTTGCCGACGGGTTCTTGCGCACTCCCGGACGCCGTTCTTCACCTTTCTGAAAGCCAAACAGGCTTGTCATAATGGGCGTTATTACGACACGGGCGGCGGCACGAAGATACAATTGCTAAGCTAAAAACCAAACTAGGGTCCGGACTCATTATAGCCACCAGATGACGATCGCGGCGAGAGCGATTGCGGCCATGAAGCTTTTAAGGTTGCGATCGAAGCGCGTGGCGATGCGCCGCCAGTCTTTGAAGCGGCAGAACATGCGTTCGATGATGTTGCGCTGCTTGTAGATGGCCTTGTCGTAATTGTACTGGGTTTTGCGGGTTTTGCGCGGTGGGATGACCGC
>VDMG01000301.1:0-7768 GCA_006514895.1 Beijerinckiaceae bacterium
ATCGAGCGAATAGGCTTTCGGCATCGCAAATCACCTCCTTGCGGAAGTGAATCACAAAACCCGCCTCACCGGAATCCCTTCGATTCAACCTGAATGTCCGGCGCTCTAATGGCCAACTTACGCAAGCTCCTCAGCAAGAGGGCTTTGGGTTCCGTGCGGGCTTTTGAAACAGGCTGATGAAACCGGCTATTAATCAACCCACCACAGCATTAATTAACGGACTCGGTCAATCTCGCCCGGCCCAGATCATGTTTCAGTTTGAATTTTGAATTCTCGCTGGGCTCTACGATGCAGCAATGCGATCCTTATAACCTTCAACGCTTTGTGGATGCTCAGAACTCTGTTTTTGAGCAGGTATGCTCGGAACTGCGGGCAGGTAAAAAGCAATCTCATTGGATGTGGTTCATCTTTACGCAGATAGAAGGTCTGGGCACCAGTCAGGTCTCAAGATATTTCGCAATCTCTTCCAAAGAAGAAGCCGAGGCTTATGTGAATCACGCAATTCTTGGGCCAAGACTAAGGGAGTGTAGCCGTCTTGTAAATCTCGTCGATGGAAGTTCGATTGACCAGATTTTTGGCCGTCCTGACGGCCTCAAATTTAGATCCTCTATGACGCTATTTGCGAATGCCACGTCCGAGAACCAAGTCTTTATAAATGCCTTGCAGAAGTATTTTGGGGTGACCTCGATCAATAGACGCTTGACCGGCTGTGATGGCATTCAGGCCCGGCTGGTGCTGGCCGCGTTGGCGGTGCGCCAGCAATGGCCGGCTTGATCTCCGAGAACGTCGCTGAGCAATCAGCGAAAGCGGGCCGACGGTTGAGGGTTGTTTGCAGGATTGGTATCGTGCTTAGACATCCGTGTGATCAACGCGCCGCCAACGAGGGGCTGCAGGTCTGATTCGAGCGCGTTTGCTATCTCCTTCGCGTAGACCTCATTGCCGTCGACATAGAGGGTGAAGGATTTGATATATTTTTCCTTCTTTGCGGGATTCTCGATTGTCGCCTTGGTCCACTCATAAAGGGGATAATTTTCAGTGCCATGCTTTTCAGCTTCGGCAACATAGTCTGCGAAGGCATCAAACTGACATTTCATTGTCGCGTGGTGCTTAGCGAGAATATCCCTTAGCGGCCCAATTGCCGGACTGCCGGGATCGCGCCGTGCCATTTCCGCAAACTCATCACTGAGATAAATCCGTACCTGATACTGCCATTGACTGCTCATGGTCGATCCCACTTTTCTCAAAGTCAGCTTTAGCGCATTTTCAAGCGAAGCGGATCCCGGTTCGCGTCAAGAAAATGCGATAAAATAAAGATCTCAAGCTGCTTTCTGTTTCCGCGGAATCTGAAAGTGCTCGAGAGCCAAGCGAATGCGGAAAACGACCCGGCGGCAATGACGTCGCCCATCATATCATTGCGGACTTGGCATGTGGATACGGCCGTTGTAGCACTCGGAGTCCATGCTGTGTTCGTCGATCGCTTCGAGTTCGTTTCAAAAGCTCGCAACCGGTCGTGCGAGACCCAAATGCTCAGGGCTTGTGCTCCTCGCGCCATTTCTTGACAACGGTCAACGTATTCTCGATGTGTTTTTCCGCGTTGGAATCGGAATAGACGTAAAGAATCTTTCCCTCGGGCGAAATCACATAGGAAATGCGGTTGGCGAAGGCCGCGCCCACAAGCGGAATGTTGAACGCGGCGTCATAGGCCTTGATCACCGAAAAGCTGGGGTCGGCGCCCACAGGGAATTTGTCGCGGCACTCCTTGGTCGAAAAGTCGCGCTGCACCTCGATCTTGTCGCCCGAAAGGCCAATGACGCTCGCGCCGGCCGCCGCGAAGTTCTCGATGTTTTCGGCAAATTCATGTGCCTCGATAGTACAGACGCTCGTGAATGATTCGGGATAAAAGTAGAGAACCACCGGTCCCTTTTTCAGGGCATCGGCGAGAGAGAATGTGAATTCCTTCCCGCCCAGTGCGGCGTCGACGGTGAAATCGGGCGCGGCGTCCCCCGGCTTCAACGCCGCCCATGCGGCGGTTGTGAAGAGGCCAAGACAAGTTGTTAAGAGGCCAAGGCAAAGCGTGCGGAGCAAGGTCAACGGCTTACGGTTTGGCATGGATGGCAATCCAGTTTGCGAATGACTCAATGAACTGTTGCAAAAACGTGCGTGTCCCATCGTTGGCGAGTTTGCCGCGTGCGTCAAAGAGCTTGTCCGCGCCGCCGAGATAGGCCTCCGGCTGCTGCATCGCGGGCACGTTCAAGAACACCAGCGACTGCCGGAGGTGATGGTTCGCACCGAATCCGCCGATGGCACTGGGCGAGGCGCTGATCACGGCGCCGGGTTTGCCGTTCCAGGCGCTCTGGCCATATGGCCGCGAGGCCACGTCCAAGGCGTTTTTCAATACCCCCGGTACCGAGCGGTTGTACTCAGGGGTGACAAAAAGGACGGCGTCCGCCGCCTTCACGCGGGCCCGGAATTCCGTATAGGCCTGCGGCGGATTTTGATCGTCATCTTGATTGTACAAAGGGAGCTGACCGATCTCGACGATCTCCAGTTTCAGCGAAGAAGGTGCGAGCTCCGCGAGCGCCTTCGCCAGTTTGCGATTGATCGACTCTTTGCGAAGGCTGCCAACGAAAACTGCAACGTCACGAACCGCGCTCATGGGACCTCCCAATGCACACGAAAACCATCCATTTGCGGATCTCGGAAAGTAGCACGCTTTTCTAAAGCGGTCTCGGCCGCGTCATCCAGCTGCCAAAAGACCAATTTTCCGCGTGATCCCACAGGTCTCAAACCCGCGTGGCGTATGAGGCCTTGTACGATTTTCGGCCCCGACCGGACAAAAATGTTTCACGTGAAACGTTTTTGTCCGATTTTTCCTCCCAATCGGACAATCCACGTGCGTCTGCGGATTTGCGGAGCGGCCCGCCCGGCTGATAGGAAAAGACGCCTGCTTTAGACGAAGGGAGAGATCATGCCTTTATCCGTTCACGCCGCTTTCTTGGCCGCGATCGCCGGGGCCGTGACAATCTCGGCCCAGGGCACGGCCCGCACGCAGGACGTCCCCGCGCTTTGCGCGATGGTCACCAACGACGATCGGGTGCGGCCCATCCCGATCACTTTCATTCCAGTGGCGCGCGAGCTTTTCAGCTTCTCGGCTGACGCACCCGACAAATACGTTCAAAAAAGCACCTCCTTCCGCTGCATGGGGGGTAAAGTTTGGTTATGCAACACTGGCGCGAACCTCGTCTGCGGAAAAGCGAACACCAGCCGCTCGTCGGCAGGCGCTTCGGATTTTTGCCAACAAAACCCTGGTTCGGATGTCGTTCCCATGGCCGCCACGGGTCACGATACGATCTACGAGTGGACATGTCCGGGAAATAAGGCGGTCATCTCCAAGCAGATCGAAACCGTCGACCCTCGCGGCTTCATAACGGACAACTGGAAGCAGAAAAAGTAATGGCCAAAGCTTTGCAACAAAGCAAAAAACCTTCCGAGACCAGCCTTGACCGCCTCGCCTCGGTGCGCGCGCGCATCGCCCGCGCCGCGCGGGACGCCGGACGCGATCCGCGAGACCTGACCCTCGTTTGCGTCTCCAAGACCTTCGGCCCGGACGACATTACCCCCGTGATCGAGGCCGGAGAACGCGTTTTTGGCGAGAACCGGGTCCAGGAGGCGCTCGAAAAATGGCCGCCGCTGAAGGCCAGCCACCCCGGCCTCGAGCTGCATCTCATCGGCCCGTTGCAGTCCAATAAGGCGCATGACGCGGTTGCCTTTTTCGACGTGATCGAGACCGTCGACCGGGACAAGATCGCCAAGGTGCTTGCTTCCGAAATCCAAAAAACCTCCCGCCATCCCCGCCTTTATGTTCAGGTCAATACCGGCGCCGAGCCGCAGAAGGCGGGTGTGCTTCCGCAAGAGGCGGATCGCTTCATCGAAAGCTGCCGCAAGGACTACGGCCTCGAAATCTCAGGGCTTATGTGCATTCCGCCCCTCGACGATCAGGCCTCGCCGCATTTCGCGCTGTTAAATATGATCGCCGCCCGCAATGGGATTTCTGTGCTCTCGATGGGCATGAGCAGCGATTTCGAACTCGCCATTGGGCTTGGCGCGACCCATGTAAGGATTGGCAGCGCGATTTTCGGCGGCCGCTGAGCGCCGCTCCAGGGGAGACAAGCCATGGCGAACGGGGGGCGGGCCCATTGGGAGCATGTTTACGAGACCAAGGCCGAGAACGAGCTAAGCTGGTTTCAAGAACATCCGTCCATCTCCCTCGATCTCATTCGAGCGACGGGCATGAAGCCAAATTCCGCGATTATCGATATCGGCGGCGGCGAGTCTCGGCTGGTGGATGCCCTTTTAGACGAAGGCTTTCATGCTCTCACCGTTCTCGACCTATCGGAAACAGCGCTTGCGGCCGCCAAAGCCCGGCTTGGACCAAGATCGGCGAAAGTAACGTGGATCGCCGCCGATGTAACCGTCTGGGAGCCATCCAAATCCTACGATCTGTGGCACGACCGGGCGGCCTTTCATTTTTTCACGGACACCGCCGAACGCCGGGCGTATGCGGAGCGCGTGACGAGGGCCGTGCGGCCGGGCGGCCATGTCATTATCGGCACATTCGCGCCTGACGGACCTGGCCGGTGCAGCGGCCTTTCCGTCTTGCGGCATGATGCGGCTTCCATCGGCGCCGTTCTTGGAGACAAGTTCGCGCTCGTTGAATCCCGCCGCGAGGATCACGTTACACCCGCTGGCGCCACGCAAAGGTTCCAGTTCAGCCTTTTTCGCCGCATAGCCTGAACTTCATTGTGCCGGTGTAACGAAGTATCCCCTCACCTGATCGTCAGCACCACTTTCTTTGCAAGGCGCGGCAGCAGCCGGCGGAGATCATCTGGGCGCAGCGCGACGCAGCCTTCGGTCGGCGCGAAACCCGGCCGCGCACAATGCAGAAAAATCGCGCTGCCCCGATTTTTACGGCATGGATGGATATTGTAATCGAGCACAACCACAAGATCGTAGAGGCGGTCCGTGCGCCAGAGCTTTTCATGGCTCGCCCGGCACGGCAAGGTCACCCGCCGGTTGTAGGCCGCGCACCTCGGATCGTCGCACCAGCCATCGCTTGGCCTGATAAGCCGCATCGGCCAAGGCCAAGCTTTTCGTGAGACTCTGTCCGCCCGAAAGAAGCCAGCAAGAAGCCGAAAGTCTCCCGCGGGTGTCGCGTGATCGCCTTCCCGCTTACCGTGCCTAATGCCCGCGAGCCCCAGCGCGCAGCGAAATACGAGAGGGCCTGCGTGAAACCTGCCAAGCGGAACCTGTTGCGCTTCCGCCTGACATGGCATGCGGGTCGTCACGAGATGGCTCAGGCCGCGCTTGACCTCGCCTTTCTCGCGCGCAAAAGAGTTTGTCTGTTTTTTTGCAACCCGTTTCATGCAAGCCTATGCTTTCGTCCGAGTGAAAGCGATTCGCCGGCGCGGAGACCCGAGTCGTTCTAGCGCATTTCCTGCCACGCGACGGATGTGTCCAGGTTGAAAATGCTTTGGTTTTCCCAGAAAATGTGCATTCGGCGCGCCGCGCGGATAAAAACAGGGAGATTCGACCCACGATGCACTATGAGGGAGAGGCGGCGGCGCGCGGCCGGAGGAACCAGTTTAAATCCGCGCAGGTTATAGAGCCCGAGGAAGCCACTTCATCAAGGACGGAGTTCATGACCACGGCTCTAAAGATCCTGATCGCTGACGACGACACGGACTTGCGCGCGGCCTTGGCCGAGCAGCTCGGCTTGCACGAGGAATTCAAGGCCGTGCAGACGGATACGGCGCGGGGCGCGCTCGACGTGGCGCGCGGAGAGACACCGGACCTCATCATCATGGACGTCGGTTTGCCGGATATGGACGGACGCGCGGCGGTCCGGCAGTTGCGCCAGGAAGGGTTTAGGAACCCGATCATCATGCTGACGGGGCATGATTCGGAATCCGATACGGTCGAGGGTTTCGATGCCGGGGCAAATGATTATGTGGCAAAACCCTTCCGCTTCGCCGAGCTGCTCGCGCGGATCCGCGCCCATTTACGCCAGCATGAGTCGAGCGAAGAGGCGCTGTTCCGGATCGGTCCTTACACGTTCCAGCCGGGCGCCAAACATTTGATCGGCGAAAAAGGCAATAAGCTCCGCTTGACGGAAAAGGAGACCGCCATTCTGCGGTTCCTCTATCGCGCCGGACAGTCGGTTATCTCCAGAGAAGTGCTGCTGCGCGAAGTCTGGGGTTACAATGCGAATGTCACGACGCACACTCTCGAGACGCATATCTACCGGCTGCGCCAAAAGATCGAACGCGATCCAGCCAAGGCGCAGCTTCTCGTCACCTCGGCGGGCGGCTATAAATTGATCCCTTGATTGTCCGGCAAGACTTTTCCGGCGGGATAAGGTTTGCGGCCGGGGGAAGCGCCAACATGGGACTGGAAGACGATATCGGCAAGCTCGCGGCCAATCCGGCATTTGCCGCGATCGAACCGGAAGCGCTCCGGCTGATCGCTTTTTCGGCAGAAACACGCATTCTGCACGCCGGCGATGTTTTATTTCGCCGCGACGAAATTTCCAATGACGGCTTCGTGGTGCTCACCGGGTCGATCGCGCTGGATGCCTCGGGCCAGGGTGCCACCACGGCGCGGATCGTCCGGCCGCCGGGGCTTATCGGCGAACTCGCGCTTGTGACACAAACGCGGCGGCCGGCGACGGCGATCGCGCGCGAACCCTCGACCGTACTGCGCATTTCGCGGCAGCTTTTCCATCGGGTCCTGCTAGATTTTCCGGGCAGCGCGGAGCTGTTGCGGCAATCCCTGGGCGCAAGGCTAGGGCAGTTCATCGGCGACCTTGGCACTGTCCGGGAAACTCTTGCGCCAGACGATATCCCAAAACCCGAATGACATAGCCGCGCGGGCAACCGTCCTCAATGCGGCTCGGCCTCGCGCGCAAGACCCTGCCGGTAAATCGCCAAGACATTTTCGATGAGCGCATCGCGTTTGTCTTCCCCGGCGAAATCCATTGGTAGCTGGTTGTCGGCGATCAAATGCGAAAGTCCATGGACGAGCACCCAGGCGCCGATCGCGGCGGCGCGGCGCGACGGCTCCGGCACGACGGCATCGATCGCCTCTCGCAACGCTTCGAAACTGCGCCCGGCCACATCTATCAGCGCCGGAAAAGCTCCCTTTTCGAGCTCGGGGCCAAACATCAAGAGATAGACCGTCGGCCGCGCCCTGGCGAAAGCGATATAGGCGATACCCAGCGCGCGCAGGCGCTGAAACCCTTGCTTGCCCTCCGCCGCCCGCTCCATCGCCGCGCCAAGCGCCTCGAAACCATCCGTAGCGAGCGCCGCAAGCAAAGCTTCGCGGCTGTCGAAATGCCGGTAAGGCGCATTATGTGACACCCCGGCAAGGCGGGCCACCTCCCGAAAACCCACCTGCGCCGGGCCACGTTTTTCGAGCAGGCTCATGCCCGCCGCGATCAAGGCGCGCCGCAGATCGCCGTGATGATAGGGGGCGGCATCACCTTTGATTTTTGATGTTGACAATGACAACATTTCCTATAATGTGGACATTGCCCACATGACACAGGAGCGCATGGATTTGCAAATGGTTTTAGGAGCGAGGCGATGACAAACACATATTTGGCCGGCTTTCAGACACTCGACAGGGAAACGTCCGGCGCCGAACTCGACTGGCAAGGCACGCCGCCTGTGTGGCTGAACGGCGTTTTGCTGCGCACCGGCCCCGCAAGTTC
>VDMG01000301.1:7778-8131 GCA_006514895.1 Beijerinckiaceae bacterium
GCCTACCGGCATTGGTTCGACGGGCTCGCCATGCTGCACCGCTTTTCCTTCGGAGGCGATCGTGTCCGCTACACCAATCGCTTTCTGCGAAGCAGCACGTATCTTGATACGATTGTGCATAATACCATTGTCAACGATGAATTTGTAACAAATCGAACTGGACCTGTCTGGTCAAAACTGTTCGCGTGGCTCACCGGAAAACCAACCGACAATGGCAATGTGAACGTGCTTGCTTACGAAGACCACGACATGGTGGCTCTGACTGAAACGCCCCGCTCGTTGCGGATCGATCCGAAAACGCTCGAAACGCTTGGGCCCGGCCGGATGCCCGCCCTTCGGCGGCATCGGCAATT
>VDMG01000297.1 GCA_006514895.1 Beijerinckiaceae bacterium
GGGCAACGGCTTCCATGCGAATGTGACGGCCAAGAATCTTCGAGAATGCGGCTGCGATCTCGTTCGGGGTGACGCGATGCGGCCCCTCCAGCTCAATGACGCGCCGGCCGCTCCAGCACTCCTGAAACAGCTCCGCGGCGACGCGTCCGATGTCGGCCGTAGCTATCATCGGTACCGGCTTGTCGAGCGGCTGCAGGAAGCTCGGGACGACCCCCGTCATGCGCGCCGGCGCGACGTCCGCGGCTGAGTTCTCCATGAACCATCCGGCCCTGAGGAAAACGATCGGCATCGGCAATTGTCCGAGCATCTGCTCCATGATGCCAAGCTGGGTGAGCAGGTTTGGCCGCGCAACCTGCGCGCCGATCGTTGACAGGCAGACGACTTTCGCCGGATGCGCGGCACCGAGCGCCTCGTTGAGCGCGGCAAGGATTACCCGCACCTCGGAGAAGCCGGGCGACGGATCGAACATTGGCGGGATGAGGACGAAGACGCCGTCCGCCGGGGTGAAGGCATCAGCAAGCGCCTTCGTGTCGTTCATATCGGCAACCGCAACCTCGCAGCCGCGTTCAGCCCAAGCCGCGCCCTTGATGGCATCGCGCACCACGGCACGAACGGGCAACTTTGCTGCGAGCAACCTGCGCGCGACGGTGCCGCCAACTTGGCCGGTAATCCCTGTTATGGCATACATAATGCCCTCCTTAAGCTTATCATGCCAATCGCGGACAAAGATATTCATGAGCGAGTTTCATGCTCTTTTTATAATGGGCTTTGTCGCTGTCTTTGCCCCGTTGCTCGCGCGATTGCTGGCGTTCATTCGCATGCCGGCAGTTGTTCTGGAGCTCATGCTTGGAATAGTGATCGGCCCCAGTGGGGTCGGTTGGGTTACGAGCCAGGGCGCCATAGGGTTCCTCGGCGAATTCGGCCTCATTTTCTTGTTTTTCCAGGCGGGGTTCGAGTTCAACCCGGAAAAAATTGGCGCCGCGCCGCTTCGCCTTGGCGTACTCGCGTGGCTCGCGGCATTAGGTCTGAGCGGCCTATTCGCAGGATTGCTTTTTGCCATAGGGTTGTTGGGGCGCCTTTGCTCATCCGCCTTGTACTGCCGACGACTGCCTTCGGCATGCTCCTTCCCATTTTTCATGAAAGCGGCGAACTCGATACGAACTTCGGCCTGCATGTCATCGGAGCGGCGGTTGCCGGCGAACTCGGACCCATGATTCTGGCCTCGATCGTTCTCGCTCATCAGCACCACCACTTGCATGAGCCATATTGACCTTGGTTTTTCTGGCAATCGCGATCGGCACAATCATTCTCGCAAGGAGCCTGCGCTCGGAGAGACTGTCGCGCATGAGCAATGTCTCACCCACTTGCCGGGCGATCGAATAGGCGTTCGGCCGGATGGTGGCGGGGCGATTTTGGGGGATATGGATCCCAATCCGGCTATCGGCCTTGCGCCCCTCAATCACCCATCCGAGCTTTTTGAACTCCAGGCGGTAATCCGCCACCTCGACAGGAAGTGGCTCGTCCGCAGACGTCCAGAACTCGCTCCCGGGCGCATGCATGTAGGCCAGCACCAGCGATCGAAGCCCCCAATGGCTGCTTCCGGGACCCATGTAGCGCTCGACCAGGCGCGGATCAGAATCGAAATAGCCTTGTGTCAACGTCCCGTTCCGCAGGCAGCCATGCGCGATAAAGTACCGCCAGACGGCATCCAGGGCACGCCGGGCGCGCCCGCACGTCGCCGCCGAAGGGTCGGCGATGCTCTCGGCCAGAAGAGGAACCGGAACGGCGGTGCGATAGATCACGCTGCGGCCCAAGATCGGCACGCCCCTCAGCCCGATCAAATGCGCCGTCAGCAACGCCGATTGGGTCAGCACATCACTAATAAACTCCCCGTCAAAATCCGGCTTGACGAGGTGAAGCCAAAACAGATCGTAGGTGATGCCCCAGGCGGTAAAAATCGACAGCTCGATCGTTTTGTCCTACGAGCCGCTCTCAAGAAAATGTTCTTTGAACTTATAGTAATTCTTATAGCGAATTCGGTTTCAGCTGTTTTACATGCGTAACCTAACGCTTCCAGAACGAAATTGACGACGACCGGAAACAACAGCCAATTGCTTTCACGCGTTACGACGGAATTGACTTGGAGAAGCCAGTTTGCCACTTGATCTTGCTTGGGCTTCGAAAGAGTTGACCAGATCTGCGCTGAGCAAGCCTTCTTGCAGAAGGGCGACGAGATCGACCCGCTGGCCGCCCACGGGATCCGTCCCAACCGGTTCGCGGCTGGAAGTTGCCCAGGCGGCAAGGAGCGGCGCGGTCCGCGCGAAGCCTTGAAGACCGTCCACGGCCGGGCCGAAACAGCTGCCCATGCCAGGATAAAGAACGCGCTCCCGCCCTGGGCTCGCAAACCGCAAGAAGCCGTCCGAAAAATATGTGAACAGATGATCATAGGTCCCGACCATCAAATCGCGATTCCGGAATAACCCTTTCATGGAATGCTCTCGATCCCCTTCGTGACCGGTCCATCGGGAAATAGCGGTCCCACCCTTCTACGGTGATTTGGCCGAGGGCAGCCGATTTGACAAACCATCCCAATTTACGCGCTGGGACCAAAGGTGACATATCCGTGCTCCTCGCAGGGTCAGTGACTGCGCCAAATCCCGGCGTCCTGCCGCGATGAGCCTTTCAAGCACGTTCGGCAGACGCCGCCGCACCCACCCGTTTCATGCGAAACATTTTTGGCAGGCCGCCCACGCACAGCCGATTCAGAACGGGTGATATTGATAGAGCCAGGTCTCGCTCAATGTTTTTTCGCCCGCGCGCAAATAAAGCCGCATCTCGACGGGGTCGGAGCCTGACACCGTCAGATCGAATTGGGCGCGCCAATGGCCCGGCACATCGTCCGGCACCGCCTCGGTGAAAACATAAGAAAAGGTACCGCGCGAGGCCCAGAGCACCGCCTCGGGCTTGACGCCGAAGGGCAGGGATTCGAGCGGCGGCCCCTTGAACTCGACCATGAACTTCCGCACTCCCTTGGGCCTCGGCTGACCGGGCTGGCCTCCATTGCCCAAGCGTGTCGCGACGCACCGTGCCAGGTCGGTTGGATAAGGCTCATCGGCCGCCCAATGGAGGTGGTAGGACAGCGTCACATTGGACCCGGCCACTGCCGCTTTCTCCGGCACCCACATCGCAACGATATTGTCGTGGATTTCATCGTCGGTTGGGATTTCGACAAGCTGCACAGCGCCCTTGCCCCAGGCGCCCTTGGGCTCGACCCAGAGGCTCGGACGCCGGTCGTAATAAACGCCGTCCTGATAATGATCGAAGTTCCGGTCGCGCTGCAAAAGGCCAAAGCCGCGCGGATTGTCGTCCGCGAAGGACGAGGTGATGATGCGCGGCGGATTGTTGAGCGGCCGCCATGCTCTTTCCCCGCTTCCCATCCACAACGAGAGACCATCGCTATCATGCACTTCGGGACGCCAGTCGACGCCTGTCTCTTTTTTTGTTTCGGAAAACCAGTACATCGAGGTCAAGGGCGCGAGGCCGAAGCGGGCGATGTCCGCGCGTAAGAATAACATCTGGTCAATGTCCATCACGACGGCTTTGCCGCGCGACAACACAAAGCGGCAGGCGCCCACGATCGAGGCACCTTCGAGCAGGGCATAAACAGTCAACGAATCGCCAGCTTCGGCGCGGTCGATATAGAATTTCGTGAAATCCGGGAATTCTTCCGGTTTGCCCGCCACCGCCACATCGAGCGCGACGGCCCGCGCCGAGAGCCCGTACTGCCGTAATTCGCCGATCGCGCGAAAATAGTCCGCGCCGAGAAAAGCCACCCAATCATTCTTGCGCCAGTCGAGCGCGCCGTCCCGCGATTCCTGGATGCGTAAACCCGCGAATCCCGCACCTTGTGGCAACCTCTTGGCAATCGAAGCCTCGGGCATTTCGAAATAGCTCTGATCATAAATGATTTCGCGCGCGACGCCCGCATCGACGACATGCATTTCGACCGCTTTTTGAAAGAACATGCCGAGATGAAAAAAGCTCACCGGAAACCGGCCCGGCCCATTCGCGAAGAGGGCGTAGTCCATGTCGAACTTGATTTTGCCCCAGGCCTCGTAATTGATCTTGGCTACAATCTCGGGCGAAGGCCGCGCCGGGCCCGCATAGGGCTCGCCCGCCATGCGCTGCGCCGTGGCCTTGAGACCATCGAAGGAAAATGACACTGCCGGGCCCAGTTTCATCGCGCCGGCGGCGAAGCCTTGTCCCGCGTTCCCGCCCCAGAGCCCGAGGATGGCGGCAGCCTTCAGCACCGCTCTCCGGTCAAAGGCCTTTGTCATTTGACTTTCCTTCGGATCTGGCGGCTGCCTGCGCGGCCCGCGGGCGGCGCGGCACAAACATTACTTGGGCATGGTGGAGGGGCGGAGCGCAGGAGGGATTTTTAGCGGATGGACTCGTGGCGAATCGCGGTGCGCATGAAATAAAAAAGGAGCACGAAGCCGCAGAGAGCAAACCCCGCCTCAATGATCCGGCTGACGAGGGGATCGAGCTGCAGGAGGCCGCCCAGCGCCCAGCCCGCGGCCCAGGAAGCGCCAACCACTTCGGTGCCGACGAGAATGGCAACGGCGGTGAGGGTCGAAACATGGACCCAGTTGATTTTCTTCGTTTCGGCCAAAATACCCGTCGCTCCAGTTGAAAGCCGCGATTGCGGAGCCAAACCTTGGGGGTCCCGCCGCGAGCGATTCGTCACTATATCTATCGGCAAGAGCCGGGCAAGCCTCTCGCGGATACCTACACCGGCTGTATAATGCCGCCGAGCAAAATTGGGAACCGCCGATGGATCAAAAGGTGCCGAATGCCGCGCAGACACAAGGGGCAAGCTTCCCCTGGCTCGCCTCTTATCCTCCTGGCGTTCCGGCGACGATCGAGACGCCACCCTACAGATTGCTGGGCGATGTCGCACCGGATTTGGCCGCGCGCAGACCTACGGCCCGGGCATTTACGACAATCATGCCGAACGGCATGGCGGCGAGCCTAAGCTTTGCTGATGTCGATCGCTATTCGGATGAATTCGCGGCCTTCCTACGTGAAAACCTTCGCCTGCAGACCGGCGACAGGGTCGCGGTCCAAATTCCCAATGGACTCCCCTATCCGGTCGCCGCATTCGGCATTTTCAAAGCCGGCTGCGGGCTCGTGAATGTCAATCCGCTCTATACCGCGCATGAGATGGCGCATCTCTTCCAAGACGCGGAACCGGCCGCGATCGTCGCGATTGACATGTTCGCGGATAAGCTTGCCAACGCCCTCCAGCAAGCTCCCATCCCGCATATCATACTGACGGAGGCGGCGAGTCTTTTTCCAATAGTCTCGCGGCACTTGATCGGTTTTGTGCAGAAATACGTCAGGAAAGAGGTGCCAGCGCCGCGTTTCCGGCACACCGCTTTTGCCAAAGCGCTGGCCTTGGGCGCGGCCAGTATTCGTGCCGGGGCCAGTGTCAAGGATTTCACGAGAGGCGTGGAGCCGTCCGCCATCGCATGCTTGCAATATACAGGCGGCACCACGGGCGTGAGCAAGGGAGCCATGCTGACGCACCGCAATTTGATCATGAACGTGGCGCAATTCCTAGCCCTCCATCATGAAGACATGCGGGAAAGCGACCACGTACTGACCGTGCTGCCGCTCTACCATATCTTTGCGTTCACCGCGAACATGCTGGGCTTTTTCGTCGTTGGCGCGCATAATGTTTTGATTCCTAATCCAAGGCCGCTGACCAATCTTCGCAAAGCTTTCGAAAAAGAACCGATCACCTTCATCACCGGGGTGAACACTCTATTCAACGGCCTGTTGAACTCGCCTTGGTTTGCCAGGAACCCGCCGCGCAGCTTGCGGATATCGGTTGCCGGCGGCATGGCGTTGCAAGCGGCGGTGGCCGAGCGTTGGCAAAAAATTACGGGAACCCCGGTGATCGAGGGCTACGGTTTGAGTGAGGCTTCGCCGGTCCTCACCTGCAATCCGGCCAGCCGCGCGAAGCTTGGATCGGTTGGTTTGCCGCTTCCCTCGACAGAGATCAGATGCGTTGATGATCATGGCGACGTTGTCGCGATCGGCGAGCCTGGAGAACTCATCGCGCGCGGCCCCCAGGTCATGCCTGGGTATTGGAAGCAACCCGGCGAAACCAAAATTGTTTTGCGCGATGGGTGGCTATACACCGGCGACATCGCGAAAATGGATGCCGAGGGCTATTTCAGCATCGTCGACCGGCGTAAGGACATGATCGATGTCTCCGGCTTCAAGGTCTTTCCCAATGAGGTCGAAGCGGTGCTCGCTTCACTCGCGGGCGTGAAGGAATGCGCCGTGATCGGTGTGCCGGACAATGCGACCGGCGAGGCCGTCAAGGCGTTCATCGTCCGTGGCGACCCGGCCCTTGACGCTAGCACGGTGCGCGATTTTTGCAGATGCGAAGTCGCCGGTTATAAGGTGCCGAAATTTGTCGAGTTCCGCGAGGATTTGCCAAAGTCGAATGTCGGCAAAATCTTACGCAAGGACTTACGTGAGATCCCGGCCGCGAACACCAGTGAACGCGAGATCTGAGCTGGTTGGCGATCTTGCTCACCAGCGCAGGAGCCACGATCCGGCCACGGCGCCAAGGGCGGCGACGAAGCCGATCGCCAGCGAGTACCAGGCCGCGACGAAAAGCGGCGAATCATCCGGGCAATGCGTGGCATAAAGCGCCGCGCCGATCGCTCCGGCAAGGAGACCCGCCGCAGCCCCGGCAAGAGCAGGATGTTCCGGCGCGCCCTGCCGCAGACAAAACAATGTGGCGGCAAGCGGCGCTAGCCCGAGGAACGGAATGCTTTTCAAGCAGAACAGCGCATTGGTTCCGATCAATCTTTGGCTCCAAAGGCCTACTGGAACACTGATGAGTTCGGCGAGATTGCCAGCCGCCAGGAGGACCGGAACGATCGCAAGCAAGAGAGTGGCGCGACGGATTTCAGCGCCCGGCTTGCCAAGACGCATGACCAAATTGGCGGAAAGCGCAATAAGTAAAAAAGCAAGGCAAACCTTGAATAAGAATCTCGGCTCAGTGAGCAGCCCCAAGAAATTTGGCCTCGGGCCGAGGATCGCGAGATAAAGGCTGAATGCGATAACGACGCCGGTGATCATGGCGGCCGCGAAAGCCCCCCGCAAGGGCATCGGGCGGACTGCGTTGTCGGCGGCAAGGGCGCGAATGAGATCGTCCGTCTTCACGGTTCCTCCGTCCTGAATTTTCGGGCGAGGGCCGCCAGCCCGCGATGCAACGCCACCCGGACGGCTCCATTGGTCATCGAAAGACGCGCTGCCGTTTCGCCAATTGAGGCGCCATCGATGGCAATGGCGCGAACGGCGCTGCGTTGCCCTGGCGGCAGGCTTTCCAGATGGCGGCCGGCATCGGCGGCGAGCATGTCCGGTTCGGCTCCGCCGTCTGCCAAGATCTCGGAAAAATCGTCGATCGGAAGGCTGATGCGGCGGCCCCGCCGCCGCAATGCGTCGATCATTTTACGGCGCGCAATGGCGCGAAGCCAGGGGCCGAAGGGGGCGTACTCATCCCAGCTCTACCGCTTGAGATGAATAGCAAGCAGCGTTTCCTGCACAACGTCCTCGGCATCGGTATCGGCCATTCCAGCGCGGGCCAGGCCCCGGCGCGCGGCGGCGCGCAGCACGGGTGTCAACTGCATGAGCAAGCGCCGGTAAGCCAAGGCATCGCCCGCACTGCCCGCGCGCATCAGCGTGGCCCATTGCTTTTCTTGTTCATCGCCGCGCACAAGAGTTCCAATAGCTTAATTCGGACCATTCGGTCCGCGCGTTACCTGTCGTGTTTGGCCTCGCTATCACGTTTTTGTCATTGCCGACATGCTGGGACTGACGTAACGCCCGTGCTCGCGGAAGCGTAGAAGAAAGTGTAGAAACGGCGCGCCGTCTCTACCGGCGGGAGGAAAGGCAAAACTTATTTCCCACGCCAGCAATCGGCTCTCAACCGTATAAGGG
>VDMG01000232.1 GCA_006514895.1 Beijerinckiaceae bacterium
GATTCGCCTCGGCTATGCGTGGGGCCGGTTCCTGCCCTATTTGACCGCCGGCTTCACCTACGCAACGACACAGACCTATTATAGCGTCGCCACGCCAGCGCTTTTCACCACTGGGTCGATTACCGAAACACGCACCGGCGTCTTTCCGCATGTTGGCGCCTTCGGCATCGGCCTCGAATATGCCATCGACCAACATTTTACCGTGAAGGCGGAATATTTATACGAATTCATCAATTCGCGCTCGGTCCTGTTCACACCGGCACCTGGATGTATCATGTCGGGCGCGTTGGCTTGAACTATAAATTCGATTGGTTATCGCCGCCCGCGGCGCCGGTTGTCGCGAAATACTAAACCGTTTGCGCATCGGACGATGGCGCTTCCTGATCCTGTGGGTGCGGTTGACCGGAAAGCAGCCCCAATCGGACAAAAATGTTTCACGTGAAACACTTTGGTACGATTGATCCTCAAAACCGGACAATCCAGCGATCCGGCAAGATCATGCGACGCGTCTGGTCCGCCCGGCGAAGCGCCCATAAAAACTTTCGCCCGTTTCCGCCAACTCCAAGAGGAGCTTTGGCGGCGCGAAGCGCTCCCCGTATTTTTGGCGGAGCCGCTCGCATAGCGCGACGAAATTGGCAGCTCCCATGCCGTCGATATAGCTCAATGTGCCGCCGGTGAAGGGCGCGAAGCCAAAGCCGATGATCGAGCCGACATCGGCCTCGCGCGGGTCCGTCACGACGCCTTCCTCAATCACGCGCGCTGCTTCGACCGCCTGTGTCACCAGGAACCGCTGTTTGAGTTCGGCGACATCGATCGTGTCTGGATCGCGTTTCGTTGGTTGAAACGCGTCGAGGCCGGGCCATAGGGTCTTCGTGGCCTGCGCTGGATAATCGTAAAAGCCCTTGCCGTTTTTGCGCCCAAAGCGGCCGTGATCGGTGACCATGGTTTTCAGCAAATTTTCCTGCGCGGGATCGATGGCCGCCGGTCCCAAATCGCGCTTTGTCGCCTCGATGATTTTCAAGGCGAGATCGAGCGCGACCTCGTCGTTGAGCGCGAGTGGTCCAACCGGCATGCCCGCCATTTTGGCCACGTTCTCGATCATCGCGGGAAGAATGCCCTCCAGCAGCATGATATGGCCTTCATGAATATAATTGCCGACACAGCGATTGGCGTAAAAGCCACGCGAATCATGCACCACGATGGGTGTCTTCTTGATAGCGCGGACATAATCCAACGCCGTGGCGAGCGCCCGGTCCCCGGTTTTCTCGCCAAGTATCACCTCGACGAGAAGCATTTTTTCCACCGGCGAGAAAAAATGAATCCCAATAAAATCTTCGGGCTCGCCATAGGCTTGCGCGAGCGAGGTGATCGGAAGGGTGGACGTGTTCGAGGAGAAAATCGTGCCCCCTTTCAGAACCGCACGCGCTTTTTGGGTGGCGGCGGCCTTGACCGCGCGGTCCTCGAAGACCGCTTCGATTACGAGATCGCAGCCCGCGAGGCCCTGGTAATCGGCGGTTGGTTTGATCCTTGAAAGAAGCGCTTCCTTATCGGCGGTTTTTGCACGGCCCTTCAAAACCTGACCGGAAATCAGCTTGTCGCAAATCTCCTTACCCTTGTCGGCCGCCGCTTGATTCTGGTCGATCAGCACCACATCCATCCCGGCGCTCGCGGTGACATAGGCAATGCCCGCGCCCATGAACCCGGCGCCCAAAACACCAACTTTCCTAATTGCAGATGCCGGAACCTGCGCTGGCCGGCGCGCGCCCTTGTTCAATTCGCTCATGGAAAGAAACAGCGTGCGAATCATCGCGGCTGCCTCGGGCGAGTGCAAGATCTTGGCGAACCAGCGCGATTCGACCCGCAGCGCCAAATCAAAAGGCAATTGCAGGCCCTCGTAGACGCTGTGCAAAATTGCCTTTGCCGCTGGGTAATTGTCATGCGTCTCGCGCCGGTAGATGGCGTTGGCGGCTGGCCACACCATCATGCCTTGGGCCGAAAACACTTTTCCGGAAGGGAGCTTGAAGCTCGTCTCGTCCCAAGGGGCGACGCCTTTTCCGCCCGCCGAGATCCAGGCTTTTGCCTTTGCGACGATCTCCCCCATGGGAGCCACCTCATGCACGAGATTCATCGCTTTCGCCGCCTTCGGCCTGATCTGCTCGCCCTTGAAAAGCATTTGCAACGCATCGCCGGTCTGCATGAGACGGGCGACGCGCTGGGTGCCGCCCGCGCCCGGAAACAGGCCAACCTTGATCTCGGGAAGCCCCACCCGTGCCTTATCGTCGTCCGCGATGATTCGGTAATGGCAGGCGAGCGCGAGCTCGAAGGCGCCGCCGAGACAGGTGCCATTGATCGCGACGGCGAAAGGCTTGCCGCAGGTTTCCAGCTTGCGATACACAAGCGAAAGACGGCGCGCGCGCTCAAAGTAGAGTTTTGCGGCTTCCTCCTCGCCCTTCTCTCGCCGCGCTTCTTGATATTCGGCGGAAGCGCTTTGCAGCATGGAAAGATCGGCGCCGCCGGAAAAAGTCTCCTTGCCCGAGGTGATCACGCAGCCCTTGATCGAAGCCTCGGCCGCGACATGATCGGTGATTTGCTCAAGTTCATCGATGACCTGCGGCGTGATGACATTCATCGAGCGCTCAGGCATATCCCAGGTCAGCAGGGCGATCCCATCGGAACCGGTCTCGAAGCGGAAATTTGTGAGGTTCATTTGCCTCTCCCCTGGAGCATTCTCAGCTTGACCTAAGTTAGGACTTTCCCTGAGCCGGGACGTGATAGATTTCGCTGAAAGGCACACCCTCGGCGACCTTCTGAATGAGAACCAGCGCTGCGGTATTGCCTCCGGTTGCTTTCATCCACCGCAGCACGCGGCACGCGGCGTGAGCATAGAGGTTTTGGTCGGTTCCCGCCGCGCGTGTCCATTCCATTTTGCCGACTGGTAAATCTTCAGTGGGTTCGATACGGCACCGATCACTCACCGTGCTTGCAAGAAGAAACCTTGGGTCGTCCGAAACGATCACCGCGAGGCCTTCATCGAACCAGGCGGGGATTGAGCCCAATATGAAATTGGCAAGACCAGTCCGTTCGTGCAGTTCGATGTGCGAGAGTTCATGCGCGACGATGACAGGATCGATTCCACGCGGTGCAAGACGAATCCCGACGCTGGCATAGCTGATACCTTGTGCGCCTCCGCCTCCGAGCCTCTGCCAACAGATATCGGTGGCACAGGCGAGAACCTCCGGCGCCGCTTTCAGCTCGCCATAAAAACCGGCAACCTTCGTTTCGCCTTCGCGCATGGCTCTGGCGAGCTGCACCCGCAGCGGCCCCGGCATGGCGGCATCGACGTAGACGCGCCCGTAAAGCTGCTCGAAGCCAAAGCAGCGCGGACAGACCAGCGCCGCCAAAGTTGGCTGCACCGAAAAGACAATGTCAGCCCCCGCAACAAAAAAGATAATAAAGATAATAAGGCCTATAGCCACAATTCTATACCACCGTTTTACACGTCCGCATTTCATCAAACATTTCTCTCCAAAGGCGCCGTTTAAGGAGCGGCGCGTTCAAGTCTCGTCCTTTAGACCATGATCGCTTCAAGAGGAATCGCTCATGGTCTCGCTCTTTGTTTTGTCGCATGATCTTATCCAAAATGTCTGCAACTTTTGTGCTGATCAGGTTCTAAGAAAGGGATACTAAACCCGCTCGATGATCGTCGCGGTGCCCATGCCCGCTCCGATACAGAGCGTGATAAGCGCCGTCGCTTTGCCTGTGCGTTCGAGCTCGTCGAGCGCGGTGCCAAGCAGCATGGCGCCGGTCGCGCCAAGCGGATGGCCCATCGCGATCGCGCCGCCATTGACGTTGATTTTCTCGGTGTCGACATCGAAGGCCTGGACGAACCGCAGCACCACGGAAGCGAAAGCCTCATTGACCTCGAAAAGATCGATGTCGCGGAGCGTCATGCCGGCGCGCGCCAAGACTTTCTTGGTGACATCGACGGGACCCGTCAGCATCATCGCCGGGTGCGAGCCGATATTGGCGAACGCACGAATCTTTGCACGCGGCTTGCGAGCCATCGCCTCGCCGGCTTTCGCCGAACCGATGAGAACCGCGGCGGCACCATCGACGATGCCGGACGAATTGCCGGCATGATGAACATGCACGATTTTTTCCAGCTCGGGATGGGAATCGACAGCCACCGCGTCGAAGCCGCCTTGCTCGCCCATCAATGTGAAAGAGGGTTTCAGCGCGGCGAGCGACTGCATATCGGTTGAAGGCCGCATATGTTCGTCGCGCTCGAGAAGAGTGATGCCGTTGATGTCGCGCACCGGCACGAGGGAGTTTTTGAAGCGGCCCTCGCGCCAGGCTTTTGCCGCCCGCTGTTGCGACTGCACCGCGTATTGATCGACGCCGTCGCGGGAAAATCCGTATTTCGTCGCGATGAGGTCGGCCGACACGCCTTGCGGCATGAAATAAGCCTTGATCGCGATTGCCGGGTCGACCGGCCAGGCTCCGCCCGAGGCGCCAATGCCGACCCGGCTCATCGATTCGACGCCGCCGCCAACGGTGAGGTCATGTTGCCCGGCCATGATTTGCGCGGCGGCGAAATTGACCGCGTCGAGGCCGGAGGCGCAGAACCGGTTGATCTGAACGCCCGGCACATGGTTGCCATAGTCCGCGGTGAGCGCCGTAGCCCGGGCAATGTCGCCGCCCGCCTCGCCGACGGGATCGACGCAGCCGAGCACGACATCGTCGACGAGATGCGTGTCGAGATCGCCGCGCTCCTTGATGTCCCGCAGCACCGTCGTGGCAAGCCCGAGAGTCGAGACCTCGTGCAGCGCGCCATCGGGCTTGCCGCGCCCGCGCGGGGTGCGAACATGATCGTAGATGAAAGCTTCGGGCATTTTGTCCTCCCGGTTCCGGGTTCGCGGGTCTCTGGTTTGCCGGTCTCCGTTCAATGCCTCGCGGCGCGCGGAAAAATCAAAACTGTTCGGCCGGCAGCGCCATCATCGTTCCGGCGCCGCTTGAGATGCGGGCGAGATGGGCGCCCGTCTCGGGCATGATGCGCTCCATGAAATATTTGCCCAGCAGCAGCTTCGCGTCCATCGCGGCGGCGGCGCCATTGCCAGCCGGTTTGACCGCAATGGCGGCCTTGGCGATATTCGCCCACATGAAACCAAGCGCGACCAGCCCAAAAAGATGCATATAATCGTAGGAGCCAGCGCCTGCGTTGTCGGGCTTGGCGATCGCGTTTTCCAGGAACCACAAGGTCGCCTGTTCGAGATGTGAGAGACCTTGCTTGAGGCCAATGAGATAGGGCGCCAAGGAAGCATCACCCTCGTTGTCCTTGATGAAGGCCTTGACCTCGCCGAAGAAAGCCGTGACCGCGCGGCCGCCGTCCTTGGCGAGCTTGCGGCCGACGAGATCGAGCGCCTGAATCCCATTGGCGCCTTCGTAGATCATCGCGATGCGGGCATCGCGGACGAATTGCTCCATGCCCCATTCCTCGATATAGCCGTGGCCACCGAGGATTTGCTGGGCCCTAACCGTGTTGTCGAAGCCGGTATCGGTGAGGACACCTTTCAGCACGGGGGTAAGCAGCCCCAAACTGTCCGCCGCGGCCTGGACTTCGGCTTTGCCGCTTGATCTATGCGCGATGTCGCTTTTCAGTGCTGTCCAAATGACGAGCGCGCGCGCCGCCTCGTTGAAAGCCCGGATCGTCATAAGATTGCGCCGCACGTCGGGATGAACGATGATCGGATCGGCCGGCTTTTCCGGCACTTTTGGCCCCGACAGCGAGCGGCCCTGCAAGCGCTCCTTGGCATAGGCGGCGGCATTCTGATAGGCTACTTCCGAGACCGCCAAGCCTTGGATCGCGACGCCGAGACGGGCCTCGTTCATCATCACGAACATGGCGTTCAAGCCCTTATCCCGCTCGCCCACGAGCCAGCCCTTGGCCCCATCATAATTCATCACGCAGGTGGCATTGGCATGAATGCCCATCTTGTTCTCGAGCGAGCCGCAGAAAACCTGGTTGCGGTCGCCAAGCGAGCCATCCGGCTCGATCAGAATTTTGGGCACGACGAAGAGAGAAATGCCTTTGACACCGGCGGGGGCGCCCTCGATCCGGGCGAGCACGAGATGAATGATATTTTCAGCCAAATCATGCTCGCCCGCCGATATGAAGATTTTTTCGCCAAAAATCGCGTAGGAGCCGTCGGCATGGGGGACAGCCTTGGTTTTGAGGAGGCCAAGATCGGTGCCGCAATGCGATTCGGTGAGGTTCATCGTGCCCGCCCAGTCGCCGCTGATCAGTTTTGGCACGAAAATCTTTTTCTGCGCGTCAGTGCCATGCGTCAGCAGGGCGGCAAGGGCGCCTTGGCTCAAGCCTGGATACATTGCGAAAGACATATTCGCGGAACTCGCGAATTCATTGACGATCGTGGCGAGCGTATAGGGCAGCCCCTGGCCGCCAAATTCGGGATCGGCGGCAAGCCCGATCCAGCCGCCCTCGACGAAAGCGCGATAGGCTTCCCTAAACCCTCGCGGCGTGGCAACGGAGCCATCCTTGCCGCGAACGCAGCCGCCGCGATCGCCCGACTGATTTAAAGGGAGGAGCGTTTCCTCGCAGAGGTTCGCGGCTTCCGATAATATCGTCTCGATGAGATCGGGTGTGGCGTCGGCGAAGCCGGGCAAATTATTGTAACGCTGGATCGGAAAAACATCGCGGAGAAGGAACAGGACTTCTTCGACCGGCGCCTTGTAACTCGGCATGAACTGTCCTCCCAGCTCCCACCCACCGGCGCGTGCGCTTGCGATCTATATAGTCAGTGGTGAGGCGTCCAGCAAACGTGTCTTTAGAGCCGGTTGCGATTACTGGTCGGATCGATCAGCGGGGCCGGCGTCTCGATGAGGTGATTCGAGCAGCCGCCTGTAAGCCTTGCGCAAGGTCGTGATCGCCTCATCGATTTGGCCACGCTGGCGTTCGAGGTAGTCAATTTGGGTGGTGATCTGTTCCGGCAAGAGACCCATCTCGAGGTCCATCTTGCTCGAATCATCCCCTCGGCCAGTGAGGATGCCGTGAATCTCGGACAGCGTGAATCCGAGGGATTTGCCTTTGAGAATCATCTTGAGATGAAGCCTGTCGCGGTCACCATACCGGCGGCTGGTGCCTTCCCGGCGAGGGTGCAATAAGCCGCGGTCTTCGTAAAACCGGAGGGTCCGGATGCTCACCTGGAAATCCCGCGCCATTTCCCGGATCGTATAGAGACGCGAAGTCCCTTCGGGTTCCGGAAAACCGTCAGCTATTTCCGCTTCGTCATGCCCACGCGGGGCGCCGTGACGCAACCAGCGCCCGGTTTCGTGTTGGGGGTTTGTTCCCATCGCCAATCCCGATTGTTCACTGCTCAACCTCGATTCAAAAGATAACGAAAGTTTGAACTGAATACAACTACAAAGTGTATTTACACGAAACACATCTTTTGATACATCTCCGACCCGCGGAGCACCTCGGGCGTCCGCGCATGCTTCTACCCGCAGAATTTTACGGGGTTATACGCTTTTGGACGTGAAGCCATCCTAGGAGGGAAAACGGTTTTGTCAGAAGGGCAAAGCCATGAATATCCTGGAATTTTTTCACTCCTTGCAAACTCAAGCTAAGAACGTCGGCGCGCCATTTCGGGTTCCTTCGTGCATGCGAGGATCTCCGGTGGAGTCGCACACTTCGAGGACAAAGCGCAGCGCTCGTAGTGGCTGGTGCACTTCGAGAGGCGACGAATTGGTGCGGCGCCGGCACCAGAATACGCCGGAGCGCACCCCTTCTTTCTCGGGCATGTCCCGGTGATTGTTGAAATAGGAGGAGCGGCGTTGCTCGCCTTGAGCTTGTAGGCTCGGGGTGCTGATTCCACGAGAGGAAAGCAACGCCATGAACAGGCTTATCACATCCACCGCGATTCCTGCGAGAGCGGTCAAGATCGAAGCGCTGGCGAATATGACGGCGAGTTTCGAAAGTTTCTGCCTTGCCTCTGGG
>VDMG01000271.1 GCA_006514895.1 Beijerinckiaceae bacterium
TACTCGGTGATCGGCCGTTTAGAACGGCGGGAAGCCGGATTTTCCGCAAAACTGACGCATCGAGGATCCTTGTCATGAATTATCTGCCCGCGGAACCAAAGGTTCACGATCACAAGGGAAGGAAAGCCGACGAGTGTCAACGGCGCCGGATTGCCCGGGCGATCGGCCTTAGCGCCATCGCCACCGTAGCGCTGTCGGTTGGCTTCGGCACCTGGACCCACTCGAGCCGCAGCGCCGCCGCCGTCGGGGTGTTAGAAACGCGGAAGAACGCGGTGCCAAATGTCCTGACCATGACAGTGAAGGAAGACAAGGGACCTCGCACCATCGAGCTGCGTAATATGGCAGCTTTCGACAATGCGACGCTGTTTGCCCGCGCCACGGGGTACATCAGCGTCCGCAATGTCGATATCGGCAGCAAGGTACACATCCTCGGGTGCAATCATTGGTACCCGCTGGCAGGAGTCATTCTACGCGCATGTAGACACGTTCCTGGCCAAGGCCCGGAGTGTTCCTGAGGTTATAAGGCCCGGAGTGTTCCTGAGGTTATTGAGTCTTGCTTCGGCGCAGATCGCGTCCTGATGCGGACCGAGTGGTTTGGTCAGTTTCCCGTTGGTGAACAGACAAGACGCAAAACATTCTCAAAGCGGTTTCGCAAGGCTCGGGGAAAAATTTCTAAGCACCATCTCACCAACGAACGAAATATCAGTGAGACCGACTTGGCTACCCCGGTGTCGAGGGCAAGGTGATCGGGCCTTTTGGGGTAGAGCACACCGCTAGCCCCCGTTAAAGGTGTCCCAACTGCCGAGAGCCGGCGCTTTGACAATCCTGCCGACGAACCTGGTCTGCCCCTGGCTGCTGCACAGCCGCCGCAACCAGTTCAGCCCAGGTGGGATCAATTCACCATTGGCGGGAAGCTTCTCTTCAACCGCATCGACCGTGTGGCCGAGCGCGCGCAGGCGTTGGGTCGAGACGCAAAAAACTTCGAGAGACCGCCAAGCCCACCGCTGCCCCCAAAAAAGGTTTTTGAATGGGAATTGCGGCACTTGAGCCGCGAAGGGCGCCTGTGGGCATCTGGCTGACCTTATTCTTCCTCACTGGATAGAAGCGGCCGCCGATCCTTCCCAGCGGTCCCTTTCTTTTGTCCCAGCGATGGGAGCGCCGCCAGGACATCGGCGACGGCCGCTTTCCCCGACAGGAGCAGGGTATGCTACCAAAATTGCTACCCAACTTGTGGGGACTCGATGGGAAAAAGAACGATACACGAACGCTGATTTGCTTTGATTTCAGGAAGTTTGGGGACAGCTGAGGACTAATGGCGACAGCCGCAACCGAATTTCGAGTGCGGTGCTTTCAACCGCTGAGCCACCTCTCCGGGACCTTCAACAGGCGAGGCGGAATACCATGGGCTGGCCTCCCTTCAAGCGACCCGCCGCCGCGGACCATGCCGCCTATCCCGGCGCGGGCTCGGGCTTCAGGCTATCGGGATGCGGCATGAGAACGATACTATAGCCGGCGTCCACGTAATGAATTTCTCCGGTGACGCCGCTCGAAAGAGGCGACAAAAGATAAAGCGCGGCGCCGCCGACATCGGCGAGGTCGAGGCCGCGGCGCAGCGGCGAATGCGCCTTCTGGAAAGTGAACAAGACACGCCCGTCAGCGATTCCGGCGCCCGCCAGGGTCCGGATAAGCCCCGCCGAAATGGCGTTCACCCTTATGCCTTGCGGACCATAATCGGCGGCGAGATAGCGCACGCTCGATTCCAGCGCCGCCTTGGCGACGCCCATGACATTGTAGTTGGGCATGACCCGGTTCGCGCCGGCGAAAGTCAGGGTCAAAAGAGCGCCGCCCGGCTGCATGAGAGGCACTGCGCGCTTGGCGATCTCGGTAAAGGAGAAGGCCGAGATCAGCATGCTGCGTAAGAAATTCTCCCGCGTCGTATCGGCGTAGCGGCCCTTCAGTTCGGCACGGTCCGAATAAGCGAGGCTGTGGACCACGAAATCGAGGCCGCCCCATTTTTTCTCGATGGCCGCGATAAGTTCATCGACCGAGGCGATGTCCTCGACGTCGCAAGGCAAGACGAGTGGCGCGCCAAGGCTTCGGGCGAGCGGCGCGATGCGCTTGCCGAACGCCTCGCCCTGGTAGCTGAAGGCGAGTTCCGCGCCATGCTCGTGAAGCGCCTTGGCGATTCCCCAGGCAATCGAGTGGTCGTTGGCAACGCCCATGACGAGGCCGCGCTTGCCACGCATCAATCCTACGGGCCCGTCCGACGCCGGCGCTTCAGGCATCGACATGCTTCAATACGATGCTGGCGTTGGTGCCGCCGAAGCCAAAGGAATTCGACAAGACAGCCCGCAATTGCACGCCGTCGCGGCGCTTGCGCACGATGTTCATATCGGTGAAGGACGGATCGAGTTCCTCGATATTGGCGCTTTCGCAAATGAAACCGTTTTGCATCATCAATACAGAGTAGATCGCCTCCTGCGCCCCGGTGGCGCCAAGCGAATGGCCGGTCAAGGATTTGGTCGCGGCGATCGGCGGGCAGTTTTCGCCCGCGCCAAAAACCTCTCTTACTGCCTCGATTTCCTTGAGATCGCCGATGCCCGTCGAGGTCGCATGCGGATTGATGTAATCGATCGGCGTTTTCACGCCTTCAAGCGCCATTCGCATGCAGCGCACCGCCCCTTCGCCGGAAGGGGCGACCATGTCGTAGCCGTCCGATGTTAGGCCATAGCCGGCGATTTCCGCATAAATTTTCGCACCGCGCGCGCGGGCATGCTCCAATTCCTCCAGCACGACCACGCCCGCCCCGCCGGCGATCACAAAGCCATCCCGGTTCTTGTCATAGGCGCGGGACGCGACGGCGGGACGATCATTGTACGAGGAGGACATCGCACCCATTGCATCGAACAAGACCGAGAGGGTCCAATCGAGCTCTTCGCAACCGCCCGCGAACATCAAGTCTTGCTTGCCATATTGGATCATCTCAAAGGCATTGCCGATACAATGATTGGAGGTCGCGCAGGCCGATGAGATCGAATAATTGACGCCCTTGATCTTGAACCAGGTAGCAAGCGTCGCCGAGGCTGTCGAGGACATGGCCTTAGGCACCGCGAAAGGGCCGATTTTTTTCGGGCCCCTGGTGCGCGCGATATCCGCCGACTCGACGACCGTGCGCGTCGAAGGGCCGCCCGAACCCATGATGATGCCAGTGCGCTCATCCGATATTTCGGCGGGTGTCAGGCCAGCGTCCAGGATCGCCTGATCCATCGCGACATGGTTCCAGGCAGTGCCAGCGGCATGGAAACGCATGGCGCGGCGATCGACGATTTCGCTGGGGTCGAGCGCTGGGGCGCCGTGAACCTGGCTGCGAAAGCCGAGTTCGGCGTATTTTTCAGCCCTAACGATGCCCGATTTGGCCTCCCGCAAGGAGGCGAGCACCTCTTGGGTATTGTTCCCGATCGAGGATACAATCCCCATTCCGGTGACGACGACCCGTCTCATACTTCAAAACTCCCGCTTGAGCCCCGCGGCCCCCGGGGCGCGTGGCCGGTTGCAAGGCGAAAGGACCACCCGAGGCGTCAGGCCGTGGATGAAGCCTCGGCCGTGAATAAGCCCACCCTCAGATCCTTGGCTTCGTAAATGCGTGTTCCGTCGGCTTCGAGCCAGCCGTCGGCGATGCCGAGCACGAGTTTGGATTTGAAAACGCGTTTCAGATCGACGCCATAGATCACGCGGTTGACGGCGGGCAAGACCTGGTTAGAAAATTTGACTTCCCCGACACCGAGTGCCCGGCCGCGTCCATTGAGGCCGAGCCAACCGAGATAAAAGCCGAGGAGCTGCCACAGCGCGTCAAGCCCGAGGCAGCCCGGCATTACCGGGTCGCCCTTGAAGTGGCAGCCGAAGAACCAAAGATCCGGCTTGACCGATAACTCGGCCAAGATCACGCCTTTGCCGTTGGCGCCGCCTTTCTCGGAAATATCCGTGATTTGATCGAACATCAAAAGAGGCGGCAAGGGCAACTGTGGATTGCCTGGCCCAAACAATTCTCCGCGCCCGCAGGCGATCAGGTCTTCATATCCAAAATTGGCGCGCCGCTCGTTCATGCTCGTTTCACTCTCGTGTCCCCGCCCGGCGGCCATGCAGGCTTTCTCCGGCGAGGTTCGCGCGCCTTCTAACACACCGGCAAGCCAGCCGGAAGCTGTCGTGGCGCGAGCTTCCATTTTCGTTGGAAAGCACCCTATTTCCGCTGGCGGGCGCCCTCCATCATTTTGCCAAGTTTGCGACACTTGCTAGTCAGGACTCAAGTCCGATGTGTGGCGGGTTCGGATTTGGGCGTGTTTTTTTGCCAGTTTCATACACAACCCAAAATGTCACTGTCGTCTCTTCTAGCGGCGAGATGCGGAGGCAGGATGGCAAGGTCCGCACCGCATGTAATTCGCGACCTCTTTTATTCGCGACGAAGGAATTCCGTCGAATCAGCAACTGGCAAGAGGGGGCCCATGAAGTTCCGGTATGATATCAATGCCCTGAGGGCGCTCGCGGTGACCGCGGTGGTCCTCTTTCATTACAAGGTCAATTTCGTGCCTGGCGGATTTGTTGGAGTCGATGTTTTTTTTGTGATTTCCGGCTATCTCATGACGTCCATTATCACGGGGAGATTGGCCAAGGGCAAATTCAGTATTTGGGACTTTTATCACGATCGCGCCAATCGCATCGTTCCAGGTCTTATGGGCATGTGCTTTGTCCTGCTCGCGGTGGGATACTTTTTTGTTGAACCAGCAACCTATCACTATCTCGGTTCCACCTCGATTTCCGCACTCCTTTACTTTTCGAATTTCCGGTTCTGGCAAGCAACCGGATATTTCGATCCGCAAAGCGACACCAAATGGCTTCTGCATACCTGGAGCCTTTCGGTGGAGTGGCAGTTTTATCTGGCCTATCCTATAATAATCATGGCATTGAATACATATGATAAAACGCGGCGTCACATTGTACCAATTCTCTGGTCCATGGCGTTTTTATCGCTTCTCCTGTGCATCTGGAATTCTAAAGCAGAGCCGGCATCGGCTTTTTATCTACTTCCGCAAAGGGCATGGGAATTGCTCGCGGGTGGAATTGTTGCCTTGCAATTCAAGAATAGCGCGCAGAAATATTCAAATTTACTTTTAGCCATGGGGCTTGTATTCATATTCATCCCTATCGTCATGTATGATCAGTTCATGCCTTGGCCCTATTATTGGGGACTGCTGCCTGTCATTGGCACCTGCCTTGTCATTTCCGCGAACCGGCCGGATGCGGTGGTCTTCAAAAACCCGCTCGTGCAGGCTATCGGAAAATGGTCCTATTCGATTTATCTCTGGCACTGGCCAATTGCGGTCTCGGCGATTTATTTCGGTTTCGCCAGGACGACGTCTTTTAAAATCGCGTCTGAAATCGTGATTCTGGCGGCGGTCATTACCTTTGGCGGCGTTTTACTGGCGTTGTTCAAAAAGGTTTCGAAAGACAAGCTGGCGGAGAGAAGACTGCCCGGATTGATTGCCGGGGCAGGCGCCTTGGCGCTCACCGTCGGATTCGCGATCACGATAACGATCAATGAAGGAATGGCGAACCGCCGGCCGGATCGTGAAAGACAGCAGCTCGAAACCTACAGGGCTGCAGCGGCCGACTGGACCTATCCAGAGAAATGTAATGGCAGAGATCCACAGGGCAACCTGCGGCCCTGTCAACTCGGTCCGTCAAATGAGGGTGGCACATTATTCCTCGGCGATTCTTTCAACATGCAAATTTTTAGCCGTTTTGTCCAAAACGCGAAGCTAAATCCTGAGAACTCCTTTACGTTTCTGGCAACGCCCGCTTGTCCGCCGATCACTGGAATCCGTATTATTCGTGACCGGTTCAATTGTAACGGCTTTGTCGAACAGGCGTTACAATTTGCCGAAGCAAGAAACTTCAAGCAGATTGTGCTCGTCTCGAACTGGTATGCTTACTTTACCCTTCCCAGCCCTAATATTTGCTTTATCGAAGGTAATATTTGTGCCGTGAAGCAGGATCCGTCATGGTTTTTTGAGCATCTCGATGCGGCGTTCGCCTCCTTGCGCACACGCCTCCTTGAATTCAGAAAACGCGGCGCTGAAATCGTCATCGTTGGAGCTACGCCATCGAGCGCTTGGGATGTGCCATCGGAACTTGCAAGACGAAAATTTCGGGGAGATGACACGCAAGAGGTGGAATATATCGACCGGGATGAGTTCGAGGTAATGGCCGCTCCGACGAAGAGCCGGCTGATATCCCTGGTATCGTCCATCGGCGCGAAATTTGTCGATCCTCTCGATTTCCTTTGCGACAATCGCCGCTGCCCCACCATAGACAAGGAAGGGGTGCCTTATTTTAAAGATGAGGCACACTATCGCTCTGGCGCGGTCAAGACGGCACAGTTTCAATTTTTGGACGATGCGGTGGGGGTCAACAATAGGATGAGCGCCGCGCCAACGCCAGCAGAAAACAATCCAGAGGGCATATCCGAAAATGTCCGGCATGCTCCAATTCTTTGAATTTGAGCGATTCTATTTCGATCACGTGATTCTAAGGTGACGGGGCAAGCGCTCTTGGCTTGTCGGGCAGCGCCCCGGTTCGCTCGAGCTTCCTTTGCACTTTGTCCGTTCATCCCCATATAGCCGGGTGCGGGTTCGCAGGGGTCCCGCGCCTGTCAGCTATAGGATCATCCATGGCGTTTCGCCACAAAACGATGATTTTGGCTCTTGCTGTGACGCTTGCGCTGGGCTTCTATGCTTCGGGCGGCTTTTTTTCTGGCGGTTTGGGCCGGGGTCTACTCGGCGGCTTCATCGGCGCCGGGCTGTTTGGGTTGCTGTTCGGCCATGGGCTTTTTGGCGGCCTCGGCGGCGGCTTGTCGATCCTTGGTCTACTGCTGCAGATTGGGCTTTTGTTCCTGCTGTTCAAATTCGTCATGGGTTTTATGCGCGGCGGCCAGCCAGCTGTCCAAGACGCAGCACATGGTTCTGGCTTTGGGCGGGGATTGGGGCAAGGATTAGGGCAAGGCAGCGTGCGCACGCCGGGTGGTTTCGCCGGTTGGCGGCGGTGCGGGGAGCGCGCAATCCGCCACGAAACTCGAAGTCACTCCGGCGGACTTTAGCGTCTTCGAACAGCGGCTCGCGGCGATCCAAACCGCTTTTGGCGAGGAAGACTTCGATCGTCTGCGTGTCCTGGCAACGCCGGAAATGGCCTCTTATTTCGCCGAGGAACTCGCCGCCAACGCCAAGAATGGCCTGGTCAACAGGGTCTCGGACGTGAAATTTCTGCGAGGAGATCTCTCCGAGGCATGGCGCGAGCAGCAAGGCGAATATGCAACGGTTGCCATGCGATTTTCCTTGGTCGACATAATGTTAGATCGGGTCTCGGGCAGGATTGTGTCCCGCGATCCGGCGGTTCCGCAGCAGGCAACCGAGGTCTGGACCTTTGCGCGGCGCCTGGGGGGCGCCCCAGGCGACTGGAAATTATCGGCGATACAACAAGCCTGACGAGCGGGGAATCGCAAGCGGCGTGCTGGCGCCGAGCCACCCGGATGCCGTCGACCCGTGGCCGGCAGGCATCCTCCGTGTAAGGTTCGCGGGCGGAGTAACGTTTGTTTGATGGGACGCTCAAGTCCCAGCCGCCTGATTCCGCCCGTCGCGACGGCATATGATTTTAGCTAGAGCATGATCTTCAGAAAAGTTGCAGTTTTTGGATAAGATTATCGAGACAATCCAAGAAGCCGCTCAGCCCGAGCTCAGCCTCCTCAACGCCCTTCGAGCCAGCCAGTAACGTGATCTTCGACCATCTCGAATGTCGTTCCATAAGAGGTGATGAGCACCCAAACAGCCACCAACGTAATTCCAACCGCTACCATTGCCCCTCCTACCAACAAAACCCGTTCCATCATCATTCCTCCTCGTCAATGCATCCATCCCACTCAGCTTAGATG
>VDMG01000051.1 GCA_006514895.1 Beijerinckiaceae bacterium
GCGGTCATCCCACCGCGCAAAACCCGCAAAACCCAGTACAATTACGACAAGGCCATCTACAAGCAGCGCAACATCATCGAACGCATGTTCTGCCGCTTCAAAGACTGGCGGCGCATCGCCACGCGCTTCGATCGCAACCTTAAAAGCTTCATGGCCGCAATCGCTCTCGCCGCGATCGTCATCTGGTGGCTATAATGAGTCCGGACCCTAGTGATTGTAGATACAATGGCCAAGGCGGCCCCCGTCTCTCCACGCAACTTTTTTAGATCGACAGAGCGAAACCCAATCGCAACCCCGCCGGCGCCAGAATACCCACGCCACTGACTCAGCAGGTCTGGGTTCTCGCAAAACGATACGGAACAGACATTGACGTGCGCTATGCCGCTAAGCCCGTCGATGATGGTCCGGAGCAGTTCACAACAATCACCAGGAGGATTTTTTTTTGATCCTCTCCTCTAGCCTACTCTTTGCCAAATCGACGGCGAGGCCGAATTCCGTCGCATCGTTCATGTACTGAACCTTCGTGGCCCAGAGTTCACCGGAATTTAGGATGCCGAAAAAACCGGTTTGGTCTGTATAGTGATATGATCGGACAGGTGGTTCCTGATCTAAGAGTTCAAAAATCACTTCGCGCGTAACTCGACTTCTGGACCTGCCAGTTACAATTATCCGTCATCTACACGGTTGTTCGACTTTGATTGCGGATCGAGAACATCATGACTTCCCTGATCAAAAATCCACAGCAACGAGGCCACTGCAGGTGCGGCCGGTTTTCTGGGATCCGGACTCGTGGGAAGATGGGCGGCCATTAAACGTAGGCTGCGTATCGCATGTTGGTTATCAATCGGGCGCTCGGACGACATCCCCCCTTACCCGCTCCGGCGATTTGACCCTCTCCGGCCGCACGCCGATGCCGACGATCCCGGCGGGAATCCGCCGCAAAAACGGGACATGAATGAACAACCGCACGAACCAAGGCGGCTTGATTTTGCCGGTGCTGCCGAGGACGCGCGAAATCACTCGTCTTTGGATGAAGACTTGTGAGTTTGACCGGCCATTCGCGGCGGGCTTGCACGCGGGCGAGAAGCTCGTCGTTGACAGCTTCGTTGCCGCTCAAAGCTTCGCCAAGAATATTGGCGGTGGCGATGGACTCCTGAATCGCGAGATTGATGCCTACCCCGCCAACCGGCGACATCGCATGGGCGGCGTCCCCAATGCACAAAAGGCCCGGCCTGTGCCATTTTACTAAACGGTCGACCGCCACGGTCAGCAGTTTGACATTATCGAAGCTTTCGAGTTCTCCGACCCTATCGGCGAGAAACGGGGTGAGTTCCGCGATATTCTCGCGGAGTTTTTCGATTCCCTGCGCCTTAAGCCGGTTGGCGGACTCCTTGGCGATCACATAGCCGCATTGCCAATGTTTGCCCCGTTAGATGAGGACAAGGATTTGCCCGGCCTCCATCCGGCCAAAAGCCTCCGGGTCATCGGCGTTCCGCGAAAGGCGAAACCAGAGCACATCCATCGGCGCGCCAATCTCCAGCGGCTCAAACCCTGCTTTCTCCCGGACCAAGGAATGGCGGCCATCGGCGCCGATGGTCAGATCGGCGCGGATCGTCAACTTGCGCTCCGCCGTTTTCGCGGGCCACGCGTTCTTGCTCGACAATGAGGCCCTCGGCTTCCGTACTCATGAAAAGCCTGAAACCGGGATAGCGCTTGGCCCCACGCTAGGGGCAAATGACAAAATTAATCAATCTTGCAAAACAGGCGACATTTCTCGCGCGGCCGTCTATAATTTGCCGATGCGCCAGAATAGGCACAGGTGTTGCGGCACAAAATAATTTTGGGGGCAGAAAATCGATTTTTTTTGCGAGGAGCAAGAAACCGTGAAAATCCTTCCAGTCATCATGTGCGGCGGCTCGGGAACGCGGGTCTGGCCGGAGTCGCGCGAAAGCCTGCCGAAGCAATTTATTTCTCTCATAGGCTTGCACTCCACCTTCCAGATGGCCGCCGAAGCGCTCGTCGATGAGGTGTTCGAAACGCCAATCGTCATTTCCAATTCCGATTATCGTTTTCTCGTCGCCGAGCAATTGCAAAAGCTCAAGCGCGAGGCGCGTATTGTACTTGAGCCAATCCGGCGCGATTCCGGACCCGCTGTCGCCGCCGCCGCCGAGCTCGCCGCGCAATCCGGGCCAGACACAATCGTCGCGGTTCTGGCCGCCGACCACGTGGTGCGCGATCGCCAGGGTTTCGTGGATTTGTGCAAAAAGGCGGCGGAAGCGGCGGCGCTCGGTTATATCGTCACGCTCGGCATCAAGCCGAACACGCCCGCCACAGGCTATGGCTATATCAAGACCGGAAAGACAGTGACGCCTGATGGCAGTGCGTTGAAGGTCGAAGCCTTCGTCGAAAAACCCGACGCCGCCACGGCGGAACAATATGTCGCCGGAAATTATCTCTGGAACTCCGGCAATTTCTTCTTCCGCGCGGATGTGATGCAGGAAGAGTTGCGGAATTTCGAACCGGAGATGGCGGCGGCGGCGGCCGAAGCCGTCGCCAAGGCCAAAAAGGATTTAAAATTCCTTGTCCTCGACGCGGAAGCCTTCGCCAGGGCGCCGAAGAAATCGATCGACTACGCCGTCATGGAGCGCACCAGCAAGGCCGCGGTAGTTCCCGCCGACATCGGCTGGTCGGATGTCGGCAACTGGCAAGCGGTCTGGCAATTGTCCGAGCGCGACGGCAAGGGCAATTCGATCCGGGGCCGCGGCGTCGTCATGAATGCTTCAAATGTTCATGTCCGCTCCGACGATCATTTGACGACGGTCGTAGGCGTCGATGACGTCATCGTCGTCACGACGCAAGACGCCGTGCTGGTGCTCAACACGGCGCATGGCGATAGCGTCAAGCAGCTGGTCGACCGCCTGAAAAGCGAAAATCGTCCAGAAGCGCTGGAACATAAGCGTTCCTACCGGCCATGGGGCTATTATCAATCGGTCGATTCGGGAGGGCGCTATCAAGTCAAACGCATTGTCGTGAAGCCGGGCGAGCGCTTATCCTTACAAAAACATTTCCATCGCTCTGAGCATTGGATCGTCGTCAAGGGGACGGCGGAAGTCACCCGCGACAACGAAGTCCACTTCGTGCATGAGAACGAGTCGATCTATTTGCCGATCGGTTGCGTGCACCGTATGGCCAATCCCGGCCGAATCGACCTCGAATTGATCGAGGTGCAGACCGGCTCCTACCTTGGCGAAGACGATATTGTCCGGCTCCAGGATGTCTATAACCGTGGCTGATACGCGGCGTTTCGGAAAGCGTCGCCGGGAGTCCGATCGAGACCTGCTGATCATGGTCGACCGCATTTCAAACGGGCCTTCCAAATTAAACTTCGCGGCAATCTTCGCGGCGGTGCTTGCCGCCGGCGCGGCCTTTGGCGCTGCCGCCCGCCCGCTGGTTCCGGCGGAACGGCGGTATATTCCCTACGACGGCGTGTTGCCGGCCTGCGGCGACCCCGCTGTTTTCGAAAGAATACAGGGGCGTTTCCACGATCGCGAAGCCGAGTTCTGGAACACCGGGCTTGAGATTCTTGGCTTCGAAGACGTCAAGGAAATTGGCTACAAAACGAATGGCGAGGATTACATTCCCCGCCGCTACTGCACCGCGCGGGCTTACTTGAACGATGAAAAGCCGCGTCAGGTTTCTTATTCGATCAACGAGGTTCTGGGCATTATTGGCTTCGGCTTTGGCGTGGAATGGTGCGTCGCCGGACTCGACCGCAACGATGCCTATGCGCCCAATTGCAAAATGGCGCGTCCGTGAGCAAGACAGAGGTGAATTTCAATCGGCGCGGATCGGGGAACCGGACGGGTTTTTCGGGCATCTTGATCGCTTTTGCTTCGACCACGGGGTTCTCGCTCGCATGGCTTTGGCTCGCTTGGCTTTGCCCCGCGCGGGCGGCGGCGCCGGCCGCCTTTTGCGGGTCGGATCACTGCGCCAGCGGGGCCGCCATCTTGCCGATAAGAGTGCAAGCGCGGGGCGGCGCGGGCGCGCCCGGAGATTTCGATTTTTATGTTCTTGCGCTCTCCTGGTCCTCGGGCTTTTGCGAGACGCCCGCGGCGGCGCGCGCGCGCAGCCAGTGTGATACCAGCGCCAATCTCGGCTTCGTCGTGCATGGGCTTTGGCCCCAATATGAGCATGGCTTTCCGTCGGATTGTGGACCGGCCGCCCGGTTTCCGTCGCGCATCGCGCTTGAAAGCGCGCGCGGGCTCTATCCCAGCGAAGGGCTTGCCAGGCATGAATGGCAAAAGCACGGCACCTGCTCGGGCAAAAGTCCAACCGACTATTTCGCCGATGTGCGGCGCGCACGCAATTCCATCGTCATTCCTTCGCCGTTTGCCGCCCCCAAGGAGCAACAAACTTGGACGCCGGTCGATATTGCGCGCGCGTTCATCGCCGCCAATCCGCGGCTGCGGCCGGGCATGCTGGGCGTCGCCTGCACGGGCAGCGTCCTGCAAGAGGTGAGGATTTGTTTTTCCAAGGATCTGCGCGACTTTCACGCCTGCCCCGAGGTGAGCCGGCAAGGCTGCCGGGTGCGGGGAGTTTCGGTGCCGCCTGTTTTGTGAGGTAGCTCCGGCGGACCCCTGGAATGAATTACCGTCACGAATTCCATGCCGGGAATTTCGCCGATGTGTTCAGGCATGTTTTTCTGTCCCGCGCCTTGCTGCATCTTGGCGCGAAGCCAACGCCTTTCCGCACTATCGAGACCATGCCGGAAGCGGCATTTATGATCTTTTGGGCCCGGAAGCCGAAAAGACCGCCGAATGGCACGACGGGATCGGCAAGCTCATGGCGGCGCATGCCGCAGCGGAGGTGCAGCAGCTCATCCAGCCCTATATTCAAATCGCGGCGCCATTGATCGCGGGAGAGCCGCCGCGCTATGGCGGCTCACCCTGGATCGCAAAAGCTTTGCCGCGGCGCCAGGACAGGATGGTGCTCTGCGAACTGCATCCACGCGCCTTTTTAAACCTTCGGGCCAATCTCGGCTTTGATGCGCGCGTAAAGCTCCTCGAGATGGACGGTTATGCGGGGCTCAAGGCCTTGCTTCCGCCGGTCGAGCGGCGTGGGCTCGTTTTGATCGATCCGCCGTTCGAGGCGGCGGATGAATTCGCGACTGCGGCCGAAGCAATCGGCAAGGCGTGGCACAAATGGGCAAGCGGCATCTACATGCTTTGGTATCCGGTCAAGGACGCCAAGGCGGTCGCTCTTTTCATGGGGAACCTCGCGCAATGCGGCGTCAAACGCATTTTGCGCCTTGAGCTGCAGATCGATAGGCCATCCGCAAACAGGCCCTTGGCGCGCTCAGGCCTCGTAATTGTCAATCCACCGTTCCGGCTCGAAGAGGAAGCAAAAATCCTGTTGCCCTCGCTCGCCGGCATCCTCGGGGATGGCAAGCCAGGGTTTCTGATTGACCGGTTGACCGGCGAATGACACGGCTTGCCAAAGCTCCCGGCCGCCCCACTTTCTTCGGGTTGAGTTCTCGCCGGAGTGAATTCGAACCGGAAGGGCAGGGGGCCCGCACTGCCGCGCCCATTCGGACCCGGCACAATCGATGGGGAGGAATGCGTTCCATGTCGCAGCAGGGAACAGTCAAATTCTTTAATGCGGAGAGGGGTTATGGGTTTATAAAACCCGACGATGGCGGGCGTGATATTTTCGTCCATATCACGGCGGTCGAGCGGGCGGGCTTGAACTCCTTGAACGAAGGCCAGCGTGTGACTTTTGAGATCGAGGCGGACAAGAAGGGCAAGGGCCCCAAGGCTGTCGATTTGCATTTAATATAGGGAATCACCGGTGTGAGCGTTCAGACCTTCGAGGTCGGCGAAGACGAAGAGGGGATGCGCCTCGACCGCTGGTTCAAGCGGCGCATGCCGATGCTTTCTCTTTCGCATCTGAACAAGATCGTGCGCACAGGCGAGGTGCGCGTCGATGGCGCCCGGGTGAAGACGGCAACACGGCTTGCAAAAGGCCAAAGCGTGCGCGTGCCCCCTTTGAAACTCGCCGCGCCGGTTGCGCCCGCCGAGGAAATTTCGGCCACGGATTTGCGGGCGCTCCAAGACATGATTCTTTACGAGGATCGTGATCTCCTCGTCCTCGACAAGCCTTCCGGGCTCGCCGTGCAAGGTGGCTCTGGGACAAAGCATCATATCGATGGGATGCTTGTCGCAATGCCCAATGAGCAAGGCAATAGGCCAGTATTGGTGCATAGGCTCGATCGCGATACGTCTGGTGTTTTGCTCGTCGCGAAGACCCGCCGCATCGCCGCCGATCTCGGCGAAATCTTCCGCTCGCGTCAGGCAAGGAAAATCTATTGGGCTCTCGTTGAAGGCGTGCCCAAGCCCGCGCAAGGCCGCGTTTCCCTTTATCTTGCGAAAGGCCCTGGGATGGAAGACGCGCGCGGAGCGCGGAACGAAGCCGGAGCGCGCGAAAGGATTGAAAAAATGCGGGTCGCGGAACATGGCGACGAGGATGCCCGCCATTCGGTGACCTATTACGCGATTGTCGACAAGGTGGCGCCACGGCTCGCCTGGCTCTCGATGAAGCCTGTGACCGGGCGCACGCATCAATTGCGCGCCCATGCCGAGGCTATCGGCCACCCGATCATTGGCGATCCCAAATATGGCGCGAAACAAGCGAACGATCCGCGCCGCAACGATCCGCTGCGAACGATACCTGGCGCGGTCGAACGCAAGCTGCATCTTTTGGCGCGCCGCCTGATCCTGCCGCATCCCGGTGGCGGCACGCTCGACGTCACCGCGCCCTTGCCGCCGCATATGCAAAGCGCGTTCGATCTCTTCGGCTTCGACGTGAAACGCTTCGATCCGATCGAGAACGCACCGGAGTGACTTTTTCGCGGCTCACGGCATGATTTCCAGAAGAGTTGCAGACTTTTCGGATAAGATCATGCGGGAAATAAAGTGATAGAGACCATGAGCGCCTTCAGATTCCGTGGAATCAGTTTATCTAACAGGCGCCGGCCCCGTCCGCCTCGACCAGACTCAAGCGCGTAAGATCGGCGAAGGGCCGCTTTTGATCATCGAAGGTGACGGCTTCGGCGTAATGTGTTCCGAACAAAACCTCTTCGGGCATATAAATGCGCATGTCATGGACAGCCGTGCCGAGCGCATGGTCACGTGCCTCGATGGTCAGAAGGAGACGCGCATCGGACTCGACGAACTGTTCGGCGTCGTAGTCCGCGAGGGGACTGTTTTCGTCGATTCGGTGCATCACGGTCCACGTCAACGCGAATAAAAGGAGAGTCGCATTCGACAAGGCAAGGTCGTGCACATAGCGGAAGGAATGGCCTTCCGCGCTGACCTCAGGCAACAGCACGCCCAGCCGCACCGTGGCGTTGGTCAACAAAGTCAAGCTCCCATTGACAACGCGCACCATCAAGGTCGGCGAGCAATTATGGTGGTGACGACAGCCTGATCGGCAAAAAGTATTTTTGATCTCGGCTTCGAAAACTGGACGAACAAAAGACCGGTCATGATCGCGGTAAAGACCATGCCACAGACGATTTCAATCGCCGAAACAACGTGACCATAGAGCGTCGCCGGCGCCATCGTGCCGTAACCCACGGTTGCCAGCGTCTCGATGCTGAAAAAGAAAGCATCCGTAAAAGCGCCCGGCTGCGCGTTGGCGATGCATCCGGGCTTTGCAAGATAGAGAAGCGCGAAGACGATATTGATGCCGAGGTCCAATCCGAGGAAAGCGAGCGCGAATCCCTTCCAGCTCATTTCAAGAGCGATATGATAGGGATCATGGAAATCGTAGCGTGAGGCGCTGCGCTTGACGACTTCGATGGTGCCCGCACGCATCAACACGTCGCGTTTCACGCGCGGTCTGCGCCTGGGTACGATGCGCTTCGACAAACTACGATACTCCTTCCACGC
>VDMG01000095.1 GCA_006514895.1 Beijerinckiaceae bacterium
AATTTAAGTTTCCTGTGACTTCTTTCCTGCGCCTCACAGAACGCACCGTCCGCATTTTGGGCACATTCGCAGGCGGAACTGCGGCTAGGCTTTGCCATGGCTTTAAGCCTTCGGAAACCGGAGGCTGCGAAACTATCGGTTTGCCTGTCTTTCAGAACCGGCAAAGATCCGCTTCGCGGTCCGCGCCGCAAGCCAAGGGGACACGCATGCGAGCGAACCGAGATTTTGGTGTTTCAGCGTGTTCCTTCGCTGCTTTTTCCCGGTTCCTCCTCGTAGCTGGTGGGCCAGTGCGCCTCGCCGCAGCGGGCCTTGCCGGCGGCGCGGTCTTAAGCTTGGGTGGATGCGCACAGCCCCCGATGCAGCGTCTCGCGTCCGGGAATTCGAATGAGTATTTTCCCTCGTCCATCTATGGCGCCGCTAGCCCGCGTGTCGTCGCCGATGGGGAGCCGGTGCCGCGCGGCGGCGGCATGTATATGATCGGCAAGCCCTATTCAATAGCCGGGCAAACCTATTATCCGAGCGAAAAACATTATGCCGCGATAGGGCTTGCATCTTGGTATGGCGATGCCTTTCACGGCCGTCGCACCGCCAATGGCGAGGTTTACGACCGCGACTCAATCTCCGCCGCGCATCCGACGATGCCTTTGCCAAGCTACGCGCGGGTGACCAATCTGCGCAACAATTACTCGATGATCGTGCGTGTCAACGATCGCGGCCCATTTGCCTCCAATCGCATCATGGACGTTTCCCGCAAGACCGCCGAGGTCTTGGATTTCCGTCAGAGGGGAACGACGCGTGTCAAGGTCGAATATATCGGCGCCGCGAGCCTTGCCGGATCGAATGACCAAATGCTGCTCGCGACATTGCGTACGGATGGACCGGCATCGCTCGACGGCGGGAAAGGCCGCGATCGTAGCCTGCTTGCCGAGAATGCGGCGCCCCCCATCGCCGGCGCCGATCCGCAACCCATCACTTTGGCCGCGCGCGATGCCGCAGCCGAGGCAGAATCGGCTCCCGCCGGCCGCGCCAGTGGTCGCCAGATTCCTCTGCCGCCGGCGCGGCCACTCGATCTCGGGACGATCCCAGGCGCCGGCGTGCCAATCGCTTTGCGCTAGAATAGATTTTTGTTATATCGCATTTTCTTGACGCGAACCGGTATCCGCTTCGCTTGAAAACGCGCTAGGCCATGTCCCGCAAAAGCTGGCCGAGCAATGAGCCGTGTCGGGTGGGGCGAAGGGCGCCAGGCCATTGAATGCCCATGCGCTGCGGCGTATGAATGATCAGCCGCGCAAAAAAGCATGACCGGAGGAACCGGCCACACCAAACCATGCCCGGTTCGACGGAGATCTTCGTGGATTTCCTTTCCGGCCGCGCTGCGCCGGAATGCGAAAGCCTTGCTTATTGGCGCGGGGCGCATTTGACGGTACACAATGAAAACCACCGGCTCGATTGCTCGCTTTTTTCATCATCGCTTTCCGCGTCCTGCCCGCTTAATCATCTTGCCGGCTCTGCTCTTTTTGGGCTCTGCGATGGGCGTTACCGCGTCTTTCGCCGAGACGTTTCAGACCAGCGCTCCCTATGCGATTCTGATCGATTCAGCGTCCCGCAGCGTGCTGTTTGAAAAGGATGCTGATACTCTCGTCATTCCGGCATCCACGGCGAAGATCATGACCGCCGAAATCGTATTCCACGAAATCGCCTTGGGCCATCTGAAGCTTGACGATCAATTTTTGGTCAGCGAGACAGCGTGGCGTTATGGCGGCGCGCCGGCCCGGGGGTCCGCCATGTTCGCCGCCCCCAACAGCCAAATCAGAATCGAGGATTTGATTCGCGGCCTCGTGATTGACTCGGGCAATGACGCGGCCATCGCTCTCGCCGAAGGGATCGCCGGATCGGAGGGAGCCTTTGCTACGCTCATGACGAAACGCGCGCGCGAACTTGGCTTGGAGCGTTCGACTTTTACCAACGCATGGGGCAGGGGCGACCCCGAGCAAAAGGTGACTCCCAGGGAAATGGCGGCTCTCGCCAATCATGTCATCCAGACCTACCCGGATTTATATAAATATTTCGGCGAGAAAGAATTTACCTGGAACAAGATCAAACAGACGAATCGCAATCCTCTGCTGACCATGGACTTCGGCGCGGATGGATTAAAAACCGGCAACATCGACGAAAGCGGCTATGGTCTTGTCGCTTCCGCCGTTCAGAATGGGCAGCGTCTCATCCTGGCGCTCTACGGTGCGCCGACCGCCAAGGAACGCGCCGAGGAAGCGCGCAAGATTTTCCTTTGGGGATTTCGTTCTTTCGATTCGAAAACCATTTTCCAGGCGGGCGAGACAATCGGCAGCGCCAAAGTCTATGGCGGCACCTCCTCGAATGTGCCTCTTGTCGCCGACGGGGAAGTAAAAATTCTCGTTGCCCGGGCCGCAACCGGAAAGTTCAATGGGCGCATTGTCTACACGGGCCCGCTGATCGCGCCGGTCGAGGCGGGCAAAGAGGTTGCGCGTCTCAAGATATTTCGCGGAACCGAGCAAATCCTCGACCTGCCGTTGAAGACTGCCGCGGCCGTCGAGGAAGGCGCGCTCCCGCGCCGCGCCATGGATGCCGGGATCGAATATGCGACTGGGCTCTTTCGTAAATATGTCGTCAAGCGATGAGCGAGGCGCATGCACAAATCCGAGCCGCGAGAGGGCGGGGATCCTTCATTACGCTCGAGGGCGGCGAAGGGGCTGGCAAATCGACGCAGATCGGCCATCTCTTACGCAACCTCCGGGAGGCGGGAATAGAGGCGATTGGCACGAGAGAGCCTGGCGGCTCACCTGGCGCGGAAATTTTGCGCAAAGTGCTCCTTTCGGGCAAGGTGGCGCACCTTGGTCCAGCAGCCGAGGCAATTCTCTTCGCGGCAGCCAGAGCCGACCATATCGATAAAACGATCAAGCCCGCCCTCGCCGCCGGAGCCTTTGTCGTCTCCGACAGGTTCGCGGATTCGACAAGGGCCTATCAAGGGGCGCGCGGAGAAGTCGATCCGCGTTTCCTGCGCGCGCTCGAACGTATCACCTTGGGCGGCGTGCGGCCAAACCTGACCCTGATTCTCGACCTTCCGGTTGCCGAAGGGCTCGCCCGCGCTGCGGCCCGGCGCGGCGCCTTCGAGGCCCCCGATCGCTTCGAACGCGAGGATTTGCAGTTTCACGAAAATCTGCGCGCCGCATTCCTTTCGATAGCGGCAGCCGAACCCGCGCGCTGTATCGTCATCGACGCGGCACGTTCTGAGGAAGATGTCGCACAAGCGATCTTCGAGGCCGTGTCAAGCAGGCTCATCGCTCCGGCGGCGGCGAAACGGGCGTCCCATGGCTAGAACGATGGCGGCCAAAGCCGTGGAAACCAGCCCTGAGTCCGACCGCTTTGAAGATACCCCGCACCCGCGCGAGAACCACAATTTCTTCGGTCACGCCGAGGCGGAAAGGACTTTTCTTCTCTCCTATTTATCGGGACATTTGCCGCAGGCCTTCATCATTGGCGGACGGCCCGGCGTAGGCAAAGCCACCCTCGCGTGGCGCCTTGCGCGGTTTCTTTTGGCGAACCCCGATCCGGCAACTGCCGCTGGCGAGGCGAAGGCGGATCTTTTTGTGCCACCCGGCCACCCCGTTTCCCATCAAATGGCCGCGATGGCGCATCCCGATTTCATTCTCCTGCGGCGTGAGTGGAATCACGAAAAAAAAACGCTTTATACCCAAATCCAGATTGACGACGTCCGGCGTGCCAGCCACATGTTCCAACAGGCTGCGGGGCGAGGCGGCTATCGGATCTGCATCCTCGATTGCGCCGAGGATCTCAATCAGAACAGTGCCAATGCCCTGTTGAAGCTCGTCGAAGAGCCGCCGCCGCGCTCGCTTTTTCTCATTGTCGCGCACCGGCCGGGCCGGGTGATGGCGACGCTGCGTTCGCGTTGCCAAAAAATCCTGCTCAAGCCCCTGGCGGCGGCGGACATCCGCGACATCGTGGCGGCGCTCGGACCGCCATGGTCCGGCGCCGGCGAAACGAAGCTTCAGGCCGCGATCGCGCGCGCGCAGGGTTCGGTGCATCATGCGTTGCGGCTTCTTGGCGATCAAGGAATTGAGCTGGATGCAAGTCTTCGCCGCATGTTGAACGATTTGCCGCACATAGATTGGAGCCAAGTCCATGCCTTGGCCGACCGGATCACCGCGCGAAACAACGGCAAGGATTACGAGATGATGCTCGCCATGATCGAGGACTGGCTCGATGCGAGAGTGCGGCTCGGCGCGCGGACCTTGCAAGGCGCTTGCACACGGCGGCTTGCACCCTACGCCCTAGTATGGGAAAAACTCGGCGAGGCGGCGCGCGAGACCGAAATCTTCAATCTCGACAAGCGGCCTCTCGTTCTGTCCCTTTTCGCCGATCTGGCGGCGGCGATTGAGGCTTCTTCATCCTGAAACGGAACGAAGTTGGGCCGCATTCCGGGGGCTGGAGCATTTTCAGGCGAAGTGGACACCGGTTCGCCGTTCGAAAATGCTCCTACTCTTTGAATCTGAGCGCTTCCCGATCAGATGATTCTATCTGATCGGGAAGCGCTCTTGGCGCGAAGCTTTGAGATTGCAGATCCATGAGTGCCCGCTCCCCTTTCTATATCACGACCGCGATACCCTACGCCAATGGCGCGCCCCACATCGGTCATGCCTATGAGCGGATCGCCACCGACGCGATTGCCCGCTTCAAGAGGCTTGACGGCTCTAATGTCTTGTTCGTCACCGGAATGGATGAGCATGGCCAGAAGATGCAGCGGACCGCGGAACGCGAAGGCCTCTCTCCTCAACAACTCGCCGACCGCACGGCAACGCAATTCGACGCGATGGGAACCGCTCTTTTTTCGGAAGCCGACGACGTTGTGCGCACCACGCAAGCCCGCCATCATGCGGCCGCCAGCGAGCTATGGACCAGGATGGCGGCGGCGGGCGACATTTATCTTTCCAAATATCCGGGCTGGTATTCTGTCCGCGACGAAGCTTTTTTTGAGGAGTCCGAACTGACCGGGGAGCCGGGCGGCAGCCGCCTCGCCCCGACCGGCGCGCCGGTCGAATGGGTCGAGGAAGAGAGCTATTTTTTCAAGCTTTCGGACTATCAGGACCGGCTGCTCAAGCTTTACCGCGATCAGCCGGACTTCGTGGCTCCGGAAAAATACCGCAACGAAATTGTTGCCTTTGTCGAACGAGGGTTGACCGATCTTTCGATCAGCCGTTCAACCTTCGCCTGGGGCATTCCTGTGCCCGGAGATTCGCGGCATGTGATGTATGTCTGGGTTGATGCGCTGGCGAATTATCTTACCGGCACCGGTTTTCCAGATTCCGCCGCGCCGCGTGCAAAATTTTGGCCCGCCAGCGCGCATGTGATTGGCAAGGACATTACGAGGTTTCATGCCATCTATTGGCCGGCGTTCCTGATGTCGGCTAAACTTGCTCTGCCTCGTCAAATCGTCGTCCATGGTTTTTTTTTCAACCGGGGCGAGAAAATGTCGAAGTCGGTCGGCAATGTGATCGATCCGGTGGCACTCGCCAGACATTATGGCGCCGACGCTTTGCGTTATTTTCTTTTACGCGAAGTGCCGTTTGGCCAAGATGGTACTTATTCGCATGAAGCGATTGTCAATCGGATCAATGCCGATCTTGCCAATGATCTCGGCAATCTGGCGCAGCGCTGCTTGGCCATGGTGGCCAAGAATTGCGATGGCGAGTTACCGGCGCCGGCCGCGTTGAGCGAAGCCGACCAGGCGCTCCTTGCGCAAGCGGCCGCGCTTCCGGCAAAATCCCGCGCCGCCATGCAAGATTATGCCTTGCATACGGTTCTAACCGGAATCTGGAAGGTTGTGAGCGATGCCAACCGCTATTTCGCCAGTGAAGAACCTTGGGTGAAGCGTAAGAGCGACCCCGCGCGGATGCAAACGATCCTCTGTGTGACGGCGGAGGTTTTGCGCATCGTCGCGATCATGACGCAACCGTTCATGCCGGATTCCATGGGAAGGCTGCTCGGCCTCTTGAGCGTGCCCGCGGGCGAGCGAACATTTGCTCACGCCGGGATCACCCAAGGTCTTGTGGCGGGATCGCCTTTGCCGATCCCGGCGCCGATTTTTCCGCGTTATGTCGAATCGCAGGAAGATTATCCCAAAGAGGCCAGCCGTGCTGATTGACAGTCATTGCCACCTCGATTTTGCGGATTTCGGCGCCGAGCGCGATGCCGTGGTCGAACGCGCCCGCGCCGCTGGGCTTAGGCGGATGATCACCATTTCGACACGCACGGAAGCTTTTGGTGCGATCAGCCGGCTCACTGAGACCTATGACGACGTGTTTTGCACGGTTGGGACGCATCCGCATCACGCGCATGAAGAAGCCGAGGTCTCCCAAGACCGTCTGGTTGAGCTGGCCCGGCACCCGAAATGCGTAGGCATTGGCGAAGCCGGACTCGATTATCATTACGACAAGACACCGCGTGACATTGCCGCGCGAGTTTTCCGCACTCATATCGCCGCCGCCCGGGACAGCGGGCTGCCCATCGTCATTCATGCCCGCGACGCGGACGCCGACCTCGCCACGATCCTGCAAGACGAAATGGGGAAGGGCGCTTTTAAGGGCCTTCTTCATTGCTTTACCGCTTCGGCCACGCTCGCCGAGACCGCGCTATCGCTTGGTTTGTTTATTTCGTTTTCCGGTGTTCTGACGTTCAAGAATTCGCATAATTTGCGGGATATCGCCCGCGCCGTGCCGATGGACCGGCTGTTGGTCGAGACCGACGCGCCCTTCCTGGCTCCTGTTCCCTATCGGGGTAAGCGCAACGAACCGGCTTTTGTCGCTGCCACGGCGAAAATGCTGGCCGAAGTGAAGGGAGTCTCGATGCAAACTATTGCCAACGAGACGAGCGCCAATACCCTGCGCCTATTCAGTAAAATGCCTCCCCCCGCCATGGACAAGGACGCCGCGTGAGCCTTGCCTTCACCATTCTCGGCTGTGGCTCCTCCGGAGGGGTTCCGCGGGTCGGCCAAGGCTGGGGCGCCTGCGATCCCAACAATCCCAAAAACCGCCGCCGGCGCTGCTCGCTACTTGTCGAGCGTAGCGGCGAAAGCGGGGCCAAGACCCAAGTCCTCGTCGACATGTCGCCAGATCTCCGCGAACAATTGCTCGAGCTCGGGATCAGCCGGCTCGACGCCATTCTGCTGACCCATGCACATGCGGATCATGTTCATGGGATCGACGAGATCCGGCCCTTGGTCATCATGGCGCGGCGAAAAATCGATCTTTATATGGATGCCGCAACCGCCGCCATCGTACGAGGAAATTTCGGTTATATTTTTGAAACGCCGCCGGGCAGCCAATATCCTGCTTTATTGAATGAACATCGTATTGTAACTTGCCACTCTATCAATATAAATGGGCCTGGCGGGCTTCTCGATGCCATTCCATTTCAGCTTGAACATGGTGAAATCTGCGCGCTTGGCTTTCGCTTTGGCGGCGTGGCCTACACCCCCGATCTCAACGCGATTCCAAAGGAAAGCCGCGCCTTTCTCGAAGGGCTGGATCTCTGGATCGTGGATGCCTTGCGTTACACGCCGCACCCCAGCCATTTTTGCCTGTCCGAGACATTGGACTGGATAGCTCGATTGCAGCCCCGACGCGCGGTTCTCACCAACCTTCACACCGATCTCGATTTCGAACGCCTGAGGAGCGAATTGCCCCCCAATGTCGAACCGGCTTTTGATGGCATGAAGCTGCTATTGTGAAGTTTTTGTTTTACAGAAATTATGCGTCATAATCATTTGAATTATTTTGAAGAACTTTTGTCTGAAATCGCCAGGCGAGCCAGGGTGAGCCCGCGCACCTTGGCAGGTTCCATAAGATATATTATGCGAATTAGATGCCCCTCCGCAATCT
>VDMG01000083.1 GCA_006514895.1 Beijerinckiaceae bacterium
GTCCCACGCTGGGTAGTGTTTACTCGATCCAAACGCATGTTCCGGCACTGAAATCCGGTTCATCCGCCGAACTGCTTGTTTTCACGGATTTCACGCGATTCTCGTCGCGCAGAAGTTCCCGCTTTCACTTCTAAACTTGGTCTTTTTTCTTGGTCGTTGATCTGTGTTCGCGTCATTAAATCCACATTCACGCGCTGTTTCGCCGCTTGCAAGGCCCGCCGCGGCCGCGGGCGACGCGATATGCATTGGCATACATTGGCGGCACAACCTTGGAGGCACAAGGGAAAAACTTTACCGCATCTCCTCAGGGGCGCTCACCCCCAAAATTCCCAGCCCGGACGCGAGAACCGTCACCACGGCAGTTACCAAAGCCAGCCTGGCGATGGTTAAATCTGTCTGCTCTTCATTAAGAAATCGTAATTGTGGCCGATCTTTGCCGCGAGTCCAATGGCCATGCAAGCTCGCCGCCAGCTCATGCAAATAAAACGCGATCCTGTGCGGTTCATGGCTAAGTGCGGCGGCTTCGACAGTCCGGGGAAAATGCGCGAGGAGCCTGATGAGCGAAATTTCCCCTTCGTCGTCCAGCAAATCAAGGTCCGCCCGAATCAGGGCGTTACTTGATAAATCAATTCCAGAAATAGTCGTAAGAGCTTGGCGTAGAACAGATTTTGCTCTTGCATGTGCATATTGGACATAAAAGACCGGATTGTCCTTGGATTGTTCGATCACTTTGCTCAAGTCGAACTCCAGGGGCGCATCGTTCTTGCGAAAAAGCATCATGAAACGGACCGCGTCCACGCCCACTTCGTCAACGACGTCACGCAAGGTTACAAAATCCCCGGATCGCTTCGACATTTTCACGGGCTCGCCGTTGCGCATCAAGCGCACCAGCTGGCAGAGCTTGACATCGAGATCGACGCGGCCATCCGAGAGAGCCTCGACGGCGCCGCGCATACGCTTCAAATAACCGCCATGATCGGCACCCCAAACGTCGATCAAAAGCGCGTAGCCACGGTCGATCTTGGTCTTGTGATAGGCGATATCGGATGCAAAATATGTGTAAGATCCGTCCGATTTCATCAGTGGCCGGTCGACGTCATCGCCAAAGGCCGTCGATTTGAACAAAGTCTGCTCGCGATCCTCCCAATCCTCAACGGGCTGACCTTTTGGCGGAGGCAACCGCCCTTCATAGACGAGACCGCGACGGCGCAGTTCGGCAATTGCTTCGGCCACCAGATCGCCGTCGCCGCCACGGGTGAGCGAGCGCTCCGAGAAAAAAACTTCGTGCTCTATGTTGAGGCAAGCGAGATCGGTCCGGATCATCGCCATCATCGCGTCGATCGCGCCGGCACGCACGCCATCAAGCCATTCGGTTTCTAGCCGCCCGAGCAGTCCCGTGCCATATTTTTCGGCGATCGCGACGCCGATAGCCTTTAAGTAGTCGCCAGGATAAAGACCTTCGGGAATTTCGCCGACTTTTTCGCCCAGCGCCTCCCGGTAGCGCAGATAGGCGGAACGGGCCAGAACATCGACCTGGGCGCCCGCGTCATTGATGTAATATTCGCGTGTGACCTCGTGACCGGCAAAAGCCAAGAGATTGGCGAGCGCGTCGCCGAAGACAGCGCCACGGCCATGTCCGACATGCATCGGACCGGTCGGGTTCGCCGAGACATATTCGACATTAACCTTAAGATTTTTGGTGCCGTCGAAAGCCGGGCGGCCAAACCGCGGTCCCTGCTCAAGAACCCCGCGCAAGACACGCGCAAATACCTCCGGCTTCACCCGGATATTAATGAAGCCCGGTCCCGCCACCTCGGCGGAAGCAACATGCGGATCATCGGCCAATGCAGCTGCGATCTCGACGGCGAGCTGGCGCGGATTGGCGAAGGAGGACGCTGCCTCCCGCGCATAAACCATCGCCGCGTTGGTGGCGAGGTCCCCATGCGCCGGGTCGCGCGGCGGCTCGACGACAAAGCGGCCGAGGTCGAGAGCTCCGGGCAATCGGCCGCTCGCGGCGATCCGCTGCAGAATCGAAGCGATCAGGCCGTGGAATAGGGCAAAAAGATTCATCGCTCACCAAATTGGATCGACCGGAAGGAGCTTCCCCAGAGTTCCGCCGCGTGCCGCGAGAAAATGCTGTGAAACAAGAGCTTAATCCGATTCCTGAGTTTCTGGCGCGCTCAACCGCAGTTCCGGGGTTTTGTCAAAAAGCCTGCGATGCTCAGCAATCGCGTAAAGGTCGGTCATGCCGGCAATATAATCGCAGACAAGCCGCGCCAGGCGCGTCTCGCCGGTGCCCGACTTGGCCGCCGCGCGCGCCCATTCGGCCGGCATCAGTTCCGGAGAAAATAAAAACCGGGAAAAAAGATCGCGGATGATAATGCCCGCCCGGTCACGAATGCGGATCAGCCGCCGATGCCGGTACATGCGCTCAAAAAGAAACACCGAGATCGAGGTGCCGGCGCTCGCCATGGCTGTGGAAAAGCCGATCAGGGGCGTGCGGTGCCCCCGCACGTCCTCCACGCTCGCGACCCCCGAGACCGCGAGCCGCCGCCGGCTCTCCGTGATCGCATCCTCGATAAAAAGAGTGATCAGCCGCCGTACCAGCTCATGGATGGCACGGACGGGCTCAAGTTCGGGATAAAGTGCCGCGACCTCGCCGCCAATGCCACGCAGAAAATCGACCTTGCCAATCTGGGCAAAATCGATGAGCCCTCCGCGCAAGCCGTCGTCGATATCATGTGCGTTATAGGCAATGCCGTCAGCGAGAGCCGCGGCCTGTGCCTCGGCGGAAGCAAAATCCGAGAGCGCGAGATCTTGGATCGCGTTATATTCCAGGATCGCCGTGGGGAGTCCGCGTTTGGCATAGCGCGGAGAAACCTTGCCATCGGTCTGCAAAAGCGGGCCGTTATGTTTGACGAGCCCTTCCAATGTCTCCCAAGTCAAATTCAGGCCATCGAAGACCGCGTAGCGGCGTTCGAGCTTGGTGACTATACGCAGCGCCTGGGCATTATGATCAAAGCCGCCGTAGGGCGCCATGAGTTCGTCGAGCACATCCTCGCCCGTGTGGCCGAACGGCGTGTGGCCAAGATCATGCGCGAGCGCAAGCGCCTCGGCGAGATCGTCGTCGAGACCGAGCGCGCGGGCAAGCGAGCGAGCGATCTGACCGACCTCGAGCGAATGGGTGAGCCGTGTGCGGAAATGGTCGCCCTCATGCGGAACGAAGACCTGCGTCTTGTGGGCGAGCCTCCGGAAGGCCGTGCAATGGATAATGCGGTCGCGATCCCGCTGAAACACCGAGCGCGACGGCGAAGCGGGCTCTGCAACCAACCGGCCCCGGCTTTGCACCGGATCCGCGGCATAAGGCGCGCGCGGGGACGCCAAAGCGGGAGCGGAAGATAAATGGCAAGCTTGCATGAAGACCTGATTGACCCGGCCCCGCTTATTGCGCCCGAGCGCTTGGCGACATATGTTCGTTATTGGAAGAAGAGGCAAGCACCGGGCGTCCGCGCGGGCATTTGTCCAAGCGCCCCACGAGGTGTTCAAGATGAACGAAACCGCAGTCGAATCTCCCGTCGAACTCACCGAAAGCGCGGCGCGGCGGGTCGCGGAGATATTGAAAAGTGAGCCGGTGGGCTCGTTCCTGCGCGTCGGCGTCGATGGCGGCGGATGTTCCGGTTTTACCTATACCTACAACCTTACGACCGAACAATCCGATGATGACCTCGTGATCGAGCGCGATGGCGCAAAAGTCGTGATCGATCCGGTCTCGCTCGACATCCTGCGGGGCTCGAAAATCGACTTCATCGACGATCTGATGGGCCGGATGTTCAAAATCGACAATCCGGCGGCAACGGCATCCTGCGGCTGCGGCGCGAGCTTCGCCCTGTAAAGCGGTCCGGCTCCTCGTCCTTCGCACTGGGGGCGGCTGTCTGACCCGGTGCCGTGGCGCGCGATCATAGGTGGCCGAATAGGTTGCCTTGGCCAGTTTCCGGATATAAACAGCACATATATAACGAGAACCGACAAACTCCAGGGTGCGGTTTGAAGATTCATTTGATGCCGCGCCGGCTAGCCCTCTTGGCGATCGTCATGGCGGTTGCAGTGGAGGGTGCACTCTTTCCGGGAGCTGGAAAAGCCGAGACGCCCGCAGCCTCTCCCGGCACGGAAAAGGACACGCCAGTCATCGTCTTCGCGGCAGCGAGCACGAAAACGGCACTCGACGCGGTCGCGGCGGCGTGGAAGACCAATACCGGCAAGACCGCGTCGATCGCTTACGCGTCCTCCGGCATCCTCGCGAAACAGATCGAGCAAGGCGCGCCCGCCGATATATTCATTTCCGCCGATCTCAAATGGATGGATTACCTCCAGAAGGCCAAGCTCATCCGCGCCGGAACACGCCGGAAACTTCTTGGCAACAAGCTTGTTCTGATCGAGCCGGGCGACGCCGATGTCAAGCTTGAGATCACAAAAGGCTTCGATCTCGCGGGGGCCGCGGGCGATGGCAAAATCGCTGTCTGCACCCTCGACTCATGTCCAGGCGGCATTTACGCGAAGGAAGCGCTCGAATCGCTCGGAGTTTTCGCGAGTGTTGAAGCAAAGCTCGCACTGGCCGATAATATCCGCAATGCGCTAAACCTGGTCGCGCGGGGTGAGGCGAAATTCGGCATTGTCTATGCCACCGACGCCAAGGCCGAGCCCAAGGTGAAATTGGTTGGTACGTTTCCGGAAGCAAGCCATAGCCCGATCATCTATCCGGTTGCTCTCGTCGAGGCTTCGAACAATCCGGACGCGCCATTTTTCCTTAGCTATTTAAAGTCGCAGGCGGCAACCAAGATTTTTACAGGGCAAGGTTTCGATATACTGCCGAAATAATCTTCGCCCGTTTCGAGAAACCGGATCGAAGGAGCAGGTGTTGACAGACCTCTCGCCCGCCGAATGGACGGCGATCTGGCTCTCCTTGAAAATCGCCACCGCCGCGACGATCGCCAGTCTCCCCTTCGGCATCCTTGTGGCCTATGCGCTGGCGCGCTGGCATTTCCCAGGCAAGATGCTCCTGAACGGTGCCGTCCATTTGCCCTTGGTAATGCCTCCAGTCGTCACCGGCTTTATCTTGCTCATTCTTCTCGGCCGGAAAGGCGTTTTTGGCGCATTCCTTGCCAGCATCGGGATTGTTTTGTCGTTCCGCTGGACCGGCGCCGCGGTGGCTTGCGCGGTGATGGGTTTCCCCCTCATGGTGCGCGCGATGCGGCTTTCGTTTGAGTCCATCGACCGGCGTCTGGAACAGGCCGCTGGGACTCTCGGTGCCAATCGCGCATCGACGTTTTTTCTTATCAGCCTACCACTCGCGGCCCCTGGGATCCTCGCCGGCGCTATCCTCTCCTTCGCCAAAGCGCTCGGCGAGTTCGGCGCGACGATTACCTTTGTCTCGAATATTCCAGGCGAGACCCAGACAATCGCATCGGCAATCTATTCCTACACGCAAGTTCCAGGCGGCGACGCAAGCGCCTTGCGTTTGACTGTCGTATCGATCGCCATTTCACTCGTCGCGCTCCTGGCATCGGAAATCGTCCAGCAGCGGGCTGAGAAGCGTCTTGCGAGCTTTGAATGATCGAGCTTGATGTCGCGCTCAAGGTTGGCACCTTTAACCTCGAGATGGCTTTCCGGAACGACGATGGCATTACCGCGCTGTTCGGTCATTCCGGGTCCGGCAAATCGCTGACGCTTAATCTCATCGCGGGGTTGATGCGCCCGGACCGGGGGACCATCACGCTCGATGGCCGTGTTCTCGTTGATAGGGCGCGCGGCATTTTTGTGTCGCCGCCCCGGCGGCGAATCGGCGTTGTATTTCAGGACTCGCATCTATTTCCGCATTTGACCGTGCGCCAGAATTTATGGTTTGGCCGCTGGTTCGCACCCAGCCGCGAACGCGCGATCAATTTCGATGCGGTGGCGGAGACTTTGGGAATCGGCAAGCTTCTGCCGCGCTATCCAGCAAAACTCTCTGGAGGTGAAAGGCAACGGGTCGCGATCGGACGGGCGCTTCTTTGCTGTCCAAGACTTCTCCTTTTCGACGAGCCTCTCGCCGCGCTCGACATGGAGCGCAAGCTCGAAATCTTGCCGCTCATCGAAAGGTTGCACACCGAATTCGCCGTGCCAATCGTCTATGTCTCGCATGCGACCGAAGAAGTGGCGCGCATTGCGAATTTGGTTGTTGTTCTCAATGCGGGCCGGGTTAAAGCAATCGGCCGTCCCGGCGAGGTGCTTGGCCCCCTCGGCGGCGAGAGCGGGTGGTCCCGGTTCGATCGTGTTTCGGTCCTCACGACGAAAGTTTGCGGCGCCAATACCGCCTATGATCTCACCGAACTGAAGCATCCCTCGGGCACGATTTGGCTCGCAGGCCGGGCCGGGCCTCCGGGAGGGCAGATTCGGATTATCGTCAGAGCGACCGACATCGTGCTTTCCGCTGGCCCGCCGCATGATCTCAGCGTGCGCAGTTCGCTTTCAGGACAAATAGGGTCAATCGAAAAAGATGGTCCGTTGGCCGTTGTTGAGGTCATTCTCGAAGGAGAAGGACGCCTTTATGCCATCACCACACGGCACGCGCTTGACGAACTCGGCCTCGATCGCGGTTCTAGGGTGTTCGCTCTGATCAAGACGAGTGCGCTCGATGAGCGGCAGGCCGCCGTGACGCCGCTCAGCTTCTAATACGAGAGTTGCGATTGCTCGCGGTCGCGCCTACGCTTCCGCGCGATTGACGCGCGCCCGCGCCAGGATCCCTCCTGGCATGGGCTTTTCAACGCCGGTCGTCATCGGAAAGGTGATCGGCAGATTTTTTAAGCTGCGCACCGCGAGATACGCGAAGGCTTGGGCTTCCATCGCGTCGCTCGACCAGCCGAAGGTTTCGGCCAAAACAATTCCACACGGCAGGCGGTCCGCCAGTTCCCGCATCAAGGTTTTGTTGCGGGCGCCGCCGCCGCACACGATCGCCACCGAAGGGCTGGATGGCAAGAACGGTAGCACGCCCGCGAGGCTTGCCGCGGTAAATGCGGTCAGTGTCGCCGCCGCGTCTTCGGTTGCGAGACTCTCGACTGGACCGCTCGAAAAATCGTTCCGGTCGAGTGATTTCGGCGGCGGCGCCGCAAAAAAAGGATGCGCGAGAAGTTCGGCCAAAGCCTTTCGATCGACCTCGCCTTGAGCAGCCGTGGCGCCGTCCCGGTCGAAGGCGAGGCCGAGGCGTTGCAACATCAAATCATCGAGAAGCGCATTGCCCGGTCCGGTATCGCAGGCAATCGGCTCCTTTCCCGGCGCGATAAAACTTAAATTGGCGACTCCGCCGATATTGATCACCGCGACCGGCTCTAGAAAGCCCGCCGCGGCCGCCAGCGCGCGATGAAAAACGGGCACCAGAGGCGCCCCTTGACCGCCCTGCGCCATATCGGCGGCGCGAAAATCAAAGGCAACCCTCATTCCGAGTTTCGTAGCGAGACTCTTGCCGTCGCCAATCTGCACGGTGAGACGGCGCTCGGGCCGGTGCAAAACGGTCTGCCCATGAAAGCCGATGAGCTCGATCGTCGTGCGATCTATGGACTCCGTCGCGAGAAAACTTTCAACCGCTTCCGCATGGCGGTCCGTGACCATGGCGTCGGCTTGCGCCAAGGTGCCGGGCCGCGCATTGCGGTCCACAAGAGAGGCCGCATCCCTGACCGCGCCGCGTAGCAGTGCCCTATCCTCCCCGGTATAGGCGTAAGATCGCGAAGGGCCGAGCGCGATCGCCTCTTCGCCGTCGGTCTCGATCAGGGCGACATCAACGCCATCCATCGAGGTGCCACTCATGAGGCCTATGACGCGAGCCGCAGCATCGGCTTGTTTGCCGCTCATGATCCAGACACCATATGAC
>VDMG01000128.1 GCA_006514895.1 Beijerinckiaceae bacterium
AGTTCACCCGAGATCGGAAATCGGAGCTTGACTTCAATGCCCTCATACGAGGTGGGAAGGTACGGCAAACGCCAAGCAACATTATTGCCGGGATCCTGCCTTTTTGTTTTCGCAATGCCGAAATACGATCCCGGTTCAGCTTGCTTTAAGGCCGCCCGCGCTTTTAAGCTGGCGCCGGGCCATTGAACAGGAGAAAAAGCGATGCTTCAAAAAGGTGGTATGCACGCCGCCGCCGTTTGCATGTTCCTTTTTGGCACATCCGTTCAAGCGTCCGCTGTTCCGCTCTTCTCGCCTGGGCTTCCCAAGGTGGCGCCAGCCGAGATTGTCCCAGTTGTCGCCTTCGGCAAGAACAGCCGGCGCGGCGTCGAGGAGTTTGCGGCCGAGCAGAAACTCAACGCGGCCGAGCTTCGCACCCGTTTCGCGGGCTCCGGGCTCGTCGAATGCGGCGAGGCGCATGGTGCTGGTCAGCTCACGCTCGCCAACGATACCATTACCACCGCGGCGCATGTGTTCTTCGACGAAAGAGGGGCTCCGCGGGCAAAGACCTGCTTCTTTTCGTTGGAGAATCACGGCAAGGAGACGCGGGTGCCGATCGACCTCGGCTCGATCGTCGCCGGAAGCACCGATCCTTACGCGATCGCGGCAGTTCACGACTGGGCCGTTGCGCGCTTGACGCAACCGGTCGAAGGCGTAACGCCCTTCAGCCTCGCCGATCCGAAGGGCCCCAACACGCCGGTTGAATTTGTCGCGCGCGGGCACATCGACTGGGGCGATGGGCGCAAATTGTCGATGGAAAAATGCCTCATGCACGATCAACTGTCGGTGGGCGCGGAAGGCACAAGGGAATTTTCGTTCGATTGCGAAACCGGGGACGGCGCCTCCGGCGGTGCCCTCGTCATGACGCCGGACAAACCGGCGATCGGCGCGATCCTCGTCGGATGGCGCAGCAACAAACCGTTTCGCACGGCGCCCTTTTCCAAATTCCATTATAATTTCGCGGTGACCATTGAAGGGGCCTTCAAGAAAGCCGTCGTTGCCACCGCCAGCAAGGTCGTCGTCGCCAAGTAAAAACTTCGCTTGAGACTTGGCTTCGCGAACCATCAATCCGGCTGAACCAAGGACTTCAAAGATTCCTTGAAAAGCCGGCTTGTTGAAAGGCCGGTTTGGCTTCGGCGCTTTGACGCCGCGCTACCACCGCATCAAAGCGCTGCCCCATGTCATACCGGCGCCGATCGCCATCATCGCGATAAGGTCTCCAGGCTTGAGGCGGCCCGCCCTATTGGCCTCGTCGAGCGAGATCGGCAACGAGGCGCTCGACGTATTGCCGTAGCGGTCGAGGTTCATCCAGCATTTTTCGAGTGGAATGCCAAGCCTCCCCAGAACCGATTCGACGATCCGCGCATTGGCTTGATGCGGGACAATATGGTCGATGTCGGAAACGTGAAGTCCATTCGCGTCGAGCGCTTCGAGGATTACTTCCGGCAACACGCGAACCGCGAACTTATATATCTCGCGCCCGTTCATCGCGATCTTATCCATCTTCCTGGCAAGCACTTCCGCGGACTGAGGATGCTGGCTGCCGCCGCCCGGGATCGACAAGATTTCAGCGGCCGTCCCGTCGGAATGAAGATGCGTCGAGAGGAGGCCGCGCCGCCGATCATGCGCTGGCCCGACAATCATCGCGCCCGCCGCGTCGCCAAAAAGAATACAAGTGTTGCGGTCGCTCCAATCGACGAGGCGGCTCAGGAGCTCTGCGCCGATGACGAGCACGCGGCGCGCCTTGCCGGTTTGGATGAATTGGCCGGCGATGCTCAATCCATAAAGAGAACCTGCGCAAGCAGCCGAGACATCGAAGGCAAAGGCGCGGGCGGCGCCAAGCTTGGCTTGAACGATGACCGCGCATGAGGGCAACGGCATGTCGGCCGAAACCGTCGCGACGATGATCATGTCGAGATCCTCGGCCTTGGTGGCGGCCATCGCAAGCGCGTGACGCGCCGCGATAACGGCCATATCGGAAGTGACTTCTCCTTCAGCCGCGATCCGGCGTTGCTTGATGCCCGTGCGCCCGGTGATCCAGGCATCGGTCGTGTCGACCAGCTCCGCAAGATACTGATTTGTTAAAATCCGCTTGGGAGCGTAGGCGCCGGTCCCGAGAATATGCGCGTTGACCAAAACCAGGGCCCCTTTTTGCCATAGCAAGGGAGACCTAGAGCATGTCCCGAAACAGCCGGCCGGCTGTTTCGATTCCGGCACGCTCCGACTCTATGATTTCGAGCGGTTCCTTTTCAATCCCGCAATTCCATGCGAGCGGAAAACACCCGGGAGCTCGCAGCTTTGCGAGCAGCCTAACCGGATATGCCCAAACGGAAGCTCACGCCAGCTACCCGGAGCCTATCTCCGCGAAGAAGATGGGGGCAACCATCAACACTCGTTCACATTTTGAAATAAAGCGGCTCTGCCGCGTCAAATCCGCACGGGGAAAGGGCGGCCACCTCGAAAACGGAAAGCTGTTAGGCGGCTAAGAACATGCAAAAACGAAGATGCCATGGCGCCCCGAATTGGACCGCTCGTCTCTGAGACCATCATCTATCGATTATGGTATCTATCTGCTTTGCTCGCACGATCCAATCCGAAGAGCCGGCAACTTTTTTAAGGACATGCTCTAGGTGCGGCGCTTGATGCCGCGCGCTTGCGCCTCGACCGGATTCAACTGATATGTTTGCTGCAGAAGGCCGATTGTCTCCCGTGCGCCTCTCAGAAATTGGTTATCGACACGCGGCCTGACCGCCGCCACGGTCCAGTTCGCGGCTCCTTCAATATTGTCAATATTGTCGCGCGGCTGGATCAAAATCGCATCGACCCGTTCGAACCCGGGGCATTTCTTCAAGGTCCGCAGACAGACTTCTTGAAGTTCCGCGGAAGACCGGACCTCGCGCCGTACAGTTTCAGCGGCCATTGTGTCTCCTTATCTCTCCCCATTCGTGGTTTTGAATCCCGCGCAAAGGTGAAATCCGGGAACCCGGCACCCGCGTAGGACAGGCGCATGAGAATTCAGCCATTGGCTTGGCTAATTTCACGGTCTTTTCTAACGCACTTCAAGGCGCGTTGGCGCGTCGAGCCAATCAGTGAACGCGACGATGGCGCTTCCGTTCCCGGCCTGCCGTCCCCCCTTCTCATTCAACTGCCGGGACGCGCCACCCAGCGCCGCTTCCTCTCAGCGCGCGGAAATGACACAGAGCGCTTGACCAGATGCAAAAACAAAAGCTAGACTCGATCCCTAAGTCTTGGGGGAACGACTCAGGGCAAAAAGGGGCTTGGATGCGCATGTTTTTCGGGATCATAGTTGGCATAATCCTTACCGTCGGCGCGGCCTATGTGTCCGATTCGATACGCAATACCAGCGGCCCGGAAGGAAGCTTCGACCGTCCGATGGTGAACTGGGACGTGGTCGGTCACAATCTCAAGACCTTACCGTCCACGCTCCAGGAGCGCTGGGCGCGTTTGACTGGGCACGCCAAAGACAACTGACTTGGCTTAAACGCAACGCTCCATCGCGGTGATTGCCGGGCGGGAAGCGTGTCGTGTCATGCGTCTCCTCAAACAGCCCCGAGCCGCTTAGGCATCTGGGGATAACATAGTTGCGCGCCCGGTTTCACTTCCCGGCAGGCGCTCGCTCATTCAATCTTTTCGTTCGGATAGACGCCCCACAGGTTCGCTTGCTCGATATAGCCATCGAAGCCCTCGCCCGAGATGCGGCACCAGGTGCCGTCGCAGTTGCGCACATTGGCGATCACATTGGACTGCAACTTCGCGACCGGCGCCGATTTGGGGTTCGCCTTGCTGTAGAGGATCGATACCACTCCCTTCTTCCATGGCGCGACCAGTGCCGTGCGCCGCCCCGAAAGAAGCGAATGAAGCACCCAGCCTTCCGCCCCATCCGAATCGCGGACCTTTCGCCAAATTTCAAATTCGGCGGTAATCTCGACTGGAAGTCCGGCCCGTTGAAAGACCCAGATGGTCCGATGGTCCTTGGAGGGGCCTTCACGCAGATTCACGCGATCGGACTTCAGGCTCACATAACGCGGAATGGGCAGTCCGCTTGCGGAGCCAATCTGCTCTGCTTGCGCGGTTAGCCCAGCGGCCAAGGCGCAGAAGGCGGCAGCCACGGCGAGACCGGAACAACGCGACAAATTTTTCCTCCTCGGCTGATGGTTCATTCCTGTTGCGGCGCCGCGAAGCGGTAGGCTTATATAAACCCGCTGGTTGGCGGGACGGAGATCCGCCAGCGTTCTTGTCTTTGAGCCGCCATCTGCTACAGAGGGCGGAAGACAGCCGGCGGAAACACTTTCCCTTGTGTGCCGCCCAGCGTTAACGCCAGGTGAAGACCGGCCTTGCAAGGCCGAGCACGCCAAGGATGAACGGGCAGTTCGCACGATCCGGGGGTTTTTAAAAATCGCATCCGGCGAGCCTAAAGGACAAGGAGAATGGGCCGGAAAAAGCCGCTCGTTATTGTGACCCGCAAATTGCCCGGCGCCGTTGAAACCCGCATGTGCGAGCTTTTCGAGACACGGCTCAACATCGACGACAAGCCGCTGCCGCGCAGCGCGCTCGCCGAAGTCTTAGGCAACGCCGAGGTGCTTGTACCAACCGTAACCGACAGGATCGATGCCGAGCTCATTGAACTCGCCGGGCCGCACTTGAAACTCATCGCCAATTTCGGCAATGGCGTCGACAATATCGACGTGACCGCCGCCTTGGCACGCGGGATAACCGTCACCAATACACCCGGCGTCCTTACCGAGGACACGGCCGACATGACGATGGCGCTGATCCTTGCTGTGGCGCGGCGAATCGTCGAAGGAGCAAAAATTATTCCCGCTGGCGAATGGACCGGTTGGGCGCCGACTTGGATGCTTGGGCGGAGGATCAGCGGCAAGCGGCTCGGGATCGTGGGCATGGGCCGCATCGGCCAGGCTCTCGCCAAACGGGCCAAGGCCTTCGGCTTACAGATTCACTATCATAACAGGCGCCCCGCCGCCGCCGCGATCGAGGAAGCGCTGGAGGCGACCTATTGGGAATCTCTCGATCAAATGCTCGCCCACATGGACATCGTTTCGGTCAATTGCCCGCACACGCCCGCGACCTATCATCTGCTGTCGGCGCGCCGGCTAAAGGTTCTGCGCCCGCACGCCATCCTCATCAACACGGCGCGGGGTGAAATCATCGACGAGACCGCACTCACCCGTATGCTCGAGGCGGATGAGCTGGCCGGTGCCGGGCTCGACGTTTTCGAGCATGAGCCAGCGGTCTCGCAGAAGCTCATCAGACTGGCCAATGCCGGCAAAGTCACGCTCTTGCCGCATATGGGCTCGGCGACGGCGGAGGGCCGCGTCGACATGGGCGAGAAGGTCATCATCAACATAAGAACCTTCATGGACGGCCACCGCCCGCCGGACAGAGTGCTGCCCGCGATGTTGTGACGCCAAAGCAAGAGCTTGATCTGCACAAAGGTTGCAGACTTTTAACATGACCGCTTCAATATGAAGCGGTCATGGTCTGCGGCGCCGGCACTCAGTGGTCGTGAGGACCCGGCGGCGGCGGCTCTGGCGGTTCCCGCGCCAGGATTTCAAGTTGGGTTTCGATGAAGCCGGGATCGCTCCAGCTATCGTCTTCGACGGGAAGCCAACGGGCGCGGATATAACCCGAGCGATCGAACAAGAACTCGGCATGCAATTCCGGAACCCTGACCACAGTCTGTTGCCGGTTGTGAAAAGAGCGGGTGAACAAGCCAAGAGTCGCGGCCACGTCCGCGATATCGTGATTGGCGACCAGAATCTTGCCGTTTGCACGCTCGCGCAAGGGCTCACAAATCTTACCGGGCGCCACAAGGATGATCTTGGCACCGTTCCGGGCCAGCCGGTCGCGGGCGGCCAACAGCTGTTCGAGGCGCGCCGTCTCTTGCGCCACGTTCTCTTGCGAGCAGGAAAAAAGTACCACAAGGACGGCGGACTTCTTGCGGTAGTCAGTCAAGAGATTGGTATTGCCGGTTTCATCGGTGACTTCAAAGTCCGGCGGCGCCAGCCAGTACTGGCCGGGCTGGACCTTAGGTTCGATGACACGTCCTTGATAACCGACGGAAAAAGCGCCGAGAAAATTGATGATGTCCCAGCGCTCGTCGTCGGTGAGCACATCGCTAAAGGCTGGCATTGGGGAATTTGTAATGCCATGGGTTACCCACCAATAGAGATCGCCGCCGGTGTGCAAGGCAGTGTGTGGCGCTGAAAGATCAGCCGGCTTAATCGGCAAGCCGGAAGCCGCCGGTCCATCGCCGTGGCCGCCAGTGCCATGACAGCCTGTGCAATTGTCTTCATAGTGCTTGAGACCGGCAGCGATGGATGTCGCCGCGTAAGGAATGTCTGTCGAGAGGTAGGTATCCGGAAAGGCCTGCACCGATATCGCCGGAAAAGCGAGACCGGCTCCCGCCGCCACGGTGGCAATGCCCGCTCCAAGAGAAGCGTTTTTCGGAAGGCGGAACCAGGCAGGCCGCAGCGATGGCATCAGGCCGAAAACGAGGCCCGCCAGGCCAAGCAAAATCAGCAAATTGCCGCCGATGAAGCGCGTTGGAACCCAAGGCGCCGCCCAGGTCGCCGCGAAGGAGAAACGGAATGGCAGCGGCCAGACAATGTTCTCATGCTCGGGCGGGGCCAATCCCGCCATATCGGAGGCGATCACGACGATGAGGACCGCGAGGACGGTTTCGAGCTTGACCCGGTTGGCATAGCGCCGAAACGTGCGATCGCTCGGCTTCAGCTCAAGCATCGGCAAAAGTTGGCGCTGCAGTCCGCTGGCAATGAACAGAACGCCGCCAAGCATCGCGAGCTTGAGGAGCAAGAGGCGTCCGTATTCCGTTCCAATCATTCCCGGAAAATTTCCGACGAGGTACCACGTCAACAGGACCCCGGTGACCAGAAGGACGCCCATCGCGAGTGTCGCGAGCCGAGAAAAGCGGCGCAGGACGACCGCCGCCAATCGCCGCGTGTCATCCGGAACGGGTCCGGCTCCAATGAGCATAATAAGCGCCGGCAACCCGCCAGCCCAAACAGCCAAAGCAAGCCGGTGCGCAATCGAGGCCAAAAGACCCGCGACCTGCTGATCCAGCGTAACCGGATGGCTGTTGAAAGGAAAAGTAACGAGGCCAACGGCCGCAATCTCCGCGGCCAACAACAATGCCAGGTTTGAAATCGATGATTTCTTGAGCGTGACCCAGGCAATAACGGATGGGATGCAAGCCGCTATGGCGCAGCCAATTTCAACGATCGCGATCCGGCCAACCCCGGTGTTGAAGAGAAAAGTCTCCACGATCGCGCCATTGACCGAAAAAAACGTCGTATCGGCGGCGGCGGCGGCGGCCCCCACCGCACCGATACAGGTCGCAATTGCTCCGATAAAGGCAGCCACCAAAACCGTTAAGACAACGCGGCCGCGCCAAATGGAAGCTCCCGCTGGCTCGAGAGCATCGCGCGTGTACCAGATTAGTACTCCGGTCCCAACGATGATCGCGGCCCCGAAAGTTCCAAAGGCACGGACAATCGCAAGTGGATCGATCATGACTGTGGCGCCCTAAGCCGGAGCCTTGACCGTGAAGGTTAGCTTGTCATCGACAGTGTGTCCGTCAACGGACAAGACATGATATCCGATATTCACCGGCCCAGCCGGCAAATTATTGGGAAGCGTGACGATGAGAATGCGCTTATCGGTAGTGTCGCCGCGGCTGGTCAAGGGAATCTGGTCTCCCTGCGCCGGCACGATCCAAAATTTCGCGAAGGCTGGTTCGACGGCCTCGTTGAACCACAGCTTCAACTCCTTGGGAGCCGTATCCAGCACCGCGCGTGCCGGAGGATCCGACCGGACCAGCCGCGAATGCGCAACGGCTTCGGAAAGCCCGAAGCTAAACCAAAGCAATATAACGAAATAAACGAGGAGAGCCTCTCTCCCGCTTCTCAGGCTGATTGCAGTTCGCATCCGGTGGTTCCTCATTTCCTTGGCGTTTCCTTTGACGTGCGGGACTTTCCTCTGGGCTCTTTGATAAGCTTATTGGTGGACCGTAGAGCAACGCGGCAGAGCCCATATTGCTCAAGATCAAAATTGCCCAGGCAGTCTGCCCACGGCTTCGGAGCGTGGCAAAAAAGCCATAGTGCTCATCCAAACGCTCGTGGCAAGCACCGATCGTTTGACAAAAACTCAATATCGCGTGAACCCTAACTCCACAAGAAAGCATGGAGGGAGAGTTCATGACCGGTTCTATCAGAGTTTGGGCCACTGCGTTGCTCGCAGCCCTCACCATTACGCGTGCCAACGCCGCGGATTTGACCCCGACGCCTCCGGAGCCGATTCCGCCGGCTTCGCCGATATTCTTCGTCCATGTCGGCGCCCTGGGCGTTTTCAAAGAGACCAACGCGGAGAATACCGGAGGCGGGTTCTTCAATTTCTTGCCCGTACCCGCAGGAGCGCTCGGGCCCACGTCAGCCCAAGGAGCGATCGCAAACATTGCCACCCGGCCAGATTATACCTTGGGCTTGGAAGCGGGCTATTTCGTCACGCCGAATTGGGCGATCGCCTTGTCCGCCGGCGTGCCTCCCATCGCGCATCTCAAAGCGACGGGCCTCACTTTAACACCCCAATTGGGTACGAATGAGTTAGGAAGCGTGCGCTATGGGCCAGCCATGCTGCTCCTTCAATACCACTTCACCAACTTCGGTGCCTTTCAGCCCTATTTAGGCGTCGGCGCCGTCTATGTGCTCAACTTCGGCAATATCAGCGATGGCATTCTCACCAATCTCGCCGTCGATCAGAATTTCGGCTTCGTCATGCAAGCCGGCGCCGACTGGATGCTGACCCCAAACTGGGGCGTCTTTGTCGACGGCAAGAAGATCATCTACTCGACCGATGCTTCTGGAGATCTCCTGAATTTGGGTATCCCGATCCGGACCCATGTTGCGCTGGATCCCTGGGTCGGTGGGGTAGGCATCACCTTCAAATATTAACCGGCTCGTCCATGGCATGAGCTAGCCGGTTATTGGGCCAACGCTTCGCGCGACTAATCAACGAACGCTTCCACGGATCACGTGGAAGCGTTTTGGTTTGCGGGTTTCGGCCCGCCCCGGGAGACCCCGACCTTGGCCGGTCGAAGCACCCGATCGCCGATCGTGTATCCATCCTCCATAACCTGCACGACCGTGCCATTGGGCGCAGTCTCGCCGGGCACTTCGAACAATGCCTCATGCAAATTGGGGTCGAATTTCGTGCCAAGCGGTTCGAGCTTTTGGACGCCATATTTGCCAAGCCGCGACAGGAAGTCCCGTTCGGTGAGTTCAATTCCCTCGATCAAGGTTTTCAGCGCGGCTCCCTCTGGCTCGTGGGCACCCGGCGGTGCGCTACTGGCGGCGCGGCGCAAATTATCGGCGACAGTCAGCATATCGCGGGCAAATGAGGTTACGCCATAAGTTTTTGCGTCGGCGATCTCGCGTTCGGCGCGGCGGCGCTGGTTTTCCATCTCGGCGAGGGTTCGCAGGACCTTGTCTTTCAACTCCGCGTTTTCGCGCCGGAGGTTTTCCAAGACGACGAAGGGATCCGGTTCTCCCGCCGGGGCTTGCCCGGCCGGGCCGGGGAACTCCGCTCCCACATCGCCAATGGAGCCGTCCTTGTTCGTCGCGGCGGGGTCGTTTTCTGCTTTTTTTGAATCGTTCATGATCGCTCTATGAAATGACAAATCTCGATGACAAGCTACGCCGGGATATTTGTTATCCAGCAACCAAAATCAAGTTCGCGGAGCCCGTGCCGCATTGCCGCGGAATGCGACGGCACATTGCCAGAAAGTTGCAGGCTTTTTGGAGGAGATCACGTGACAAAACAAAGAGATAGAGACCATGAGCGGTTCCCTTTGAAGCACTCTTATGGTCTAAGGTCCCGTGCCGGTTGCAAGGACGGCATCCTTGGCCGGTTCGAAAATTCGCAAAATTGCCCGCCGGATCGCGTCTTGTTTATGAACGGAGGTAATTTTCTCCCCGGCAAAATCGGTCACATAAAACACGTCCGCAGCCTTTTCGCCAAATGTTGCGATATGGGCCGAGGCGATATTCAGGCTGAGCCGGGACAAAATCGCCGTCAATTCATAAAGCAGACCTGGCCTATCGAGGCCGGTCACTTCAAGGACGGTGAAGCGGCGGGAAAGCGTATTGTTGATTGATACTTCCGGATGGATGCGAAACACATTGCGGTCCAGTCCGGCTTGCCGTGTCCTAGCGGCAATCATGTCCTGCAGCCTGATTTGTCCACTGAGCGAGCGCTCGATCGCAAGCAGGGTGTTGCCGGCACGGCGCAATTCGTCTTCGTCGTAGCGAAAGGCACGCGAAACGAAAATCGTGTCGAGCGCCATGCCATCGGCCGTCGTGAATACCTGCGCGTCGACGATATTGGCCCCCGTCGCCGCGCAAGCACCGGCAACGATCGACAATAGCCTGGCATGGTCGGGCGCGATGATCGTGAGTTCTGTGACACCACGGTCGCGATCAGTGCGGACATGGGTTATTGGCGCGGGCACCTCGACCTCGGTCATATTCAAAAGCTTGGCGTGAAGAAGCTTCTGTTCCAGTGTGGCCTTAAGCCAATAGGCTTGCGGAAGACGCGCCGCATAGGCCTCGAAATCGAGATCCGGCCAGTTCGGAAGCGCGCGGCGCAGTTCCGCGCGGGCCCCGGCGACGCGCTCCTTGCGGTCGATCGCCGAGTGGCCGCCGGCGAGCACCACCTCGGTCTCCCAATAAAGGGTGCGCAAGAGTTCGTGCTTCCAATTGTTCCAGACCCCCGGACCCACGGCGCGGATGTCGCAAACGGTCAGAACAAAAAGCATTTTAAGACGTTCGAGCGTCTGCACGAGATTGGCGAAGGTCGTGATGGTCGTGCTGTCGCTGAGATCGCGCCGCTGCGCGGTATCTGACATGACCAAATGGGTCTCGACCAGCCACGCCACGGTCTCGGTCTCGGCTTCGTTAAGGCCGAGACGCGGAGAAAGTGCGCGCGCGACATCAACTCCGGCGCTGGAGTGATCTTGCGTCCGCCCCTTGGCGATATCATGCAGGAAAAGTGCAAGAAAAAGCGCTCTCCGATTGGCGATCGACGGCATAATCTCTGTCGCCAGAGGGAGTTCCGCAGTAAGCCTTTGCGCTTCGATCTCGGCAAGATTTCCCACCGCGCGCAAGAGATGCTCATCGACGGTGTAATGGTGATACATGTTGAATTGCATCAGCGCGACAATACGGCCGAATTCCGGGATGAAGCGCCCAAGAACACCGGCTTCATTCATGTGCCGCAGAACGATTTCTGGCTCGTTGCGGGACGTCAGGATGCCGAGAAACAGCCGGTTGGCTTCAGGGTTGGCGCGCAACTTCGCATCGATAAGTTTGAGTGCCCTTGTGACGTGCCGAGTCGCGTCTGGATGGATCGGGAGGCCATTGCGGTCGGCGACCCAGAACAGCCGGATGAGATTAACTGGATCGCGGGCGAAAACCTCCGGCCCGGTCACCGTGACGCGGCCATTCTCAACTTCGAAATCGCCCGTCGCGATGGCTGCCCGCTTGCGCCGCCACGGTCTAAATCTATCGAGCCTCGCGGATGGCTTGGCTTGCCGTTCTTCAAGTGCCGCGCAGACGATCGCGGTTAGATCGCCGACATCTTTGGCGATCAGAAAATAATGTTTCATGAACCGCTCGACGCTGGCGAGACCGCCCCTCGCCGAATAGCCGAGCTGGCTCGCGATCCGGCGTTGATGGTCGAAGCTCAGCCGCTCTTCCGGCCTGCCCGTTAAATAATGCAGATGGCAGCGCACCCTCCAGAGAAACTCCTCGCAACGGCAAAACAGCCTATATTCGGAACGGGAAAACACGCCGGCGCCGACGAGATCGGCCGCCTCGCGCAGCCGGTAGGCATATTTGGCGATCCAGAACAACGTGTTGAGATCGCGAAGGCCGCCCTTGCCGTTCTTGACATTCGGCTCGACGAGATAGCGCGAGCGGCCGGCCAGCGCGATGCGGCTGTCCCGTTCGGCGAGCTTCGCCGCGACGAATTCGGCCGCGGTTCGTTGCACGATTTCGCGCTCGAACCGCGTCCGCATGTTTTCGAAAAGCGTGTGGTCGCCGAGAATTAAGCGTGCTTCAAGGAGTGCCGTGCGGACGGTCATGTCATTGCGGGCCTGGACGAGACATTCCTTGACCGAGCGCGTCGCAAGGCCGACTTTCTGACCGAGATCCCAAAGCATATAGAGGATCGCCTCGATGATGCGTTTCTCGCGCGGCGCCGCCGCCGGAGGAAGCAGAAAAAGCAGATCGATGTCCGAAGACGGGGCAAGGGTCGCCCGGCCATATCCCCCCACCGCGGCGATCACAAAGGCTTCGCCGCCCGGGCCGTTCGCGGCTGGATGAACGTAAGCCGTTACATAGTGGAAAATCTCGCGGATCAGATCGTCTTCGATATGCGCGAGACGGCCTGCGCAGGCGAGGCCGCCGCCATCGGCCAGGAACGCTTTGTGGGCAAGCCCGCGAGCCTGGTCCAAGGCATCGCGAAAAAGCGCGACCGTTTCCTTGCGCGCCTCGACAGCCGGCTTGCCCTCCACATGGAGTGCCGCAATCTTGGCGCGCAGGCCCGCCCGATGGAAATAGACTCCATGCGGCAAGGTGATCCGGTGGCGCCGGGGCGGGACCGGCGGCGCTGTCTCGAGCATGGCGCTCATTGGGTACGATGAGGGGGCGATGGGCGTCGGCCCCGTTGTTTCTCCGGGGCCTTTGAGCCCTTATACAATTTGGGTTCCTTCCGTGAAAGACAAGGCTGAGTTTGTTGCCAATTTTGCTTCGATCGCATCCCAGATCGTGACCGCGAGGTCCGGACCGCCGAGCCTTTTGATCGCCCGGATTCCGGTTGGCGAGGTCACGTTAATCTCGGTCAAATGACCGTCGATGACGTCGATTCCCGCGAAAAGCAGGCCGCGCCGCTTGAGTTCGGGGCCGATCACCGCGCAAATTTCACGCTCGCGAGCGGTGAAAACGGCCGCCGACGCGGCGCCACCACGCGCCAAATTGGCGCGAATGTCGTTTTCGGCCGGAACCCGGTTGACCGCACCAGCCGGCACACCATCGACGAGGATGATGCGCTTGTCGCCATTTGTGACCTGCGGCAAAAAACGCTGAACCACCCATGGCTCGCGAAAGCTTGCTGCGAAAAGGTCGTATAGCGAGGCAAAATTTGGATCCCGGCGGGCGATTTTGAAAACCGCCGCGCCGCCATGCCCATGCAGGGGCTTCATTACCGCCTCGCCATGCTCGTCCAGAAAGGCCTCGATGGCGCCACGGTCGCGCGTGATCAAGGTCGGCGGCATAAGCTGGGGAAAATTCATCACAAAAAGCTTCTCGGGCGCGTTGCGCACGCTGGCCGGATCATTGACGATCAGCACGTTCGGCTGCAAATGCTCAAGCAAGTGGGTCGACGTAATATAGGCGAGATCGAAAGGCGGGTCTTGCCGCAAAAGCACGACGTCGAACGAGGCGAGATCGAGCGGTCTGGCGTCGCCCAGGGTGAAGTGATCGCGGGCGGAATCGCGCACCGCAAGCGGTGCCGCGGCAGCCACGACGCGGCCGTCGCGTAGCGAAAGCTTGTCGGGAGTATAGTAGGAAAGCCGGTGTCCCCGGGCGCTGGCCTCGAGCAAGAGCGCGAAGGTCGAATCGCCCGCGATATTGATCTTGTCGATCGGGTCCATCTGGACGGCGACATTCAAGGCCATCTCTGAATTCCTTGGGACATGCGTCACGGCTCCGCGCGTTCTCTGCGGCGCCGGAATATCCAAAGAACCGGCGCGAGGACGAAGGAAACGGAAATTGCCGTCGCGGCGGCGGGACCGAAGCCATCGATTACTTTCGCCAGGACGCGGCCGCGCAACGCATGCGGCGAAAACGCCGGGGTTTTGGAGTTTTGCACTTCAATCACACTGCCAATTCCCAGGCGCGGCTTTAGTCAGTTGCAGCATATATAGGATAAGGCCGGAATAGGCTCAAAGCAGCTGTTCCGCGGCACCGGCGGGCCAGGGGCAAAATTGTTCCCTCATCCCTTGCCACGCTTGATATGGAATATAAAGAGGCCATTGCTCGCCTCCTGGTGCTCCAGCGTGTCGCCGGTCTCGCGCAGGAGATGCGGAATGTCGATGACGGCGAGCGGATCGGTGCATTCGACGATCAGACGGCAGCCATGCGCTAGCCTCCGCAGCATCTTGCGAGTCCGCAGCACCGGCAACGGACAATTCAGTCCCCGCAGATCGAGAGAGGTGGAGGAAACTCCAAAAATCATCTTCGGCGGCGCTTTCAAATTTTGCCTGGAGCATATACCAAAAAAGTTGCGGACTTTTTGGATAAGATCATGCGAACGAATAGATTAAAGACCATAGGGATCGAAGTTGAAGGGCTCATGGTCCTTTGGGGGTGCGAGATTTTGATTTTAGAACAAGCGCGCGGGACATGGGAGCGTGGCCACGCGGCTTGTTTCTTAATCCCGCACGAGGCTGGGGAAGAACCATGCAAGCTTTTATGCCAAGCAAAGGTTCGCGGGAGTTCGAACCATGCGGGTGATCGGCCTTGCCGGCTGGAGCGGCGCCGGCAAGACGACGTTGATCGTGAAGCTAATTCCCTTTTTGCGCGAACGCGGCTTCACCCTTTCGACGTTGAAACACGCGCATCATGCTTTCGATGTCGATCAGCCGGGCAAGGATTCCTACCTCCATCGGGAGGCGGGCGCGCAGGAGGTCCTCGTCGCCTCGGCCCGGCGTTTCGCCTTGATGCATGAACTGCGGGGGGCGGAGGAGCCTAGTCTTGCCGATCTTCTGCGCCGGATGAGTCCGGCCGATCTCATTCTCGTCGAAGGTTTCAAACGCGACGCGCATGCAAAAATCGAGGTCCATCGCGCGGCAAATGGAAAGCCTTGGCTCTACCCGGACGACCCGGGCATCGTGGCGGCCGCCACCGACGCGACGGAGGGTCTTCCCGCCCATTTACCGCATGCGCAGCTTGATGACATAGAGGCAATCGCCGGCTTGATGCTCGCGCTCGCCCGTCCCATCGAGGAAACCCTTTCGCGCATTGCCAAGGCGTGACGCGGGCAGCCTCACCGGCATTGGTTAAGGTTACGCTGCGGCTGGATCATCCTTGACCGGCGCATTTCGGGGGTCAAAGAGCATGAACAAGTCCAGCGAAACGGGTGCGGCAACGCCCAGCACCTTGAACGCGAACGGCTCATCGCCAAGCCCGGCTTCAACCAGGTGGCTGATGCCTCCCGCCGCGCTCGCCCTTCATATCGGCATGTGCCGCAAGTCCTTTCGTCTCTGTTGATAATCGAGACAAGGACGTGAAGTATATTTCGGTTGCCAGTAACGTGATTTCTTTGAATTGCAACATCTGGTTCTTAAATAATGACAACTCGGGGAATGTAAAAGTTTCACTCTGATGCATCTATCAGTCTAAACAGTATTGTGATAAAATACGTATAGTATCATTTAAATATTTCCATGAATTTTAAAAACATTCATGAGAGGAATATATTGTGTAATTTGCAGAGAATAGGGGACGAAATGAACTTAGCATCCTATCTGGACCGAAACCGAACGATCGCGAATCCGGGCTTCAGCCGGTGGATGGTACCGCCGGCGGCGCTGTGTATCCATCTCTGTATCGGTCAGGTTTATGCGTTCAGCCTATCTCAAGGATATGTTCGGTATACGCTATGTGGGCGCCATCCACGGCTTGCTGAACGGCCTGGTCCGCCGCGGGCGTTTTCGGTCCGGTGTTGGTCAACTACATCCGCGAGTACCAAATCAATCACGGCGTGCCGAAGACACAGGCATACAATGCGACCATGTACATAATGGCGGGACGGCTCGTCATCGGCTTCATCTGCAATTACATGATAAAGGCCGTCCACGAGCGTCACTATATGAAGCAGGAAGTGTTGGACGAAGTGGGAGTGGCGTAAGGAGATGATCATGGCAACGCATGGGCGACGGCAAGGCGGCACCACCCGACTCCACTTGATTCTTGGATGGGGCTTCGTCGGCATCCCGCTGGCTTGGGGGATCATCGAGACAGTGCTCAACGCCCTCAAACTGTTCCAGAAGGTGTGACGCAGGCGCTGGGCAATCTTGGCGCCTATCGTCATAGGCAAGTCTGGTGCTCGTGGGTCGCGGGCGCGCGATCCGGAGGCTTGCTCCTGATATTTGCGTCATCCGAGATTTTGGTCTTGAGACTCCGGCTCGGTCTTGGGGGGTGATTGCGAACGGCAACTTACCGGGTTTTGCCCGGCTGCCGCCTCGGCTATTGTTTCCTGTCCGGGCATGCAGGGGGGGCTGCCGGACCCGGCCAATTGCACGTCAAGCAAGGCTAAATCCTTGTTCCTGGCGTGAATTTCCCGTTCGAGATGAAGCCGGATCGCGCGGCTGTGGCCGTCGGCCGAGCTGCGCGTCGCGGCGAGAGTTTTTTCCGCGCATTCGAGACGGGCTTTGATTTCCCGGCGCCGCGTTTCGTTTTCATTCGACATTTGGTTTCCCCCGGCGAATAGCTCAGGGCGCGCATAGCTGAACACCGCACTACCGAGCTTAGTCGTTTAAACACGAAGCTTAAGGCGGCAGTGCGGCAAAGACGTTCGATGGAACCGCGGCAACCCCCGAGAGAAGCCGGGGTTGCATCACGATCGCGCCATGAGTTCGACGGCAAAACCGTAAATACGCAACCTTGTGGGCTCTGGCATCGCGGCGAGAGTTTCGAGATAGATCTGACCGGCCCGGCACATCTTTGCGTCGGCGATGGGCGGATCGCTGGCCTTGCCGTCGAGCAGCGCTTCAATCTCTGGGGTGTCGAGACCCCTGGCGCGCAACGCCTTTTCGAGCGCGTCGAAATCCGTCCCCGCCGGCGGCGGTCTTTCGACCTTTTTCACCTCGCCGTCCTGAATGGCGTCAATTCCCGCAATTCCCATGGCCGCCACAAGACCGCGGTTTTGTGCCGAAAATTCGAAAAAGCCTGAGCTCTCGTCACCATTGAGAAAATCGACGCAGAGATGCGGATCCTTGGCCGCGAGCGCGCGCAACATCGAGGACTGCAACTCGAAAATATGTTCCAGAGCCGGGTTGCCAGCCTTGGCCGCCAGAATGCCGCGTGAAAGGCGCAGGGAACGAACGGCCTCCGCCATAAGGAAGTCGGCGCTTCTTGTCTCGCCCGTTGTGGCCAGACGCTTTGAAATACCCCCCAAAAAAGACTCATATTCGTGCGGAAATGTGCTTTTCAAACGATCGAAAAAAGCCGCGTATTCCGGCGCCGCAGTGAGCCCTTCATCCAGGAGGCGCCGCGCCGCCGCGATTTCGTGAGATGACGGTCCGGGCTCACCCCGGCGCGGGGTTGCCGTTGCGCTCAAAGACGCGGACGGTGTTTCCGGGCGGGTCGCCTGTTGCAAAAGGGCCGCGCTGGCAACGATCCCGGCAAGGGTGGCAAGGCCCAAAAGCACGAGCTGCAAAATATGCACGCGCGGAACTCCCATGCTGGGTCACTTAACAGGAACCCCGACTTTGCCCAAAACGGAGCAAACCGGCAAGTCCGCCCCTAAGTTTGCACCAATGCGGGCCGCGCGGCGGCTCTGCTGGCAAATGGCGTCTGCCGGACTTTCCTTTGCATCGGCGCCATCTCACTCAAGGACTTGACGAAGCGCCGGTCAACCCTCCAGTTTGCGGCGCACCAAAGTCTGATCGGATGCAAAATGACCGACACCACGCCACAAGACCGCCTCCATCTGAAGAACCGCACGAAATTGGTTCATGCCGGGCGCCGCCCGAGCGAGCAGCATGGCTTCGTCAACACGCCGGTCTATCGCGGTTCAACCGTGCTTTTCCCAACCTTGGAGGATTTATCGGGGCGCAAGGCGCGGTTTTCCTACGCCACCCAGGGAACACCGACAACGGCGGCGCTGGAGAGTGCGTGGACGGAGCTTTCCGGCGCCGCTGGAACGGTGCTTGCCCCTTCGGGCCTCGCCGCGATCACCCTCGCCCTGCTGACCGCCGTCAAATCCGGCGATCATATTCTGGTGACGGACGCGGTCTATCGTCCCTCTCGCATCTTTTGCGACACGGTTTTGACCCGCATGGGCGTCGAGACAAGCTATTACGATCCCGCAATTGGGGCTTCCATCGACTCCATGATCCGGCCGAATACAAGCGTGATCTTCGTCGAGACGCCCGGTTCGCAGAGCTTCGAGGTTCAGGATGTCCCCGCAATCGCCGCGCTCGCGCGGGCGAAGGGGATTTGCACGATCCTCGACAATACCTGGGCAACGCCTTTGTTTTTTCCGCCGCATGCGCGCGGCGCCGACATGGCGGTCGAAGCCGGAACCAAGTATCTCGGCGGCCATTCCGACCTGCTTATCGGCCTCGTATCCGCCAACCCGGAATGGTTTCCACGGCTCAGGGCAACCTTCGACGCCTTCGCGATGTGCGCCGGGCCGGAGGATGTCTTCTTGAGTTTGCGCGGACTTCGCACGCTCGACCTCCGGCTGCGCGAGGCCCAGCGTCAGGCGCTCGATCTGGCCCGCTGGCTCGCCGCCCGCAAGGAGGTCGTCCAGGTTTTGCACCCGGCGTTTCCATCTTGTCCGGGTCACAGCTTCTGGAAACGCGATTTCCTGGGCTCGTCGGGGCTTTTCTCCATCCTGCTTTCGCCCTGCTCCGCCGCCGCGCTCGCCGCGATGCTCGATGGGCTGAAACTGTTTGGCATGGGCTATTCCTGGGGCGGCTTCGAGAGCCTAGTCATTCCCTTCGATTGCCGGACTTATCGCAGCGCGACGGCGTGGAATCCGCCGGGCCCCGCCTTGCGCTTTTCCGTCGGCCTCGAAGACATCGAGGATCTCAAGGCGGATCTCGACGCGGGGTTCGAGAGGATGCGAACCGCCGCTTGAGGCCTTAGATCACGATGATTTTGGAATCCAAGATCATCGTGATCGATTCCAAAAGTTTAGAGCAGGATGCGCGAACCGGTTTCCTCCTCATCCCGCTCCAGTGACCGCGATTGCGGCCAAGTTCCCGCTACCAACACGACGATGAGCCTAATAGTTAGGCATTTGCCTAATAGTACGGCAACAACTCATGGACGTGACGAAGCTGAGGGATTCGAAGCCCGATGAGGCGAATGCAAGCGACATGTCTCGTGCCGTCAGCGAGTGAAAACGAAATTTGACATTGCTCACCGGGTGAAATCGCGATTTTTACAATTAAATACGGCGGTGTTAAATGGGGCCGGTGTTGGCGAGGCTCGTGTATTCGTTGACCGGATGTGTGTCCTGGAGCACAGGCAGGCAGGGAGAAGGTAAGGACTGGAAATGAGCATGAACCTTACTTATCGCGACCCTGATGAACTGCCGGCGGTATTTCCGATCTTTCCACTCGCGGGCGCCCTGCTGCTCCCTCGCGGCGAATTGCCTCTCAACGTCTTCGAGCAGCGCTATCTCGCCATGGTGGACGATGCCCTCAAAAGTCACCGGATCGTCGGCATGATCCAGCCCGATCCAGAAGCGGGGACGGCAACCGGCGTGCCGGCCCTGTTTTCGGTTGGCTGCACGGGAAGAATTACCCAATTCGCCGAAACCGGCGATGGGCGCTACCTTATCACGCTGACGGGAATTGCGCGGTTCAAGATCGTCGAGGAACTGGCCGGGTCCAAGCCCTACCGGCAATGCCGCGCCGATTTTAGCCCATTTTCCGTCGATTTCAGTCCCCGCGCGGGCGAGGATCAGGTCGATCGCGACAGCGTCTTACGCACTTTGCGCGACTTCGCCGAGACCAACCATCTCCAGATCGACTGGAACAGCATCCACAACGCGCCGAACGAGGCGCTCGTCAATGCGCTATCCATGATGAGTCCGTGCAGCCCCAAGGAAAAGCAGGCGCTTCTCGAAGCGCGCGATCTGAAAGGCCGGGCGGACGTGCTCGTCGCGATTACCGAAATCGAACTCGCGCGCGGGAAAAACGCGGGGGCGCCGTTGCATTAGAGTGCTTTCAGATTCCGCGGAATCAGAAAGCAGCTTGAGATCTTTCTTTTATCGCATTTTCTTGACGCGAACCGGTATCCACTCGCCTGAAAATGCTCTAAATCCGCGCGGGATTGCCGGTCCCACGCATTTCCAAGGGAAACCCAAAGACGGGAGAACATAGCGATGGCAGAAAAGAAAAAGGAATTGGGCGCGAAACAAGCGCCGGAGCCGTCGCGGATCGATCCGCGGCTGCTTGAAATCCTCGTGTGTCCGCGCACCAAAACGACCCTCGAATATGATGCGCAAAGCCAAGAATTGATTTCGCGCGCGGCCAAGCTTGCCTATCCGATCCGCGACGGCATTCCGATCATGCTGCCAGAGGAGGCGCGCCCCCTCGAATAAGGGCGAAAACCGCTCTTCCCTCGAAGACTGAAACCTGAAAGTTGAGCCAATCTTAGAATTGCTGACAGTCGGCGGCCGTCGTTTACAAAGCGAAACGATTTCGTGACAGCCCGGATTCGGATTGTGCTTGGAGCGGAGTTTTTGGTCTTCGCGGTGCTTTGTTTGGCGCCGCGGGCACGCTAATCTGGGCTGCCGCCTGGGGGCTCCTCGCAATTTTTTTTTTCGATTACCTATCTTGTCTCGCGCGACAATCCGGCCCTGCTCGACGAGCGCAGGAAACCTTTGATTCAAGAAGGCCAGCCGAAATCATCATTGTGAGTTTTGTCCTGCTCTTCGGTTTTATCGCATTTGCCTGACGCGAACCGGTATCCCCTTCGCTTGAAAATGCTTTAGACCCTGACCGCTCCAAGTGATTTCGACTTGCGGGTTGACGGAACCGCTGGCACCCCTCACGAGATGATTTCGGAAAGGAAGTTCAGCGCCCCATGTCGCATGCGGTCGGCCAGCTTTTGACAATCCTCGATCTCGAGCGGATCGACGAAAACATTTTCCGCGGGCGCAGCCCGCAGGTTGGCTGGCAGCGCGTGTTCGGCGGCCTCGTGGTCGCGCAAGCGCTCGTCGCATCGGCCCGCACCGTCGAAGGGCGTGCGCCGCATTCCTTGCACGGCTATTTCCTTTTGCCGGGCGACCCGGCCGTGCCGATCATCTATGAAGTCGACCGGATCCGGGACGGGAAGAGCTTCACCACGCGGCGCTGCAACGCGATCCAGCACGGACGCGCGATTTTCTCGCTCTCGGCCTCGTTCCAGATTGAGGAGCCTGGGCTCGACCACGCTGTTTCAATGCCCAAGGTTCCGTTGCCGGAAAGCCTTCCAAGCGAAACCGAAATGCTACGGCGCTTTGGCGCCTCCATGCCGGAAGCCATTCGCCGCTGGTTCGCCCAAGACCGCCCCATTGAAATCCGCCCCGTCGACCTCGCCCGTTATGTCAAGCAAGAAGCAGGCGCCCTCGAACAATATGTGTGGTTGCGCGCGACGGGGCCGCTCCCCGGCGATCCCGCCATTCATCGCGCCGTGCTCGCTTATCTTTCCGACATGACACTTCTCGACGCAGCGCTCGGCGCGCATGGCTATTCGGTATTCGATACCGGCCTCCAGGTCGCGAGCCTCGATCACGCGTTGTGGTTTCACCGGCCGTTTCGCGCCGACGATTGGCTCCTCTACGCGCAAGACAGTCCGGCTTCGTGCGGCGCGAGGGGGTTCGCCCGCGGACTCCTCTTCTCCCATGATGGCCGTCTCGTCGCCTCCGTCGCTCAGGAGGGGTTGATGCGCCCGAAGCCCGCCCAGCGGAAAGCTTTGTTTTGAGCGCCAGAGCTCTGGACTCTATCGTCTTGATCTTCTCAAGGTCCGGTCTCGCACGGGCTTAATCGCACGCTGAAACGAAAAAGACGATTGGCTTGCGGGTGGCTTGCGGGTGGTTCTTCGGACGTAATACCATAGTCGTCAGTGTTTAGCTTGTTTCCGGGCAATCACGATTCCGTGACCGGCTTGGAATGCTGGCGTTTCGGCTTTCGTCCGCTTCCTTGCCAACTCCATTTTTAACAAATTGCTGATTCCTAGGCCGTTCCGGCGGACCGCATGGCCATCTTCCTGCCCAAACCAAGTCTTAAGCATGATAATTTCCCGGCGCTTCGCCGGATTGCGCGCGATAACTGGCCCGACGCTTGCTATCAGCGACTCAAGCACGGCCGTGATTTCCCGCGCCTGGCCCTGCGCGTATGAACAATTTCCACGAAGTTTCCGAAGTTCCCAAGGTAGAGGCAAGCAGGAAAAGCAACATGAAAATAGTCACTGCGATTATTAAGCCGTTCAAGCTGGACGAGGTCCGCGACGCGCTCACGGCGCTTGGCGCGCACGGCATGACTGTGACCGAAGTCAAAGGTTACGGCCGCCAAAAGGGCCACACGGAAATCTACCGTGGGGCGGAATATGCGGTCAGCTTTCTGCCCAAGTTGAAGGTCGAGGTCGCGGTGGCGAGCGAACTCGTCAGCCAGACGATCGATGCCATTACCTCGGCGGCCCGGACCGGCGAGATTGGCGACGGCAAGATTTTCGTTACCGCGCTCGATCAAGCGGTCCGGATCCGTACCGGAGAACGCGATCAAGAAGCCATCTAACGCACCTTCCCCCATTTTGATGTTTCGTAGGAGTTGGATATGAAATCTCGTTTCCTTCCAAGGATCGCCCCAAAGGCGATCGGTTTAGGGCTCTTGATGGCCGCGGGAGCGGCTGGGATGGCCTTCGCGGATGCCGCGGGTCCCGTTGTCAACAAAGGCGATAACGCCTGGATGCTGACCTCGTCGGCGCTCGTCCTGATGATGTCGATTCCCGGTCTCGCGCTTTTCTACGGCGGCATGGTGCGCACAAAAAACATGGCATCCATGCTTTCGCAGGTATTCGCGATCGTGGCGATGGTTGGGGTCGTTTGGTGCCTTTACGGCTATTCGATGGCCTTTACGGAAGGCAGCCACGAATTGGTTCCCTTCGCCGGAGGCGACCATCCCTGGCTTGGCTTTCTCGAAGGCTATCAATGGAACAATCTCGTCGGCGGATTTGACCGGGCGTTTCTCAAAGGAATAACCCCGGATTCGAACGTGCCGACCTTTTCCAACGGCGTCGTCATTCCCGAATATACCTATATGGTGTTTCAGATGACCTTCGCCATGATAACCCCCGCCTTGATCGTCGGCTCCCTCGCCGAACGCATGAAGTTTTCGGCGGTCTTTGTTTTTATCCTGCTTTGGGTGACCTTCATTTATTTCCCCATCGCGCATGGCGTTTGGTACTGGGCGGGTCCGGATGCGATCGGCGATGCCGCGAAGGCCCTTGCTGATGCCCCCGACGATGCCGCCAAGGCAGCCGCGCAAACCAATCTCGATGCGGTTCTCAACAATGCTGGCTATTTCAATAAATTGGGGGCGCTCGATTTCGCCGGCGGCACCGTGGTCCATATCAACTCTGGTATCGCCGGTTTTGTTGGCTGCTTGATACTTGGTAAGCGGATCGGCTATCCACACGATATCGAGCCGCCGCATTCCGTTACCATGTCGATGATCGGCGCCTCGCTTCTATGGGTCGGCTGGTTCGGCTTCAACGCCGGTTCAAACCTCGAGGCGACTGGAATGGCTTCGCTCGCTTTTGTGAACACCATGGTGGCGACCGCCGCCGCGGCACTCGGCTGGATGTTCACCGAATGGCTGTTCAAGGGCAAGCCTTCGCTGCTTGGCATGGTCTCGGGCGCGGTCGCGGGCCTTGTTGCGGTGACGCCAGCATCCGGCTTTGCCGGTCCGATGGGATCGATCGTTCTCGGTATAGTGGCCGGTTCGGCTTGCTTCACAATGTGCGCGTATGTGAAGCCGAAATTCGGCTACGACGATGCCCTCGATGTGTTCGGCGTGCATTGCATCGGCGGCATCATCGGGGCGATCGGCACCGGCATTTTGGTCGCGCCCTACCTCGGCGGCACCGGCCTTACCGACTACACGATCAAACCTGGCTTTGCCTCGGCCGGGGACTACGACATGAAAGCCCAGGTGATCATCCAGGCGAAGAACGTGCTTTTCACTTTGCTCTGGTCAGGTATCGGCTCGGCCATCCTCTACAAATTCGTCGACCTTATCATCGGTCTCAGGCCGACGAAGCAGGCCGAACTCGAAGGCCTCGACATCACCGACCACGGCGAGCGGGCGTATAACCCATGACGCCGTACGGCCTGCCCGGTTTTTGCTCTTCCGCCGGGCAGGGCGGCCTTTAATTTAGACAAAAAATGCGAAACGAGTCCCATGGGCCGCTTAATAGCGGCCCATGGTGTACCGGTCCCGCCGGTCCGCGCCGCCCGGAACCGCACTTTATTTTGCCATTTGAAGCAGCTCGCTTGCGTCCTATAATCGCTTGGGGTGACGCATGGCTACTCATGAATTGGAAAAGGCACTTGCCGCGCTGGAAGCGCACAAGCTCTCCATGGCCGGGCAAACAATCGCGGATTTCTTTCGCGGCGAACCAAACAGGTTCGCGCGTTTTCACATAAAGCTCGGCGATCTCCTGTTCGACTATTCGAAACACTGGCTCAACGAAACGACGCTCGGGCTGCTCCTCGATCTCGCGCGCGCGGCCGGTGTCGAGGCGCGCCGGGCGGCGCTCTTCGCGGGCGAGCCCGTCAATACCACCGAGCACCGACCAGCCTTGCACATGGCCTTGCGCAATCTTTCGGGCAGGCCAATGTTCGCCGAGGGCCACGATGTCATGCCGGAGGTTTTGGCGGAACGGGCGAAGATGCAGACATTCGCCGAATCGGTCCACAACGGCGAAATCAGGTCCGCGAGCGGGGCACGCTTTACCGATATCGTCAACATCGGCATCGGCGGCTCGGATCTCGGTCCCGCCATGGCCGCGCGGGCGCTCGCGCCTTTTGTCCCAAGTCATCTCCGGCTGCACACCGTCGCCAATGTCGACGGCGCCGATCTCGGCGACACCTTGAAACGTGTGCCGCTCGAAACCACGCTTTTCATCATCTGCTCGAAAACCTTCACAACGATCGAAACCATGACCAACGCCGCCACCGCGCGCAAGGCCGTCGCCGCAACGCTTGGCGAGGCGGCGGTCGCCGATCATTTTTGCGCGGTGTCCACGCAGCTCGATAAAATCGCCGCTTTCGGCATCAGAAGCGACCGCGTGTTCGGCTTTTGGGATTGGGTCGGCGGCCGCTATTCGGTCTGGTCGTCAATTGGGCTTTTACTTGCGATCGGAATAGGCAAACAGAATTTCGAGGAATTCCTGCTCGGCGGACAAGACATCGACACTCATTTCGTCGAGGCGCCGCTCAATCGCAATATTCCGGTTTTGATGGCCTTGCTTGGAATCTGGTATCGCGACTTTTGGGGTATCGCGGCGCATGCCGTCATTCCTTACGACGAGCGAATGGCGCGGTTTCCCGCTTATCTGCAACAACTCGAAATGGAATCCAATGGCAAGTCGGTGGATTTATCGGGCAAGCGCGTAAATTACGAGACCACTCCTGTCATCTTCGGCGAGCCCGGGACGAACGGCCAGCATGCCTTCTTCCAAATGTTGCATCAGGGCACCACGATCGTGCCGATCGATTTCCTCGTCGCGGCGCAGCCGCTCGCCGCCGGTATCGCGCATCACCATTTGCTTTTGGCCAATTGCTTGGCTCAGAGCCGAGGCTGTCGATAATGCGCCAGAGCCACCTTTGGCACGCGCGCCTTGCGCTGTCCATCCCATTTCAGGAAGCCCTTGCCCGAGGACATACCGCCGCCCATGCACATCCCAAAAAGCGTTTTCCCGATGCCGTTCTTGCCGTAGCAGAACCATCTGCTAGTTGTGCACGTGACGCCGCCGAGCAAATGATCGCGAGGCGCGATTTTGCGCTTTATCCACGCTGAAACGGAAACTGTGGCTGGGTCTGGTATCCATCAACCGATCCGACGAAGTGAGCGCAAGATGCAAGGGTTCAGTGATGGTGTGGACGCCCCCTACTCAGCGGCATCGAGGTGCCATAGCGTGGTCGTCATAAAGAGCGCCACAAAGAGAGAGGACATCCGCCATGCAGATTACCACAATCGGCATTGATCTCGCCACGGATTGGCTCGAACGCCGACGTGCTCTGATGCACGAGTGGGCTGATTTCGTTGCTGGTTCATACCAAGCCTCGACTTCCCCCTACGAAATGGTCATATAGGGCGGGCTATGACCCGCCAGCTTTTTCTCGCCAATGGTTTGCCGCTCCGGGCGATCACGATCCCGCAGTTTTGTGCGATGTACAGTCTGTCGCGGCAAACCACCTACAATATGATTAATAACGGTCAGTTAAAGTCTGTCCTACAAGGCGGACGACGACGCGCTATCCAGGTGTCGCGCTAGGGAGCAGAGATTCGCGGGCGCACGGTAACACTGAAAGTGAAATATGCCGATTTCCAGCAAGCAAAGGGCTCCCCGAGATCCAATAGATTTCCATGGGGGATTCCTTCTCTCTTGGTCGGCACACGCATCACGCCAGGCGGTTCGTTTAGGAACATGATAGAGTGAAATCAGACCGATCTATCAGAAAATTTCAGTCTATGTAGGCAACACCGTGTCGCGTCACTTTGATCCTACGCTGATCAACAATCCCTTCGACGATCCCGGGCTTTACGTGGATCTCGTATTCGAGAGGCGTGCGCTGCTTTCGATCTCGGAGACCTCGGCCCACTTGCTCCAGCTCCTGCGCGACAGCGACGCCTTCGTTACTTTCACCCTGCCCGCGCGATGGCAATGTAATACTGGCATGCGAAGCTGTCCCGGGATTCCTTGGGGTCGCGTAGCCTGCCCGTACTAAAAACGCGTTGCGAACGCTGCTCGTCAATGCGAAGCCCCATTGATACAACGGGATGTAATTGCGCATGAGCGAGAGAATCATCATTCCCACATGTTCGGAGACGCTGATCGAATTACAATGAGGGCGAGATCGGTGTTGGGGGTCGCGGGCGAAATCGTCTTCGAGGCACGCCTTGAAAGCTCCGCCGCTTGGATGTTTGCGCTTTTGGCTAAGCAGCCTTAAGAAACCGATGGGAACCCGCGCGAGAACGGGTGGAAGCAAACCGACGACGGGTGCCATGAAGCGCAAAATCATAATGCTGGCCGTCAGCTCATCTCTTGTGGCCGCCATTTCGGGGGCGGCCGCGCAGCATACTGTGGTGACGGACCAGGAACTCATGGACAAACTGAGGGATGC
>VDMG01000098.1 GCA_006514895.1 Beijerinckiaceae bacterium
TTGTCCAAACCACGAAGGCTGCGTAGGTTCTCAACCAGCGACGCTCGCTTCGCGCCTTTCAACATCAAGCGGGACATTGCCAGCGGGCCTGTTCGCGCCGGTTGCTGAGCATGTGCGGACGGCATTGGAGTTATATAGCAAAAAGCCTCAGCCTGACGAAATGACAAACGCCCTGACGCGACGGGTTGGGGACTTCTCTACTAAAACCTCGGTATCTCCGGGAACTTCAGCTTTCCCCCGTGCACATGCATCTGGCCCAGCTCGGCGCAGCGATGCAGCAGCGGAAACACTTTTCCGGGATTTAACAGCTGCTTTGCGTCAAACGCGCATTTGACTTTGATTTGCTGCGCGAGATCGATCTCCGAAAACATTTCGGGCATCAGATCGCGTTTCTCGACACCGACGCCGTGTTCGCCGGTGAGCACGCCGCCATGCTTCACACAAAGCCGCAAAATATCCGCGCCGAATTCTTCCGCGCGGTCCAGCTCGCCGGGCTTGTTGGCGTCGTAAAGAATGAGCGGATGCAAATTGCCGTCGCCCGCGTGAAAAACATTGGCGACCCGCAAGCCATGACGCTCCGATAGTTTGCGCATACCCGCGAGCACCGCAGGCAATTCCTTGCGCGGAATGGTGCCGTCCATGCAAAAATAATCGGGCGACAGGCGTCCGACCGCCGGAAAAGCCGCTTTGCGGCCGGCCCAGAACGCCAGGCGCTCGGCATCGGAGGTGGAAATCCGGCACTGCGTGGCGCCATGCATCAGCGCGATCTTTTCGACAAGACCACACAGATGGTCGACCTCGACCGGCGGTCCGTCGAGTTCGAGGATGAGCAGAGCTTCCGCCTCGCGCGGATAGCCAACATGGACAAAATCCTCCGCCGCTTCGATCGCGGGCTTATCCATCATTTCCATGCCGCCCGGAATGATGCCCGCCGCGATAATGCCGGCGACGCAGGCCCCCGCCGCTTCGCTGGAGTCGAAAGCAATCAACACCGCCCCTGCGGATTCCGGGGCGCGCAGGATGCGGACCGTCACTTCGGTCACGACGCCGAGCATCCCCTCGGAACCCGTGACCAGCGCGAGGAGATCGTAGCCCGCTTGATCGAGATGGCGGCCGCCCAGCCGGACGATTTCGCCGGTCATCAAAACCATTTCGACGCCCAAGAGATTATTGGTGGTGAGACCATATTTGAGGCAATGAACGCCGCCAGAATTCTCCGCCACATTGCCGCCGATCGAGCAGGCGATTTGCGAGGAGGGATCGGGCGCGTAATAAAAGCCTTGAGCCTCGACCGCCTTTGTAATGGCGAGATTAGTGACGCCCGGCTCGACGACGGCAAAACGGTTGGCGAAGTCGATTTCCTTCACCTTGTTGAATTTCATCATCGAAACCAGAATGCCGTCCTCGAGTGGCAAGGCGCCGCCTGAAAGCGAGGTTCCAGCGCCGCGCGCAACGACCTTCACATTGTTAGTGTGACAATAGGCGAGCACCTGTTGGACTTCCGCGACGGTCTCAGGCAGGACAACCAGCATGGGCAAGGCGCGGTAGGCGGTCAGGCCATCGCTCTCATAGGGACGCCGGCCGGCTTCTTGTTCGATGACGCCCTCGCCGGGAACAATTTTCCGCAATGCATCGACGATTTTTGCGCGCCGCGCGAGAATGGTTGCATCGACGTCCATGGCTTTCATTTTTTACGCCTCTCGCCCAACCGGCTTGCCCAGCCCCCGGTAGCCGCTTGATATTACTACAAAACTCCTTTTGGAGGCACGTAGCCGACTGTCTTGCTTTCCAGCTCCCGTAGCCCTATAAGCGCACCCATTCCACACGCGGATCGCGCGGCCCTGGTTCAAGGGCCGCTCCCGGTGGCCTCGCCATTCCTTCCGGAGTGAGAGGTCCATAACGGTCCCCGGCGGCTTTAACCGGAGACTATATGATCATGGCTTTACCTGAATTTACGATGCGCGGCCTCCTCGAATCTGGGGCTCATTTCGGGCATCAGTCGCACCGTTGGAACCCGAAAATGGCGCCCTACATCTTCGGCGTCCGCAACAATATCCATATCATTGATCTTGCCCAGACGGTCCCGTTGCTGCATCAGGCCCTCAAGGCGATCGCCGATACGGTCGCGAGGGGCGGCCGCGTGCTTTTCGTCGGCACCAAACGGCAGGCCCAGGACGCGATTGCCGATGCCGCCAAACGGTCGGCGCAATATTATATCAATTCGCGCTGGCTTGGCGGCATGTTGACGAACTGGAAGACGATTTCAGCTTCGATCCAGCGCCTGCGCAAATTGGATGATCTGCTCGGGGCCGGCGCCATTGGCATGACCAAGAAAGAGCGTCTCATGATCTCGCGCGAACGCGACAAGCTCGAAAAGGCGCTCGGCGGCATCAAGGATATCGGGGGTATCCCGGACCTAATCTTTGTGATCGACACGAACAAGGAGCAATTGGCGATCAAGGAGGCACAACGGCTGCGTATCCCGGTGGTGGCGGTCCTCGACACCAATAGCGATCCGGATGGGATCACCTATCCGGTCCCAGGAAATGACGATGCCGGCCGGGCGATCAGCCTCTATTGCGATCTAGCCGCCCGCGCGGCCATCGACGGCATTTCGCGTGCGCAAGGTTCGGCGGGCATCGATTTGGGCGAATTGGAACGGCCGGCCATCGAGAAACTGGCCGACGGAGATAGCGTGGCGGGCGATGGTCATGAGCCGCCGGAAGGCGTTTTCGAGCTCCTCACGGCGCCGCGCGGTGCCCCCGACGATCTCGCCAAATTGCCGGGCATTGGGCCTCAGATCGTGAAGAAACTGAATGATGCCGGTATTTTTCATTATTGGCAGATCGCCGCCATGACGCCCGAAGACGCGGCCAAGATAGATCGCGACCTTAAGCTTGCCGGCCGCATTAAGCGCGACGGCTGGATTGATCTGGCGCGCGGTCTCGTCGTTGGCTGACGGAGCCGCGCATCGGTTTTTTGCCGAATGATTGGCTGATTTGCAGACTTTCCGGATCTTTGCGGCTGTCAATCGCCGCCCGGTAGTGCTTCTGGAACATGAAGGAAAACCAAAATGGCGAATATCACCGCCTCGATGGTGAAGGATCTTCGCGAGAAGACCGGCGCCGGCATGATGGATTGCAAGACTGCCCTCGGCGAAACCAAGGGCGACATCGAAGCGGCGATCGACTGGCTGCGCAAGAAGGGTCTGTCCAAGGCGGCCAAGAAATCCGGCCGGATCGCGGCCGAGGGACTCGTCGCCGTTTATGTCCGCGGCCTCGACGGGGTTGTCGTCGAGGTCAATTCGGAGACGGATTTCGTTGCCAGGAACGCGGATTTCCAGGCGCTGGCAAGAAACATCGCGCGGCTCGCCGTCGAAACCGGCGCGACCGATGTCGAAGCCTTGAAAGCCGCGCCCTATCCCGGCGGCGGCACCCTCAGTGATGCGATCGCCAACGCCATTGCCACGATCGGCGAAAATATGACCCTGCGGCGGGCCGCCTCCGTGCATGTTGATCAAGGGTTCATTGGCCAATACGTCCATAACGCGGTAACCGAAGGCCTCGGGAAAATTGGTGTCCTCGTGGCCCTGGAGTCGAAGGGGGATCCGCAGGCGCTAGCGCCGCTTGGGCGTTTGATCGCCCTTCATGTCGCGGCGGCAAATCCGCTCGCCCTCGATCCCTCGGACCTCGATCCGGCGATCATAGAGCGGGAAAAAACCGTGCTGGCGGGCAAGAACGAAGGCAAACCCGCGCATGTGCTGGAAAAAATCGTCGCGTCCGGGTTGAAAACCTACTTCAAGGAAGTTTGCCTTCTTGAGCAGAAGTCGATCCATACCGAACAACATGGCGACAAGACGATCGGCCAGGCTATCAAGGAGGCGGAGAAGAGTGCCGGGACGCCGGTCACGTTGAAAGCCTTCGCGCGCTACGCCCTTGGCGAGGGAATCGAGAAGCACGAAACCGACTTCGCGGCGGAGGTCGCCGCCGCCGGGGGCCAAATCTGAGGCCAAATCTCTCCCGCCAAAAGAAACTTGGCGCGGTGCTTGCTTGGCTTGCGGCAGGTTCAGGCATTTTCGCGATGCGGTTGCCTATTGTTTATGTTTGACTTGTGGCCGGTTTCGCGGGAGGTTTCAAAAACCCGCCGCCGCATCGGCCTATCCGCTTATCGAGGGAGGATTTCTATGTTTGTTCGCCGTGTTTTTTCGCTTGCCAGCGTCTCTACGGCGTCGATCCTGTTTGGCCTCTTGCCTGTTGGACAAACCGCGGCTCAAGACGTACGCCACATATGCAGCGAGAAATACCAGGCCGCTAAGGCGGCGGGCACGTTGAACGGCGACACTTGGCCGCAATTTTACAGCAAGTGCACGGCGGAGGCTAAGGAGAGCGCGGCGGCATCGGAGGCAGCAGCGGCGCCGCCACCTCCGGACGTACGCCACATATGCAGCGAGAAATACCAAGCCGCCAAGGCGGCGGGGACTTTAAACGGCAACACCTGGCCGCAATTTTACAGTGAGTGCACGGCCGACATCAAAGCGAACCCGCCCGCCGCCGCCGTAGCAACTCCGGCGCCTGCCCCCGCCGCGCCTGCGCCCGCCGCCGTCGCGGCGCCCGCCCCGCCCGCGGCAGAGACAGCGGCACCTGTCGTCGCGGCACCGGTAGAGGCGCCACCACCGGCCCCGGCCCCTGCCCCGGTTGTCGAGGCGCCTGCGGCTCCCGTGGTTGCGCCCGCCCACGCAAATCCCCTAAAGACACCGGCGTCCGAGAAGCCAGTGGCACCGGCGGTGGCGGCGGCCTCCAGCACCGCGGTCTTCCCCTCCGCGATTTCGCCGACCTTTGCCAACGAAAAGCCCGCCAAGGCGCGCCTCAAGACATGTGCCGAGCAATACAAAGCCAACAAAGCAACCAACGCCAATGGCGGCTTGAAATGGATCCAAAAGGGCGGCGGTTACTGGAGCGAGTGCAACAAACATCTGAAAGGGTGACGTCGCCCCAGGAAGACGGGATTGGTTTTTGGGCCGGATCCCGAGTTGATCTAGGCAAGGTAAGCGTAGGCCGCGCCGATTGAGCCTATCGCACCGAGCGCGAGAGCAGCGTACCACGGCCATCGCTGGCCGCGCACGATGATCGCGATGGTCGCGATCGCTATCGCGACATGAAGAAGTGTCACGGAAACCGTCAAAATATGATGGCGGTGTTCGTGGCCTTGGCTGTCCCGCAGCTTTTCCTCGGTTTGATGTTCAAGCGCCTGACCTTTGGCGAAAAGCTCTTGCTCGTCCTCGCCGTACCGCTCCGCCTGTTTCTTGAAATCGCCGGCCGCCGGCCCGGGGTTTGCCGCGGCGATGGCGTAAAGATTTCTCTTGATGCTTTTTGCCTGATAAAAATTCCAATTGTCGGTTGCTTGGTTCTGCAAGAGCACTGCGGTGTTCTTGTCGCCCATAGCAGACGCGGTTTCGAGCGTCTCGAGGCTGCCGACGGTCGCCGCGGCGACGGCAAGGATCGCAATCGTGACCGATACTCGCGTGAGAAACGGGTCACCCAGAAAAGCCGCATGCTCGGCGTGTTCGGCGTGCTCGAAGTGTTCGACAGGAGATTCTTCGGACATGGAGCTAATTCCTCGCGGTGGAGACGTGCGTTCTCGTACCGTGGCGTCCATGTGAGCGCAATAATGGGCCACGCAAGGGCCAAAATCCCTTCCCATCGTTTCCCGCGCTTCGCAAGGGTGCTTTTCGCCTCTCCTTAAATGCCTTGCGATAATGTCTTGCGATATAAGAATGTCCTGCGTTTTAATGGACAGAGGCCGATGGGAAATCTATAAACGAGCCTGCGGCAGCCACGCATGCGTGGCCGAGACCACAATCGCTTCAAGTTCGATCGCTTATATCTTTGCCAAAAAGTCTGCAATTTTTCTGACGATCATGTTTTAGAGCATGATCCGAAAAAGTTGCAGACATTTTCGATAAGGACATGCTCCAAAATTTGAGCGATTCCTTTTTGACCACGTGATTCCGCGTGGTGGCAAGCGCTCGAGCCGGATAAAGGACTTTGCGAGAAATCATGCAGGATACAAGCCTCGAAGACGCTAGTATCGCGGAGCGTTTATCTCAATCGGCGCGTTTTCGCCGTACCATGGTCGATTGCCAGATCCGGACTTTCGACGTGACCGATCAACTCCTCTTGGCGAGGATGTTGGACGTCCCACGTGAACATTTTCTTCCCCCGGAACTGGCGCCGCTCGCTTATTCCGATACCGGGCTGCAGATGAATCGCGGCGGTGAGAGGCGGACTCTTTTGCCACCGCTCGTTCTGGCGCGCCTCATTCAAGGTGCCAGCGTGGAATCGACCGACACGGTGCTTGATGTCGGGGCGGCAACGGGCTATTCGTCCACGCTCCTAGCTGGTCTCGCGGGCCGTGTCGTCGCGCTCGAATCGGAGCGCTCCTTGTATAATGAATTGCGGTCCAATCTTGACTCCTTCGGATTGACGAAGGTGCAAACCGTTTTGGCCCCGCTTCCGGAAGGGGCGCCCAAGGAAGCGCCTTTCGACGTGATTTTCATTAATGGAGCGGTCGAGGCCAATCTTGATGCGCTCTTTGCGCAACTGAAGGATGGCGGGCGGCTGGTCGCCCTCAAACCCCTTTCCGGCGATCTAACAGGGCGCGCGAGCAAAGCCGTGCGCTACGAGAAGATTGACGGCGGGACGGGGTATCGGGTTTTGTTTGATGCGCCCGCTCCGGTCCTCGATGCGTTCCGGCGGGACGAGCAATTCACGTTTTTTTGAGAGCGCCAATGCCATGGGAAGGGGAGAGCCTGCCTGAGGTGTCGCATTTTTGCGACGGTTTCTAAATTTTTCGAGTGAATGGCGCGACGCCCGCTACGGACCATTTTAAACCTGTACCCTCCCCACCGTTAGATGCAATCAAACAGCCCCGGCCGGAGGGTCGCGAGGGAGACGATGAGGCGATTGCGTTCAGGCGCTGCGATGAGTTTGGGAATAAGGCGAGTCTGGAAATATGAGATGAGTGTCCGCCGATGCGCCGTGCCGCTTTAGCTCGTACCCGTGCCCAGACGCGGCCGGTTCTGGCGGCTATCGGTGGTCTCTTGATCGCCCTGGCGTCTTCTCTGCCTTGTGTTTCCCCCGGCCAGGCGGAGACAATGTCGAGCGCCCTGGCGCGAGCCTATGCCGGCAACCCGGACTTGAACCAGCAGCGCGCCGGAGTCCGCGCGACGGATGAAAATCTGCCGCGTGCGAGTGCGGCCTGGCGGCCGACGGCCACCGCGACGGGGCAATACGGCTATAATTATTTCGACCTCACCGCGCCAGTCTCGTCTGGTGCCGCGGCGGTCGGGGCCGCCGTGGGTGCCCCGATTACAAGCGGCAGTTCCCGGCTAAGACAAGCAACGGACCCTGGGAGCCTCGATCTGACCGTCACCCAAAATCTTTTCAACGGCAACCGCACGGTGAACGGCGTGCGGCAGGCGGAATCGAATATTTTTGGTGCGCGCGAGAGCTTGCGCAACACGGAGCAGAACGTCCTCCTCAATGGCGCGACCGCCTATATGGATGTTCTGCGCGATACCGCGATCCTCGATCTGCGCAAAAACAACATCATTGTTCTTGAAGAGCAGCTGCGTCAAACCCGCGATCGTTTCATTGTCGGAGAGGTGACGCGCACCGACGTCGCCCAGGCCGAATCTAGTCTTGCTACGGGGCGCTCCGACTACTTTACCGCGCAGGCCAATCTGCAAACCAGTATCGCCAATTACCGTCAGGTGATCGGGGTCCAGCCGACCCGGCTCGAGAGGAAAGTTGAATATCTTTCAATTGAATTGCCGACAGAAACGTCCAGTGGCGCATGGCGTGTATG
>VDMG01000097.1 GCA_006514895.1 Beijerinckiaceae bacterium
GGATGACATCGGGATCGATCGCGCGGATGCGCTCGAGCAGCTCCGCAGTGTCGTCGATGTGAACGACGCTCGTGCGCCCAGCCGCGCGCAAGCCTTCCTCGAGAACCGCCGCGCGCAACGGATTCTTGTCAATAACGGCAATGCACAGATCACGGCTCAACAAAGCTCCCGAAGTCGAAGATCCCTGTCAAACACATTGCGCGCCAGAACGAACTCCGCCCCGGATTTGCCAGATGGCCGCAGCAGAGCATTTTCAGGCGAAGTGGATACCGGTCCGCGTCAAGAAGATATAACAATGATCTAGAGGTGCTTTCTGATTCCGCGGAATCTGAAAACGCTCTAGCGACTGGTTTCCGGACGGCCGGTTTAGCCGAATTGACTTGCTTTGCGGGTTACCTTTATAAGGAGCGAAATTGCAGCTATCGATGCCCCTCTTCCTTGCTCAAACAGGAAGGGGATAGATGGCTGTACCACCGTTCGTTGGTGGAATTGACGCTTGTGCCGGCTTGGACTTGAAGTTTTGGGTCTTGCCGAAACGGTTGATTTTGCGTTATTGGGACCGGAATTGGAGCGGCGCGGTGAAGCGGACCTACCAACCAAGCAAGCTTGTGCGTAAGCGCCGGCATGGGTTTCGTGCCCGGATGTCCACAGTAGGGGGCCGCAAGGTTATCGCAGCGCGGCGTGCACGCGGCCGCAAACGGCTTTCCGCATGACAGCTAGGCGCAATTCGGCCGCCTGACCAGCGCGCCTCGCCATAAAGGCCGGTGTGAAAACGACTTGGCGCAGAAACAACGATTTGGCCCAGAAGAATTTGCGATTGTTCTATCCGACGGGATTGCGTTCCTTGCGAAAGCCTCGTGCTAAGCGCGGCGCCCAACTTTCGGGCAAGCTGCCAATTGAGTTGGGGGAAAGTTCTTGGACGAGCCGCATGGAAACACCGTGGCGGTGCCGGAACGACTAAGACGAAGGGCGGACTTCTTGCGCGCGGCGAAGGGAAAACGCTTTCACGGGCGCGGCTTGACTTTGCAGGCGGCGCCGCGCCCTATCGCGCTTCCTGAGCCGATGAACCGGCGCGAGCCGGACGAATCAAACAATTTGCGGGATGTCCTTCCTTGCAGGGATACCCCGCCACGATTTGGTTTCACCGTAACCAAACGCTCTGGCGGCGCAGTCCAGCGCAACCGGATCCGCCGCCGCCTCAAGGAGGCTCTGCGGCTGCTAAATCCTCTTCCAGCAAGGTCAGGCTATGATTATGTAATCCTCGCAAGACCCGAGGCTCTCGGCATGTCCTTCCGGTCCTTGCAGGCGGAACTTATGCGAGCACTCGGCAAAATCGATACCCGCAAAAACGCTCCGCCAATCCGCCCGAATCATGGCTGCAACGATACCGTCTCCGATAGCGCGGGCGAGGCACGCTGAGAGAGTTCAATAAGCAGGACCCCAAGGGATGACCCAGGAAACAAAGAACATCATTCTAGCGACCTGTCTGTCGATACTCGTCGTCCTCGGGTGGGAAGCCTTTTACGCCGGGCCTCAGCTCGAAAAGCAGCGTCAGCTTATGGCCCAAATGCACCAGCGCCAAGCGACGACCGGCTCGCAACCGTCCGCTCAGGGGACCGGCAACCCGGCGCAGGGCGGCGAACCGGCGCCACCGCAAATAACCCGCGCCGAAGTTTTGGCGGAGAGCCCGAGGGTTAAACTCGACGCGCCTGCCATCTTCGGATCGATTGCGCTGAAAGGCGCGCGGATCGACGATGTGTCGTTTAAAAAATATCGCGAAACGGTCGATCCCAACAGTCCGAACATTATCCTGCTCTCGCCGGCGGGCTCGCCAGCGCCCTATTTCGCCGAAGCGGGCTTCATCGCCGATCCGAGTGCAAATCTTGTCCTGCCTGGGCCCGATACGCTGTGGCAGGCCGATCGCGACCAGCTGACCGAATCGGCGCCCTTGACGCTCACCTACGATAATGGCCAGGGCCTCGTGTTTCACCGCAAGATCGCGGTCGATGAGCGCTACATGTTCACGATTACGGATAGCGTCGAAAACAAATCGGCGCAGCCTGTAACGTTCCACCCCTATGCGCGCATCGCGCGCCATGGCAAGCCCACCTCGGCCGGCTATTCCATTCTGCACGAAGGCTTTGTCGGCGTCATCGGCGATTCCGGCGTGCAGCAAATAAAGTATGATAAGATCGAAAAGGAAGATCACGCGACGAAGAGCTTTTCAGGCATTGGCGGCTGGCTGGGCATTACCGACAAATATTGGGCCGCGGCCGTCATTCCGGATCAGAATAGATCGGTCGACGCAAGCTTTTCGGGAACGGGCGGTTTTCCCCCGAATTTTCAATCCGGTTTCGTCGGCACCGAAGCAACGACGCTTGCGCCGGGCGCGTCGAGCGAGTTCATGACCAGGGTGTTCGCCGGAGCCAAGGAGGTCGATACCCTCCAGAATTATCAGGCCAATTTGGGTATCAAGAAGTTCGATCTCCTGATCGATTGGGGCTGGTTTTATTTTATTACCAAGCCGATGTTCTGGCTGCTCGACCTTATTTACAAATTTGTCGGCAACTTCGGCGTCGCGATTCTGTGCATCACGGTTCTGGTCAAGGCACTCTTTTTCCCGCTCGCCAACCGGAGCTACGTGGCGATGGCCAAGATGAAGGCGATACAGCCCCAGATCGTGGCGCTCCGCGACCGCTTCCCCGACGACAAGCAAAAGCAGCAGATGGAAATCATGGCGCTTTACAAGCGCGAAAAAATCAATCCATTAGCTGGCTGCGTGCCGGTGATGATCCAGATTCCTGTCTTCTTCTCGCTCTACAAAGTGCTTGTGATCACGATCGAGATGCGACAAGCGCCGTTTTTCGGCTGGATCAAGGATCTTTCGCGCCCCGACCCGACCAACGTCTTCAATCTGTTCGGCCTCATTCCCTATGATCCGACTCATATACCGGTGTTCGGGCCCTACCTTGCGATTGGCGTCTGGCCCCTCATCATGGGCATCACCATGTTCATTCAGATGAAGGTGAACCCGGAACCAGCCGATCCGATGCAAAAGCAGGTCTTCACCTGGATGCCGGTCCTTTTCACGTTCACGCTTGGCTCCTTCGCCTCCGGCCTCGTCATCTATTGGAGCTGGAATAATTTTTTGTCGGTCATTCAGCAAACGACAATCATGAAGCGGGCCGGCGTCAAGATCGAACTCTGGGACAATTTAATCGGTATGTTCCGTAAGAAAGCGACAACTTGAGCCGTGGGGCCGTGGAGGATTCGGCATTCGCCCAGCCGGATTTTGTGGAAACGGGCCGCAAGCTTTTCGCCGGGGAATGTGCTTTTCTATGGGCGGCGGCAAACATCGCCCAATTGCCGCCGCCTGACGCGCCGGAAATCGCCTTCGCCGGGCGATCGAACGTGGGAAAATCCTCGCTCCTCAATGCGCTGACCAATCGCAAAATCCTGGCGCGGACCTCGCATACGCCTGGGCGCACACGCGAGCTCAATTTTTTCGCGCTTGGCGGCGGCGCGGACACCACAAAGCTGCGCCTCGTGGATATGCCGGGCTATGGCTATGCGGCCGCATCAAAGGAAAAGGCCGCGTCCTGGAGCCGTTTGATCGAGGATTTTTTGCGCGGCCGGGCGCAGCTCGTGCGCGTTTTCCTCCTCATCGATGGCCGCCATGGCGCAAAACCAATCGACATCGAGATGCTCGATCTTCTCGATCGATTGGCGGTGTCTTATCAGATTGTCTTGACGAAGCAGGACGAAGTGAGAGCCGCCGAACGAGAAGGGCGCCTCGCCGCTACTCTCGCCCTCATCGCCAAGCGTCCCGCCGCTTTTCCGGAAGTGGTGTTCACCTCGTCGCGTAGTGGCGAAGGTATCGGCGTTTTGCGCGCTGCGATCGCTAGGCTGCTGGTTGAACGCGGCACTTGATGTCGAGAGCATATCTCGAAAAAGTTGCTGGACTTTCGATAGTGGATACAGTTCGCATCAAGAAAATGCAATAAAACAAAGATCAAGATCTACTTTCTTTCCGCAGAATCTGGAACCGCTTTTGGAATTTAAGCAATTCCAGTTCGATCACATTATTCTATGTGATCGGGAAGTGCTCAAAGAGCGTGCCACAGCGCCGTTACGACACGCGCTACGGCGCTTCGGAACTGCCTTCCGCGTCGGCAAGCGCGGCGCCGACTTCGAGGCCGAGATCATCCATGCTCGACTCCTCGACAACATTAAGCGCTTCCCCCTTTGCTTGGCGTTCGGCTTCGGCGGCGGAGCGGGCGACATTGACGGTAATCAGGACTTCGATTTCCGGATGCAAAAGCACGGGGACTCCGTGAAGCCCAAGTGATTTGATCGGGGTCTTGAGGACGATCTGATTGCGATTAGCATTGAAACCGCCAGCCGTGACCGCTTCAGCAATATCGCGCGGCGAGACCGAACCATAGAGATGACCCGTCTCGCCCGCCTGGCGGATGATGACGAAGGTTTGGCCGGTTAGTTTTTCGGCTATGGCCGACGCCTCGCCCCGCGATTCGAGATTGCGGGTTTCGAGCTGGGCCCGCTGACTTTCGAAGCGGGCTTTATTGGCCTCTGTCGCACGCAGGGCTTTGCCGCCGGGCAGCAGGAAATTGCGGGCGTAGCCATCCTTCACGCGGACAGTATCTCCCATTTGACCGAGTTTGCCGACACGTTCGAGCAAAATAACTTCCATAATGTGGTCCTTCGAGTTGCGACAGAATTGTTGTTTTCAGGGTTTGGGCGAGGCCGCCATTTTCTTGCGATCCCGAAACGAGAAAGCTGTGTCGAGAATTCCGGCCGCAACCAACGCAAGGAGAAACACCAACCATGTCACCGGGACGGCAAGGCCAACATAAATCGCAATGAGCAGGGGAATCCGGAAGCTTGATCCACGAAGCAGATAATGCGCTACGGCGAGTCCCACCAGCGCATAGGCGACGCCGAGAGTCACGGCAACAATGATGACGATGAGGCCGGGGAGACCGTCAATATAGGGGCCTATCGCGGCGGCGAGGCCGAAAACCAAAAGATAGATCCGCGGCAGCCGCAATTCCCAAGCTATGTCGGGCCACAAGCGGGGGAGTTGCCCCGAAAGCTGAGCCACCCGTCCGGCAAGCCAAAGATTGAACATCAGCATGACAAGGCTGCCACCCGCCACCATCGGCGCCGCCGCCAAAACCGTGGCGCGCGCCAAACCGCGCACATCGATGCCGGCCGGAAGCTGCATCTTGGAGCCAATCAGGCTTTCGACGAAAGGTACAATTTCGGCGCTCAAACGCTCAAGCGCCACGTCGAAACCGACGTAGAGAGAGCTGACATATATCGCGATTGCGACCCCGATCGAGGCGCATATGGACGTGGCATAAGAAAGGACGCGCTCAAGCGGCAAATATTCGCGGGCGAAGAAGCTGCCTACCCTGGTCGTTACAACCCAATTAGGACTTCCCTTCACGCGGCTCAACACCGAGAGGAGGCTTAGCCAAAATGCTGGCAGCCCAAGGAAGAAAACGAAAGTCAAGCCGGCGAGCGCTGCGGTGTCGACATTCCCGAATTTCTCATGCGCATAAAAGAGCACGGAAACGGTCAGTGCGGCTGAGGCAACCGCCGCGGCACCGGCGAGAGCGCCATAACTAAGCATCGCGATCATGATTGGAAGCGGAGAAAGATTGGCGAGAATCGCCGCGAGAAAAGTCCCCCGGCTGGCGAGACTGCATAAAACGGCAGCAGCAATTCCCGCCCCGATCCCGATGGCCGCGGCTGGACCCAGTTTTTGGAGGCGTTTTTTCATGATGCTGTCCCGCTTGAAAGGCGGTTAGGGGCCACGAAAGATGTTAAGTCTCCGAGTATCCCAACAAAACCGCGCCGTCTCACCGCGCGGCCGGTGATCTCACTCATCCCTGCGTCGAAGATATTACAATAGTTCCACCATCGTAGGAATATCCCGCAAGCGGATACGCGGCTGTCGGCGGGCGCCAAATCAACGGATTACATAGGGCAAAAGCCCGAGAAACCGGGCCCGTTTGACCGCCTTCGCTAGCTCGCGCTGTTTCTTGGCCGAAACGGCGGTAATTCGCGAAGGGACAATCTTGCCCCGCTCTGAAATGTAGCGTGAGAGAAGGCGAGTGTCCTTGTAGTCGATCTTGGGCGCGTTGGTACCGGAAAACGGACATGTTTTGCGACGACGGAAAAAAGGCCTGCGGGGCGCTGCGGCGGTTGTCATCAGAAGCTCGCCTCCTCGTTTGCCACGGCATCGTCGCGCTGACGCCTTGGACCTCGCTCGCCACGATCAGAACGCGGCCCGCGGCCGCGCTCACCGCGTTCCGGACGTTCGCCGCGGTCGTCATCGTCGCGCTTGCGCAGCATCGCCGATTGGCCTTGCTCAAGAGCTTCGACGCGGATTGTCATGAAGCGGATGATATCTTCGTTGATGCCCATCTGCCGTTCCATTTCGGCGAGCGCGGCGGGAGGGGCATCGATATTCAGAAGCGAGAAATGTGCCTTGCGGTTCTTCTTGATCCGGTAGGCCAGGGATTTCACTCCCCAATACTCCACTTTCTCGACTTTGCCACCGAAGGATTCGATGACAGCTTTGAATTGCGCCGTCAGCGCTTCCACCTGCTGGGCGGAAATATCCTGACGCGCCAAATAGATGTGCTCGTAAAGAGCCATTGGGCTGCCTTTCTCTTTCATTCCTCGCGACGCCCTGGCGCGGAGCCCTTCGAGCCCGGAAAGGCTCGAGCAGCAAACGAAGGCGGAGACACCGGGAGAGCGAATCGAAAGATCCTGCCCGCGAAGCGAGCTCCCGTTCAGCCCCCAGCTAGAGCCGCGAAGAGGGTTTTATACAAGGATTTTCCTTGGAGGCAAAGTAAGTTTCGCGATCACTACGATGGATTTTATGCGAACGCAGGTTCGGCGACGGTTCAAACGCAAGGGCCCCATTGCCCATTGGCGCGGATACGCCAGGATTTCAACCCCGCCTTGGCGACGACGATCCGGCCACTCTTCGCCATTGCGACAAGATGTTTGAAGACAAGCGGCGTAAGCCAGGCGAACGGTTTTTCGGGATCGCACACCGCGCGGTATTCATCGGAATCGGGATCTTCCATCAAAATCGTGCCGGTGCGATCCGGGCGCAACCGCGGACTGAGGTCCCGATTGCCTTTCCACAAACATTCGTAATCGCGGCAAACCTGAGGCCTTGCCGCATAGATTCCACAGCCTCCGGAACCGGAATTAAGACAATGTTCGCACAATTTGCCGGCGGCTTTCGCGAATTCGGTGATTTCGAGAACCTTGCAACAGAAGCTGCATTCGCCACAGGCTTTTCCGGGAATTGCAAGCATGAACTCCTCACGGGTACCACCCGATTCGATAATCTTAACTCTGTTACCGGGAAGGCGCTCGCGCAAGAGGAATCGCAACGAGCTGCTTTTTTTTTCGCGCATTGTTCCTTATCCCGAACGATCCTCCCTGCGGCGATGAAGTCTTTCGCGTGAAGGTAACCGTTCCGCGTTGACGATTTTTCCGCCGAGACGCGGGGCTTGTGAGGCAAGGTGGCAATGGCGGTCTTTGCTCCTTCGCGCAAACATAAGGACAGTTTCGCCCTTCCTCGCGAAATCACATATCACGAGATTTTTGCACGTGATGTGGGAGCCGGGTAGTTTTATGTCGGGTATCGCCCCTTGGATTGAGAGTTTTTTTCCGGAAGGGATCCGCCGGATTTCTAAAAATGGGTGCGCATTCATAATATTGCGCATTCATAATATTGCGCATTCATAATATTGCGCATTCATAATATTGCGCAT
>VDMG01000221.1 GCA_006514895.1 Beijerinckiaceae bacterium
ATCGATCGAAGGTTGATCGCAAGACCTTTTTAGGGAGGCAAAAATGACAATCGCGCGCATTCTCGCCGCCAAGGGCGGAGACGTCGTCACGACCCAGCCGCATCGGACATTGGCTGAAGTCGCCGAAGTTTTGGGCGCGAAGAACATTGGCGCGGTCGTGGTCGCCGATGATCAAGGCAGCGTCACTGGCATTTTATCCGAACGCGATATTATTCGTGCGGTCGCCAAGCGCGGCACCGCCGTGTTCAACGACGCTGTGTCAATGCACATGACCGCCGAGGTGATCACGACGAGTGAGGACGAGCGCGTTCATGTGGCCATGGAAAAAATGACCAATGGACGGTTTCGCCATCTCCCGGTCATCCGCCATGAGAGGCTCGTTGGCCTGGTGTCGATCGGCGACTTGGTTAGGCACCGACTCGCCGAATACGAATATGAACACAAAGTGATGCGAGAGTATATCGCGACCGCTTGAGCCGCCCGAATAGGCATTGGCGGCTCAAGGCACTATGGCAGACGACATCGGGGGGGCCGCGATGGTGTGGCCGGCAACGACATGCCAGCTGTCAAGAAGACGTGCGCGTAACAAATCTCCTGGCACGTCAGGCTCACGCTGCAGCGACGACTTCACGCCACGTCTGCAGGGCCGATGCCCTGAAGGCTCGGTGCGTTCTTGCTGAGGTGAGATGGCGCTGGACGTTGAAGGTGTTCTGGGCTGCTGCATGCACTGAGAGAAATCTTTGCGCGGATCCCACGCTCTTGAACCCTTGCATCTTGCGTTCCCTTCGTCGGGTTGGTTGATGCGAATTCTCCGCTCGATTGTTGCGCCATCGGCCGCGCTCATGGCGTTTTGCAATTCAAAGGTCACTGGCTGCAGCCCCATAAGATCGCAAGTCATCTGTGACGAGCTTGTCTGGGACAAAGCCGAATTTCTTCAGCAGTTTTCGCATCAGTTTAAGCGCCGCCCGCTTGTTCCTCCTGGTCTGGACCAGAACGTCGAGCACCTCACCTCGGCATCCACGGCACGCCAGAGGTAGACCAAGCGACCATCGATCTTGAGATAGACTTCGTCGAGATGCCAGATGGTATGCGGCTTCGGCCGGCGTTTGCGAAGATCGGCCGCGATCTTGGGTCCAAAATGGTTCACCCAGCGGCGCACCGTCTCATAGGAAACCAAGATCCCACGCTCAGCCAGCAAATCCTCGACGTCGCGGAAGCTCAAGGTGAACCGGACATAAAGCCAGATCGCCTGTTGGATGATTTCGGGAGGGAAGCGGTAGCCGCTATAGCTGATCTTGGTCATCATCGATGGTTACGGCTGAAGGTCACTGACGGCAAGCCCAATGGCGACGTGACAATGCCCCCCGTTGGGCTGTAGGGAAGCGCGCGCTCCAGTGTCCGGAATTCAATCTGACTTGCGGAGACGCTCATTAACGCGTAGGCCGCCCACGGATGTAAGGTTTCACAACGCGTTTTCGTGATCAAGCTGCGCTTGGACGCGCCTGTCGGTCCGGCTTGGATCGATGACCGGCGAGGGGGAGCTAATTGTCGCCGCGCTGCTTGCGGTTTCCATTACAAGCGCGATCGCGGCAGAGCAGACCGTTGACGTGAAATACCGCGGCCCAGTAAGTCTCGCGCCGTTCGCATGCGAGGCAATCACGCGAAGCAGTTTCATCGAGAACGTGTGCTAAGGACGCCAAGAACACCTACATGCTTATCGATCTAAAGGGCACTTGGTATCATTACTGTGAAATAGACCAAGGGACCGTTTCCGGCCTCCTTAAAGCGGAATCGATGGGGCATTTCTTCAACGCCTCGATCAAGGGTCGCTTCGACTGCCGCACGCATCGGGTACCAGCCTACCAATGAATAACCGTGCTAATGCGGCCGGAGCATCCGCGCAAATTCATTCGCAGTGCTTTGGAGCGGGACGTCACACTTTGCCCGGGGTTACTGGGTGCCCGATGCTTGGTGGACACTGGACGCGGGCTAAATTGGAAATCGCAAAACGGCTAGGGGTTGAAATCGGTCGAAGTGGCGCACGCTGATTATGGTGTCGGGTCACCTTTATCGTGTCGATAGCATTGATACTGTGCGACTTCCGCCGATGACGTCCTCATCTGCGGTGATGAGATGGTCAGCAAGGACGAGAACGGCGAGAAAGCCCCGTCACCTTGCTACATTGACCCACACCATGTGCCGCGCATCGATCCTACAAGACTCATGGCGCGAATTTCAAAAATCGCGCGGTTTCCGAGTGGCCCCAAAAAATTTATCGCGCGCGGGGGTCGGTCGGGGTTCTCCTGAGTTAGCAAAACGCGAAGAGAGCAAGCAAAACATCCTCATACAACGTTGCGGTTTCGTCGCGGCTGTCATACCCGCGGCTGACAGGATTGCCCTGACGGCCATAGACGCGGGCGACGACCGCCTCCGGTACTCAATACAACGACGCGAAACCTCGTAGTCTCGTCGTTAACCGTGAATGGTCTTCTCCTGCACAACTAGAGTCCCACCTGCCCAAGCGTGTTGAATGTTTCCCATATGCTTCCCAATCGAGATTTCTGGGAAGCATTGCGCCGCGCTCATATTCCAGAATATTGATTTTAATAGCGTTGCTAGCGCGGCGCGACCGTTGGGCGCTCAGTTCGACCAACAGAGCCGCACCCCGCGCTGGAAAGGCGGAACTTCGCATGGTGCCTAGAATGATCCCTCCATTTGATTGTCTCTTCTGAATATTGATGATTGCTGTTATGACTCAATCGCTTGCGTTCGGCGGCGTCGCGCCCGATGACCTATAGGACAGTTTTTCGGTTCGATCCGGCGTGCTTCACAGCGATTGCTGTTTATCGCCTAGTGAGCCCGGCTTCGTTGCAAAAGCCGTCCGGCCCGCTACATTGGGGCAAAGCCTTGCATCCGGCGAACCGCTTTCCGGCGCCGTGGATTGCCGCATTCAGACGGGATCGATGAAGACACCCAAGCCGCACGCCGGCTCCGGACGGGTGACCGGCGCGCCGGCCCCCGCGCCTGACCTTCTGGCAACGCCGGCGCCTTCATCCGGACCGGCGCGGAAAAACCCGCCGCCGGAGGGACCGGTGGAAAAGCGCTTCGAGGGCCGCGCGATAACAATCCGCGGCGCCCGCGAACATAATCTGAAGAACGTCGATTTGACGATTCCGCGCGACAAGCTTGTCGTCTTTACTGGTCTTTCCGGCTCCGGCAAATCCTCGCTCGCCTTCGACACCATCTATGCCGAGGGCCAGCGCCGCTATGTCGAATCGCTTTCGGCCTACGCGCGCCAATTCCTCGAAATGACGCAAAAGCCCGATGTCGATCAGATCGACGGCCTGTCGCCGGCGATCTCGATCGAGCAGAAGACGACTTCGAAAAACCCGCGCTCGACGGTCGGCACCGTCACCGAGATCTATGATTACATGCGGCTGCTCTTCGCTCGCATCGGGATCCCCCATTCTCCGGCGACGGGGCTGCCGATCGAGAGCCAGACCGTGAGCCAGATGGTGGATCGCGTGATCGCCCTGCCCGAGCGCACAAGGCTTTATTTGGTCGCGCCCGTCATTCGTGGACGCAAGGGAGAATATCGCAAGGAAATCGCGGAATTCATGAAGCGCGGCTTTCAGCGCCTGAAAGTCGACGGACAGTTCTACGAAATCGCCGACGCGCCTGTGCTCGACAAAAAGCTCAAGCATGACATCGACGTCGTCGTCGACCGGATCGCGGTGCGACCCGGCGTCGAAGCAAGATTATCGGAAAGTTTCGAAACCGCGCTTGAACTCGCCGATGGCATAGCGATCGCCGAATATGCCGGCGAGCTGGATGCAAACGGCTCCCCCAAGCGGATTGTCTTCTCGTCGAAATTCGCCTGCCCCGTGTCCGGCTTCACGATCCCGGAAATCGAACCGCGCCTCTTCTCCTTCAACAATCCTTTCGGTGCCTGCCCGCATTGCGGCGGGCTCGGCGTCGAGCAGACCGTCGACCCCGAGCTGATCGTCCCCGATCCAAAGCTCACCTTGCGCAAGGGGGCGATTGCGCCCTGGGCTCGCTCAAGCTCGCCTTATTATCTGCAGACCCTCGACGCGCTCGCCAAACATTTCAAATTCCGGCTCGATACACGTTTCGAGACGCTTCCGCAAAAGGTCCGCGATGTGATCCTTTATGGCTCGGGCGAGGAGGCCGTGCGCTTTTCCTATGACGATGGCTTGCGCTCTTATGATGTCGTGAAGCCGTTCGAAGGCGTCATCTCCAATCTTGAGAGGCGTTTTCGCGAGACCGAAAGCGAATGGGCGCGCGAGGACATTGCCCGCTACATGACAGCTTCGCCTTGCGGCGTCTGCGAAGGTACGAGGCTGCGTCCCGAGGCGCTCGCGGTCAAGATCGAGGGCCGCCACATTAGTCAATTGACCGCGCTTTCGGTGCGCGCCGCGCAAGAGTGGTTCGCTGCCCTGCCCGGCAAGCTCGATCAAAAACGCGCCGAGATCGCCAAGCGCATCTTGAAGGAAATTTCCGAGAGGCTGTCGTTTCTTGTCGATGTGGGCCTTGGCTATCTCACTCTCGCCCGCGCCGCGGGCACCCTGTCCGGCGGCGAGAGCCAGCGCATCAGGCTCGCCTCGCAGATCGGATCGGGCCTAACAGGCGTGCTCTATGTGCTCGACGAGCCTTCGATCGGCCTGCATCAGCGCGACAATGCGCGGCTGCTCGAAACCTTGCGGCGGCTGCGCGATCTCGGCAATACGGTCATTGTCGTTGAGCACGACGAGGACGCGATCCTCGCCGCCGATTATGTCGTCGATGTCGGCCCCGGCGCCGGGATTCACGGCGGCGAAATCGTGGCGCATGGCACCGCCGCCGAAATCATGGCGGATAAGAATTCGCTGACCGGCCAATATTTGACGGGCGCGCGGGAAGTCGCGCGTTTGGAACGGCGCCCCAAGCCGGAACCCGGCTGCAAGCTCGAAGTCGTCAACGCGTATGGCAACAATCTCAAAAATATCTCGGCTACGATCCCGCTCGGGCTTTTCACCTGCATCACCGGCGTCTCCGGCGGCGGCAAATCGACGCTCATCATCGATACGCTCTATAAGGCGTCCGCGCGGCGGCTCAATGGCGCGCTCGAACATCCGGCGCCGCACGCGCGAATAGACGGCCTCGAACATCTCGACAAGGTCATCGATATCGATCAATCGCCGATCGGCCGCACCCCGCGCTCAAATCCGGCGACCTACACCGGCGCCTTCACGCCGATCCGCGAATGGTTCACGGCCTTGCCCGAAGCGAAGGCGCGCGGGTATCAGCCGGGACGGTTCTCCTTCAACGTCAAGGGGGGACGCTGCGAGGCCTGCCAGGGCGACGGGGTGATCAAGATCGAGATGCACTTCTTGCCCGACGTCTATGTCACCTGCGACGTCTGCAAGGGCAAGCGCTACGACCGCGAAACATTGGAGGTGAAATATCGCGGCAAATCGATCGCCGATGTGCTCGACATGACGGTCGAGGAGGCCGCAAGCCTATTCAAGGCGGTGCCGTCCATCCGTGAAAAAATGGAGACTCTCGCCCGCGTCGGGCTTGGCTATGTCAAGGTTGGGCAGCAAGCCAATACCCTGTCCGGCGGCGAGGCGCAGCGGGTCAAGCTCGCCAAGGAGCTATCCAAGCGCTCGACCGGCCGCACTCTCTATATCCTCGACGAGCCGACCACTGGGCTGCATTTCCACGATGTCGCCAAGCTTCTCGAAGTGCTGCATGAACTCGTCGATCAGGGCAATACGGTGATCGTGATCGAGCACAACCTCGAGGTCATTAAAACGGCCGATTGGATCATCGATCTCGGTCCCGAAGGCGGCGACGGCGGCGGCGAGATCGTCGCTTCCGGTCCGCCCGAGGAGATCGTGAAGGCCAAGGGAAGTTTCACGGGGCGATATCTCAAGGAAGCGCTCGATCGCCGTTCGCCCAAAAAACAGGCGGCGGAGTGAGCAGCCGCCATCTTCATGTTCACTGGCGTCCACCGGCGGCCCATCCCTCATGCAAAATCAGTGGCTTATCCACCTATAATATCCACAGATGACCATTGCTAATCACCAATAACCAGCGTATCACCTGGGGCAGATTAGGGGATGGCGCCGTGGTCAGGCAACAACACAGGCTTTCGGCGCGGGGTGACGTTCCGGCTTTCGTCGCCGGGCTGCGGTCGCTCGAATCAGTTGCGGCGGGCGGAGCGGCGAGGCTCGCTTTGCGAAATGGTCCAAGATCGACATCGATGCGAAAGTCTGGACGGTACCGGCGGATCGCATGAGGCGGCCCAAGTGCATCGCATGCCTTTGTGCGACCGCGCCGTCGCGATCATCGAAGAGCGGGCCGCGTATCGGTGCAACGATTTCATGTTCCCTGGTCGGCTGCGCAATCAGGCGATTGGCGAAAATGTGATGTCGTTGCTCTGCCCGGACGGCGCGACGGTGCACGGATTCAGAAGTTCGTTTCGCGACTGGGCCGGGAATGAGACAAATTTCCCGCGTGAGGTCGCGGAGCGAGCCCTCGCACACGCGACGGGGAGCGCCGTCGAGGCCGCTTACCGGCGAAGCGATGCCCTTGAGAAGCGGCGCTCGCTCATGACGGCGTGGGGCGAACCTGGATAACGGCTATGGATAACGGCGAAAAAAGAGACCTTTCCTCCCAGGCTCTTGATTGATCAAGCCCAGGAACGTGCATGAATCCCAGTAGATGCGTCTAGGCAAGTTCCCCGTCGTGCAGGTGCCGCAGATATTCGTGAGGGTCCATTCCACTAGTAAAATTCGGATCTAAAACAGAGTCGAGATCGATAGGCTGCGCGGCAGTAATCTCGCGCAAATCAATTACCTCAATTCTGCCAAGCTTCCCCCCGATTGCATAGCTAAGCCGCCCATGCACACCAATCGATTTTCCTTCCCAAACGTCAGCCATTTTGTGCTCGTTGCCGAATCTTTCGATCACATTTGGAGAGAGGACGCACCAGACGAATCCGTATAACTCGGATCGAATCTGAACAGCTGGCCTGCTACGGTATCGTCCAGCGGCAACCATGACGCCCTCGACCTCACCAAACGATTCTCTCTCGGGAAGGTCCTTCACGTCTAGAACGTTTAGGGCAGCAATAGCACGAATGCCCGCCTCAGCTTCGATCAATCGAGACAACGTTCTGCATGTTGGCGCCGATATCGAAATCAATATCCGTGCGACCTACTCCATTCTGATTTCGCGAGAGGACCCTGCGAAAAACCAACATCCCTTCCGCGTCCATCCAACGGGGCGGAGACCCTAGAGTAATAAAATCGCGCATTCCCCGAGAGACCTCAGCCTTAACGCGCGTGACGTGCGGTGTCACATCTATCGCAGGATTGAGCGATTCCGCGACGGCTACAACCGTGAATGGACTACCAGCCGACGCGCGTTCTAATCGCCATTCAAAAGATTCCTCTGGCGAGATCAGAGCTCGTTAAGCTTGTTCCAAAACTCTCAGTGCGTCGATAACTTGCTGCATTGCATCCGCAACACGCATCAACCCGTCGTCAGAGGGCGTGGGATGTCCGTCGTCAGAGTATTTGAGACAGAAGGCGGCGTGATTTAATGGAGGACGCG
>VDMG01000177.1 GCA_006514895.1 Beijerinckiaceae bacterium
GCTTGCAACACCAAATGAATGCCGCATAAAATCAATCGTCCGATGAGCCGCGTCCCCCACTAAATCACGCCGCCATCTGTCTCAAATTATCTGACGACGGACACTTGCTCTGGCTTGTAATTCGCTCTTCGAGCAAGATCGCCTTTTAGATCTCTTCAATGCGTCACCGATACCACTCACACGCGCTTCCGGTTGAAATGAGCGAGCGCAGCATTGAGGGCCGCGTCGGTGCGATCGAGCTGGGCAAGGGTGCTGGCATGAAGCTCTTCGAAACCAGCGACAAGGCTACGAAGCTCTGCTTCCGCCGCCGCGTCGGCCGGTTCATAAGCGAGCGCGGCCCGCCGGACGACTTCGGCGTCGACATCTTGCCCGCCATGGCCGCCTTTTTCTCGACGCGCGCCCTGTCCTTTGCCGTGATCGGGACGACCAATCTCTCCGTCGCTCGGCTCATGTACGCCTCCTTATCACGGACATCATCATCTCCATGATCATGCCGACGCCGGCAAGTGGTCACGGAAGTGAGTGCGGCCAAACGCGCCTTTACGTGCGCTAATTCTTATCCTTATCCACCAGCTTGTTGGCGCCGATCCAGGGCATCATGGCGCGGAGCCGCGCGCCGACTTCCTCGATCGGGTGCGCGGCGGATTTCGCCCGCATGGCTTTGAAGGACGTCTGGTTGACTTCGTTTTCAAGCATCCAATCGCGGGCAAACCGCCCGGATTGAATGTCGCCTAAAACCCGCTTCATCTCGGCTTTTGTTTGCTCCGTGATGATGCGCGGGCCGCTGACATATTCGCCATATTCGGCGGTGTTCGAGACCGAATAATTCATGGTGGCGATGCCGCCTTCATAGATGAGGTCGACGATGAGTTTGACCTCATGCAGACATTCGAAATAGGCCATTTCCGGCGCGTAGCCCGCCTCGACCAAGGTTTCGAAACCATTGCGGATGAGCTCGACGAGGCCGCCGCAAAGCACGACCTGCTCGCCAAAGAGGTCCGTCTCGCATTCTTCCCGGAATGTCGTCTCGATCAGACCCGCGCGGCCGCCGCCGATCGCCGATCCATAGGAAAGGGCGAGATCATGCGCATTGCCGGACGGATTGCGCGCGACCGCAACGAGACAGGGCACGCCGCCGCCGCGCTTATATTCCGAGCGCACCGTATGGCCCGGCCCCTTTGGCGCGACCATCAACACGTCGAGATCGCCGCGCGGCTCGATCAGATTGAAATGGATGTTGAGGCCATGCGCGAACATCAAAGCCGCGCCCTGCTTCAGATTGAGCTGGAGATGATCGCGATAGATGTCGCGCTGCAACTCGTCCGGGGCGAGCAGCATCACCACATCGGCCCATTTGGCAGCATTAGCGACGGTCTTTACCTCAAGCCCAACGGCTTCCGCCTTCTTGGCCGTGGCGGAATCTTCGCGCAGGGCGACGCAGACTTGCTTGACGCCCGAATCCCTCAGATTCAAGGCATGCGCATGGCCTTGGCTCCCATAGCCGATGATCGCGACTTTTCTGCCCTTGATGAGATTGATATCGGCATCGGAATCATAATAGACGCGCATATTGCAGGTTTCCTCCTTCGCTGGCCAGCTCCGTGGCCGCTCCAAATGGCATGGATTTAGGTTTTAGACCAGCCCAGAAATCCGCGGATCCAGCTGCGTTCTTATACGTTGATTATATTGAGCGAAGGTCCACGCTCAAGCTGACAGGCGGAGGCGATGCCATGACGAACCGATTTCTCGGAATTGCAATCTTCTGGCTCCTTTTGCTGGCAACCGCCTTTGTCGCGGAACCCTATATGGTCACTTGGTGGTACTCGGCGAGCTCCCCCCGAACGATTGCGCCCCGCACGGACCTCACCGAGACGGAACGAACCACGATCAAGCTTTTCCAAACCGTTTCGCCTTCCGTCGTGTCTGTTTTCGCGCGGACAAATCCGCGAAATCTTCTCAAGCCCGGGCAGGAGGAGAGCGACGTTCAAACGGGTACGGGGATCGTTTGGGATGCCGCCGGGCATGTGATCACCAATTACCACGTCATCAAGGGCACGGACGAGTTTGCCGCGCATCTGGCGTCCGGGGAGTCGATTCCGGTACGGGTCATCGGCACCGCCCCGAATTACGATATCGCCGTGCTTCAACTGGAACGGACCCAGACTCCCCCTCGTCCGATCGCAATCGGGAATTCCGCGGATCTGCAAGTTGGCCAGTCGGCTTTTGCCATCGGCAATCCCTATGGCTTGGAGCAGACCATGACCGCGGGGATCATCAGCGCCCTGCGCCGGACAATGCCGACGGCGGAGGGGCATGAAATCTCCGGCGGAATCCAGACGGACGCCCCCCTCAATCCCGGAAATTCCGGCGGTCCCTTGCTCGACAGCGCAGGCCGTTTGATCGGCGTCACGAGCATGATCATATCGGGCTCGGGCGCATCGGCGGGCGTCGGTATCGCAATACCCGTCGATGTCGTCAATCGCGTTGCGGCGCAGCTGATCAGCACGGGTCATGTGCCGACGCCTGGGATAGGCATCTCTGCGGCAACCGAAACCATTGCCGCGAAAGCCGGCATTGACGGCGTCATCGTCCTGCGGGTTCGGCCTGATTCTCCGGCGGCGAATGCCGGGCTCAAAGGCGTGAGCTTTAGCGGCGACGTCGGCGACGTGATCACCGAAGCGAATGGCCAGCCGATTCATGACATCGCGGATCTTACGAGTATTTTTGAAGAGGCCGGTGTCGGTAAGACAGTGAAGCTGACGGTCTCCAACGGCGATCATTCGCGCTCGGTGGAGGTCACCCTCGCCGATATGTCGCAAAAACATGGCTAGAGATCACATGATCGAAAAGGAGCCTCGAAATCACAAGACTAAAGCCCAAATGAGCCTGCGGTCTTCTCTCGCGGCGGCGTTGTTTTTGTCATGATCGGGACGACGCATCCGAGGCAGCGAAGCAAGGAGCACGATGATGGTTCATCTAGCGAAATCTCTTGAGAGTCGCATGCATTAGCTGATATCCCCGGCACGTCGCTGAAGGTTTCGCGCATCGCGATCGGCACCTGGCCATTGGGGCTGGATGTGGGGGGAACTGATGAAGCTGAATCGGTTGCCACCATCCGCGCCGCATTGGACCATGGCATTAATGTCATCGATACTGCGCCAATCTATGGTTTTGGCCATTCCGAAGAGATCGTCGGCAAAGCCATCGCTGAAGGCGGCCTGCGCTCTCGTGTGTTTATCAGGTCGGACTTGAATGGCGAGATGGCAAAATCTTTCGTAATGCGAGCCGCGAACGGATCATGCGCGAGATCGACGATTCGTTGCGCCGGCTTGGAACCGATCATATCGATATCTACCAGGTCCACTGGCCCGACCCAGGAGTGCCGGTCGAAGAAACCGCCGAGGCGATGTTGACGCTGTTCAAGCGTGGAACGATCCGTGCAACAGGCGTGAGCAATTTCTCGGTCGCAGAGATGGACCGGTTTCGCCGGGTCGCGCCGATCCATGTGCTTCAATCGCCCTACAATATTTCCGAACGCGGCATAGAGGCGGATGTTCTGCCCTATTGCCACGAAAACAGGATTGCCACCTTTGGGTACGGCGCCTTGTCTCGCGGCCTTTTGTCTGGGCGGATGCGGCCAGATACGGCTTTCAGCGGTGACGATCTGCGCCGAGCGGACCCAAAATTCCAACAGCCTCGGTTCAGTCAGTATCTCGCCGCCGTGCAGCGCCTCGATCAGCTCGCCCAAGAACGTTTCGGTAAGCGCATCATTCACTTGGCGGTCCGTTGGATTCTCGACCAAGGTATCACCACCGCGTTGTGGGGCGCGCGCCATCCTGGTCAGCTACAGCCAGTGGACGGCGTGATCGGGTGGTCTCTTGATGCCGCCGCCAAAGCTGAGGTCGATCGGATCCTGCGGCAGCTGATTACCGATCCTGTGGGTCCGGAATTCATGGCGCCTCCGGGCCGGTCCTGATCGGAGCGACCTCAGGTCTGGCTTGGGCCCCGCGACATGGCGGCGACACCAGTGCGCGACACTTCGACGAGGCCGATCGGGCGCATGAGCTCGATGAACTGATCGATCTTGCCGACCGCGCCGGTGAGCTCGAACACGAAGCTCTCGATCGAGGCATCGATCACCCGCGCGCGAAAAGCGTCGGCGAGCCGCAGGGCCTCGTCGCGGTCTTGTCCCGTGCCCGCGACCTTGATCATCGCGAGCTCGCGCTCGACGGCGTTGCCGCGCAAGGTCAGATCGGTGACCTTGTGGATAGGCACGAGCCGCTCCAGCTGATGGCCGATTTGCTCGATCGCCTCGGGCGTGCCCGAGGTGACGATCGTGATGCGCGAAAGATGCTCGGCATGGGCCACCTCGGCGACCGTCAGGCTCTCGATATTATAACCGCGCCCGGAAAACAGCCCGACGACGCGGGCGAGAACGCCCGGCTCGTTGTCGACCAAGACCGAGAGCGTATGCACCTCGATATTGGGCTTGCCGAGGGCCGAGGAATAGGGCGAGAGGGGCGCCGCCGGAGCGTTCATGTCCTTACACCAACATCTTGCCGGCGGCATCGATCGCGGTTTCGATTTCTGCGTCGTGACCCGGCAGTATCATTTCATTGTGCGCCTTGCCGGAGGGAATCATCGGCAGGCAATTTTCAGTCTTGTCAACGACGCAATCGAAGATGACCGTCTTCGGGACCTCCAGCATCTCCATGATGGCGTCGTCGAGCTTGGCCGGGTCCGAGCAGCGAATGCCATGCGCGCCATAGGCGTCGGCGAGCTTCACGAAATCCGGCAACGCCTCCGAATAGCTATGGGAATAGCGGCTGTCATGCAGGAGTTCCTGCCATTGGCGCACCATCCCCATATATTCATTGTTGAGGATGAAGATCTTGACCGGCAAGCGGTATTGCGCCGCGGTCGAGAGTTCTTGAATGTTCATGAGGATCGAGGCCTCGCCGGCGATATCGATGACAAGCGCGTCCGGATGCGCCATCTGGACGCCGATCGCCGCCGGAAGCCCGTAGCCCATGGTGCCAAGACCGCCCGATGTCATCCAGCGATTCGGCGCCTCGAAATGATAGTGCTGCGCCGCCCACATCTGATGCTGACCGACTTCCGTCGTAATGTAAGTGTCGCGCGCCTTGGTCAGCTCGTAAAGGCGCTGCACCGCATATTGCGGTTTGATCACCTCGTCCGACCCTTTGAAGGCGAGCGACCGGCGTGTCCGCCATTTGTCGATTTGCGCCCACCATTTGGCGAGCGCCATCTTGTCGGGCGCGAGCTGCCGCGACCGCCATGCATCAAGCAGTTGGCGCAGCACATGCGCGCAATCGCCGACGATGCCGAGATCGACCTTCACATTCTTGTTGATCGAGGACGGATCGATGTCGATGTGGATCTTTTTCGAGCCGGGCGAGAAAGCATCGAGCCGCCCGGTAATGCGATCATCGAAGCGGGCGCCGATGGCAATCATCAAATCGCAACCATGCATCGCGTTATTGGCTTCATAAGTGCCGTGCATGCCGAGCATGCCGAGCCAATTCTTGCCCGACGCCGGATAGGCGCCGAGCCCCATCAAGGTCGAGGTAAGCGGAAAGCCCGTGAGTGTGGCGAACTCGCGCAACAGGCGCGAGGCCTCGGGGCCTGAATTGATGATGCCGCCGCCCGTATAAAAAATGGGCCGCCGCGCCGCCGCCATGAGCAGCACCGCCTTCTCGATCCGGTCCGGATCGCCGTCGAGTTTCGGCCGATAGGTCTTATGCTCGATGTTGCGCGGCCCGGTGTAAGTGCCGATCGCGAATTGCACGTCCTTCGGAATGTCGACGACGACCGGGCCCGGACGCCCGTTCTGGGCCACGTAAAAGGCCTCGTGCAAAACGCGCGACAGATCCTCGATCTGGCGGACCAGGTAATTGTGCTTGGTGCAATGCCGCGTGATACCGACGGTGTCGCATTCCTGGAAGGCGTCGGAGCCGATGAGATGGGTCGGCACCTGGCCGGTGATGCAGACCACCGGAATCGAATCCATGAGGGCATCGGTCAAGCCGGTCACCGCATTGGTGGCGCCCGGCCCCGAGGTCACCAAAAGCACGCCGGCCTTGCCGCTCGAACGGGCAAAACCTTCGGCGGCATGGGCCGCCCCCTGTTCGTGGCGCACCAGCACGTGCTTGATGTGCTTTTGGTGAAACAGGGCATCATAAATTGGCAGGACGGCGCCTCCCGGATAGCCGAAAATCGTTTCGACTCCCTGATCCCGCAACGCCCGGACGACCATTTCCGCGCCGGTCATGAGATTGGTCATCACTTGCTCCAAGGGCCCTCTTCCAATGACAGTGGCTACGATTTCTTGAGTTTGGGCAATAAAAAAGGCCCCTGAGGGCCCCGGGTATGCGCCAGTTAAGGGAAAACGGAGCCTATTTCCGTCCCTTCTCCAGCGCGCGCTCTACGATAAGAATGCTATACACGGGATGCACCCTGCCTATGGCACTCCTTTTTTCATAGCTGATGCGCGGGGAACGGTCAATAAGCTTTATTCAGCGCGAGATTGCGGCTTAGCGCATGTGCGCGCGTGTTTCGCCTCGCGATTGGATCTGCGGTGACGCGCTCTTGGCTCAGCCAAGCTTACCCGGCGCATGCGTGCGGTCTGCCGCAATAGGCTTCCAAACGGCCGCTCCGCCTTGTAGTCATGGGCCATGACCAGCCCGCAAACAGACCTTCTCGCCCCGCAAGGCCCGCGCCGTGTCACCGCCCGCGCCCTGCTCCTCGGCGACCGGATCGACACGGCCGGCCTTGAGCGCTCCGATATGATCTCGGCGACGCCGCTTGCTTTTCATGCGGGCACCAATGGCTTCGTCGCGCTTTACCGCTTCGGCGTCGCGGTCATGATCGGCCTCTCGCCGCTCGAAGAGGACGATGTGCTCGGCCAAGTGAAATTGCGGGTTTCGGGACCGCATGAACATATCGACGACGAATCCGCCATCCTGGAAATCTCGTCCGATTTCGACGACAAGGTCCCGCCGGGCGGCGCGATCAATATGAAGGACCTTTCGGTGCAGCGGCTTCTCGTTGTCGCCGACGCCCTTGCCAAAAGCGTCTCGCTCGGCCGCGACGAGCGTGAAGTCAATACGGTCTTCGATATTATCGAGCCCTTCGCGGTCGAACTCGCACGCAATGGCCGGACGCCCTGGAAGCGCCGCGCCATGCTGAAATTGATCGGCCAGACGCTGCTCGTCCAGCATCGCGTGTCGGGCCGCGTCGCCGTCGAGGAAAAACCAGACGTGCTCTGGGACCGGCCCGATCTCGAGCGGCTCTATACAAGGCTCGAAGACGAATATGAACTCAAGGAACGCGCCGAGACCCTAAAGCGCAAACTCGATACGATTGTCGAAACCGCGCGCACGCTCACCGACATGATCGACGCCGACCGCGCGACACGGCTCGAAGCGACCGTTGTGATTTTGATCGTCGCCGAGATTCTGCTTACCATCGGCCAGATTATTTTTTGGCGGCATTAGAGCATCGGACACTCAAGTGAATCCATATCCTGCGGCGGCGAAGTAGTTTCT
>VDMG01000085.1 GCA_006514895.1 Beijerinckiaceae bacterium
CAAGCGTGTCGAATTCCGCCGCCGGTTTCGGCTGGGCGCCGCCGAAGGCGCCGCGCATCACATCGACCTCCTCGAATTGGGGCGAGCGTTGCGCGATCGCCTTCGCCTCTTCGACGGGAAGAAAGACCGGAGGACCATGACCCGCCACGGCAACGGCGTCGACCGCCTTGGTCAATCCATCCGAGCCGGGGACGCCGACAGCGAAAACCGCGTCGATTTCCCTGTGCTCGATCGCCCGGGCGAGTTCCGCGATGCTGATCGAGACCCGCTTCACCGAGGCCGGGGGAACGTCATATTGAGCGAGCGCCGTGTCCAGAAGAAGTTGATTGTCCGCCTTTCCCGCCGGAACGGCTTGCAAAATGCCAACCCTATGCCCGCGCAAATCGTCGATCGCATGCAGCCCGCTCTGCGCCGGCGCGAACACCACGGCCGCGTTCCGGCGCATGATCAAAACAGTCTGGCCGCTCGGTGGCATCGCGATATCGCTGCGCACGATCGCGAGATCGGCATGACCTTCCTCGAGCACGCGTGACGACTCAACCAGATTCTCGACCGCGATCAATTTGAAACGGATGCCTTCGCGGCCCTCGGCCAAGGCGAGCGCCGCCGCCGCCATGATCTCCTGATCGTCACTGTCGCGCGGAACCGCGACGCGCAAGACGCTCGGGCGTTCAAAGTAATAGACTGCCGCGGCGGCGGCGGCCACCACCGCCAAGCTTCCGATGATCGTTCCGAATATGAGACGGCGCATCCGATTCTCTCCGGCTGACCCAAGGGCACATAAATCCTGAATAAATCTCCACGGCGCAACGAACGCGCTAATGAGCCAGCGCTCGTGATTCATTTTCGAGTTTGACTTGCGTTCGCGGCAAAGGAAAGGCACTCGCGAAGGCTTCGCCAATAAGTATAACGCACGGGCCGGACGGTTCCGCCACGGCGACCTTGCCGGCGAGATTTCCGATTGTGCCGAAAATGCGGCTTTCATCCGGGCAGGTCGCACGTTCGACCAAAAGCGCCGGTGTCGAAGGATCCATGCCATTGGCGAGCAAGAGCCCGGCCAAAGGTTCGAGCGTTTTTACGCCCATGTAAACGACGGTCGATGCCCGGGGATCGCAGAGCGCTCGCCAATCGATGTCCTCGGGAAGCTTTCCGTCACGCGCATGGGCGGTGATGAATTGCAGCCTTCTGGCTTTGTCGCGCTCGGTCAGGGAAACTTGCAGCATGGCGGCGGCACCGAGCGCGGCGGTAACGCCTGGAACGACCTCAACCGGAATGCCCGCTTCCCGCAAGGCCGCGATTTCCTCGTTGGCACGCCCGAAAATCATCGGATCGCCGCCTTTGAGGCGGACCACGCGCTTGCCAAGCGACGCAAGCGCGACCAGCTGCGAAACGATATGGTCCTGCCGGCAGGAAGGCTTATAGCCGCGCTTGCCGACAGGGATTTTTTCCGCCTCGCGCCGCGCCATTTCGACGATGGCCGGGGCCACGAGATCGTCGTACAAAACGACGTCGGCGGATTGGAGCGCATGCAAGGCCTTGAGCGTCAAAAGTTCGGGATCGCCGGGGCCCGCGCCGACAAGGGCAACCGATCCCGCCGCGGCGGCCGCCGTGGACGTTCCAGGCCCCGCCCCTGCCTCGGCGAGCATCGCCGCAAGTTCGCCTTCCTGAGGGGCGCGTCTCGCCGCCAGCGCCCGGCCGCTGAACAATTCCCAAAAGCGCAGGCGAGTCTTCAAGGGTGTGTCAAGCGCCGTCAGCTTTTGACGCCAAACCTTGGCTTCTTGTGCCCAAATCTTGATTTCGCGCGGAAGCAGGGCTTCGAGCCGGCCGCGCAACGCCTGCGCCAGCTTGGGCGCGCCTCCCCCGGTGGAGATGCCGATGACGAGAGGCGAACGGTCGACAATCGAGCCGAATTGAAAGTCCGAGAATCTGGGCTTATCGATGATATTGACGGCGACGCCGGCAGCGCGCGCGGCGGCCTGAAGCCCGGCGGCTTCAGGGGTGCTCTCCGCTTCGGCGATGGCAAGCGCGGCGCCACTAAAATTCGCGGGCGCGATCTGGCGCGAAATGAGGGACACCGAAGGGCGGCGGCTGGCGAGCGCCACAAGACCCGGACATGGGTTGGCGCTGAAAACTTCGAGCTCTGCCCCTGCCGCTTGGCAAAGCTCGGCCTTCCACAGAATGGCGTTGGAGCCGCCGACGAGAACCACACGTTTGCCGGCAAGCGCAAAAAAAACCGGCAGGCAGGCAAGCGCCTGCATTAAAGGGCCGCAATCCTCTTCCGTTTCGCCTCCGGTTGAAAAAAGCTCGTTCATCCGCGCGTTTTGTCCTATGCGGTGCCTTTGCCGCTGTTCATCGCCGCCTTTGGTTAGCCCTTGCGGGACCCGCGCGCGGGGAGATGAGCAACCCGAAGGCAAGATCGCGGCGCTCTGACAAGGTGCTCTGACAAGAATGCGTCCCGGCCGATACGGTTCTCCGGCCGGACCGCAAGGGTCATGCCGCACTAGACCATGATCGCTTTAAGTTCGCTTAATCCGCCGCACAAAGGATAACATATGGTTTTCTTACCTGCTAATTGGAAACACGGCGAAACGGAGTGCCGCCGTGTTCCGTTCCAACGCAAGGGAAGCTTCCTCTTGGACCTCGGCGTCGCGCATCTTAACGGTAAGCTTGGCTTAGCTATGCTATTCGCTTTGCTCTCCTTGGCTCCGCAACCTTTGCTCGCCGGAGGCGGCGTATTCGTGCCGGGCTTTTGGGATTCTCACAAACGCGTTGACAAGCCCGACCTCAGCGGCCTGCGCAGCCTGCGCTTCCTGACCGAGGACGATTATCCGCCGTTCCACTTCGCGCTGCCGGATGGCACACTGTCCGGCTTCGACGTTGATCTCGCGCGCGCCATTTGCGAGGAACTGAAAATTAGCTGCACGATCCAGGCGCGCCGCTTCGATACACTGATCGACGCGCTGAATGCCGATCAAGGCGACGCGCTCATGGCGGCGATCCGCATCGATCCGCGGACGCGCGCTACGCTCGATTTTTCCGGGCCATACTATACGACTCCGGCCCGTTTCGCGGCCCTGACCGCCATGCTGGCAGAGCCCGCGACGCCAGAAAGCTTGCGCGGAAAAACCGTCGGCGTCGAGGCAAAAAGCGCGCATGAAGCCTATCTCGAAACGTTTTTTCCGGACACGATCCGCAAGCCTTATGACTCGCAAAAGGCGTTGCGCGACGCTCTCGCCAAGGGCGAGATCGACACGATTTTCGGCGATGGAATATCGCTCAGCCTGTGGCTCGACAGTCAGGAGGGCCGGAACTGCTGCGGCTTTCGTGGCGGTCCCTTTATAGATGCAAGGTTCTTTGGCGATGGCGTTGGGATCGCGGTGAAGAAAGGCAATTCGCAGTTGCGCCAGACGCTCGATTACGCGCTCGCCGAACTCGCCGCGCGGGGAACCTATGCCGATCTCTATCTCAAATATTTTCCGCTCGGATTTTATTGATGGCTAGGTATTTTCAAGCGAAGTGGATAGCGGTTCGCGGAATCTGAAAGCTCGAGAACCAGCTCGGCGCGATCAGGCTTAAAGATAGGCTTCGAGTTCGCGGGCGGCCTGTTGCGGCGGCCTTTGCAGATTGAACGCACTCACGAATTTTCCGCGCTTGTCCATGAGATAGACGACCCCGGTATGATCCACCGTATAGTCGCCGGTTTTTTCACTAGGCAACTTTTTGGCGTAGACCCGAAAAGACTTAGCGATGGCCTCGACTTTCTTTGTATCGCCAGTTAGCCCGATGATGCGGGAATCGAAGTTTTCAAGATAGGTCTTCAAAACATCCGGGGTGTCGCGCTCGGGATCGACAGTGACGAAAAGCGCCGCGACCTTTTTGTCCGGCCCCAGCTCCTTGAACACCGCCGAAATATCAAAGAGCGCCGTTGGACAAAAATCCGGGCAATGGGTGTAGCCGAAAAACACCAGATAGGGGCGCCCGGCAAGATCCGCATTTGTCACCACGCGGCCATCTTGCCCGATCATAGTAAAGGAGCCGCCAATTTCGGGGGAGCCAAGATCAGCGCGGCCTGGTATGACGGCATAAACCACGCCACCCAGGGCAGCGAGGCCAAACCCGAAGCCAATGACAATAGCAAGAAGCCGGCGGGAAGCCTGTTGTTGGGATGCCTGCTGCCGGGATGCCTTTTTCGATATTTGCTTCATGCCGCGAAATTAATCAAAATGCGCGCCTGGCGCCAGTGCCGGAAGATTAAAAAATCGTACGCCCTGCCGCGCCCATGCTTCAAGGTTCAGCTTGAGGCTTGCTGCCCGGCGCGCCGTCTTGCCAGTCATCGAGCCCAACGTTATAACCTTCGGTCATGCGATATGGCCGGCGCGAGGAACTGCCATGAGCGTTGCCCATGAAAGGCGGAAGGCGCGAGCCGCCACCGCACCCGCCTTTTCGCTGTTGCGCCTGTCCGCTCTTGCGCGTTGCGGCGGCGCCCTGATTGTGATCGCTGGCCTATGGACAGTGGTATTTTGGGCCCTGGCTTGACAGGTCCTTGCATGGACCCTTGGAGCTTCATTTGATGGACAGCGCTCTTTGATGGACATCGCGATCCGTTTCAGCGATCTCACGCTTGGCTATGACCGGCATCCCGCCGTGCATCATCTGGACGGCGAGGTCGAGAGCGGCGCGCTGCTCGCGATTTGCGGCCCGAACGGCGCCGGCAAATCGACCTTGCTCAAAGGCATCGCCGGGACGCTTGCGCCACTCGCGGGCACAATTGCCTTGCCCCGCGTGAAACCCAGCGACATTGCCTATCTGCCGCAGGCGGCCGACATCGACAAAGGCTTCCCGATCAAAGTGTTCGATGTTGTTGCCATGGGGTTATGGAAGCGTTGCGGACTGTTCGGCGGCATTTCGCGGAACGAAACCGCAAAAATCCGCGAAGCAATCGCGGCAGTTGGGCTCGATGGATTTGAAACGCGTCCGATCGGCACGCTTTCGGGCGGCCAATTGCAGCGGATGCTGTTCGCGCGGCTCCTCATGCAAAATGCCGCCCTTATTCTGCTTGACGAGCCGTTTACGGCAATCGACTCCAAGACTGTCGCCGATCTCCTTGCCCTCGTCGCCCGCTGGCACGAGGAACGCCGCACCGTGCTCGTTGTGTCGCATGATCTCGATCTCGTGCGGGAGTATTTCCCGCAAACGCTCTTGCTCGCGCGGGAGGCAATCGCCAGGGGAAAAACGGATGCTGTATTGACCCCGGAAAATCTCTTGAAGGCGCGCTCCATGATCGAGGCCTTCGACCGGGATGCGCACTCCTGCGCGCGGGCGGCGTGAAGACGGCTCCCCAATGTTCTTGTGGTGACACGAGTCATGTTGCATGATTTCCTAATCGCGCCTTTTACCGAATTCGCGTTTATGCGCCGGGCGCTCGCGGGCTCGATCGCACTCGCCATCGCCGGACCGCCGCTTGGCGTGTTTTTGATTTTGCGCCGCTTGGCGCTGACCGGCGACGCGGTGGGCCATGCCATTTTGCCAGGCGCCGCGCTCGGCTACCTCGCCTCGGGCCTCTCGCTCGGGCCGATGACCATCGGCGGACTCGTGGCGGGCCTTATCGTCGCGGTCGGTTCGGGTGTCGTCGCGCGCACGACGATTTTGCGCGAGGATGCCTCGCTTGCCGCATTCTATCTGATCTCGCTCGCGCTCGGCGTCACCATCGTCTCCCTGCGCGGCTCGAATATCGACCTTCTGCATGTGCTCTTCGGCAGCGTGCTGGCGCTTGACGACGCGACCCTGATCCTCCTCGCCGCGATCGCCAGCGTGACGCTCGCCGCGCTCGCCGCTCTCTACCGGCCGCTCGTGCTGGAGACGGTCGATGCCGGGTTTCTCGCCTCGGTCAGCCGCAGCGGCGGCGTGGTGCAAATTGCGTTTTTGGCACTGGTCGTCTTGAATCTCGTCGGCGGATTTCAGGCGCTCGGCACGCTTCTCGCTGTCGGCATGATGATGCTGCCGGCCGCATCCGCGATGCTGATTACCGATGACATGACCCTCATGCTCGCGGCCGCCGCGGCGCAGGGAATGCTCGCGGGCTATGCCGGGCTCGTCATTTCGTTTCACGCCGGCCTGCCCTCGGGACCTCTTATTATTTTGGTCGCGGGCATCCACTATCTCTTGGCCCTTATATTTGGTCCGGCCGGCGGACTTCTTCGCCGCTTAAAACCCGGACGGCATTTGGAGGCCTGACCACCTAGATCACGATGATTTTGGATTGAATCAATCCAAAATCATGAACGTGATCGATGTCTAGAATTTAGAGCGGGATGCGAGCGGAAAACCGGTTTCCACTTTTCCTCATCCCGCTCTCGACACCCGGAGATTTGTTATGGCACGATTACGTTATGTTATAACCTTGCTCATTGCATGCGTGAGCGCGGCGATCGCAGGGCAGGCAAGGGCGCAAGCCCCCGAGAAGCTGCCGGTCGTCGCGACTTTTTCGATACTCGCCGATTTCGCCCGTAATGTCGGCGGCGAGCGGATCGAGGTCACGGCACTCGTCGGCCCAAATGGTGACACCCATGTCTATCAGCCGAAGCCGGCCGACGCCAAAGAACTCGGCGCGGCGCGGCTCATTTTGGTGAACGGCCTCGGTTTGGAGGGTTGGATCGACCGGCTCATCAAGGCTTCGGGCGCGAAGGCACCTGTCGTCGTCGCGGCGAATGGAATTAAGCCGCAGCAAATGCGCGAGGAAGGACGCCTCGAATTAGACCCCCATGCGTGGCAATCGATCGCCAATGCCAAAATTTATGTCGCCAACATCCGCGACGCCCTGATCGCTGCCGACCCCGAGGGCGCCTCGGCCTATCGCGCCAATGCGGATACCTATCTCGGCAAGCTCGACGCACTCGACAAAGAAGTCAGGGCGGAAATCGCGAAAATTCCGCCCGGGCGGCGGCAAATCATCACAACCCATGACGCTTTCGGCTATTTCGGCACGGCCTATGGTTTCCGCTTCATCGCGCCAGACGGCGTTTCGACGGAGACGGAGGCAAGCGCCCGCGACGTCGCCAAAATCATCCGCCAGATCAAAGCTTCGAATATTCCGGCGGTGTTTCTCGAAAATGTGACCGACCCGAGACTCGTGCGGAACATCGCCACAGAATCCGGGGCGAAAGTCGGCGGCACGCTCTATTCCGACGCGCTTTCCTCCCCGGACGGACCCGCCGCGACCTATATCGAGATGATGCACAACAATATCAGAGAACTTTCCGCCGCGCTGGCGACCTAGAGCGCCGGACATTCAGGTTGAATCGAAGGGATTCCGGTTAGGCGGGTTTCGTGATTCACTTCCGCAAGGAGGTGATTTGCGATGCCGAAAGCCTATTCGCTCGAT
>VDMG01000189.1 GCA_006514895.1 Beijerinckiaceae bacterium
CAGCGGGCCCGTTCGGATGTTGATCTTGAAAGAACCAGGACGTCTGTCATTCCGCGTCGGGTTCAAGGCCACATAGGCCACTGGCATGAAAAAGACCGAACCTAGATTATCGACCTAGAAGCCTTGATCACCCCTCGCGACGTACGATTACCCGACGATCTTCGCGCAATTGTCAACGAACGATACAATCCAAATTGCGAGTTCTGCCATTTCCTTAGTCCCGCCCCATGTGACGATGATCCGCACGGGGCCGCCCTCGGCATCACCATTGACGATATCCCTAGTCTAGAGCGCCCATAGTCGCGGACTAGTAGCTCGCGGATCGCGGCGACACGGACGGCACCTGACGGATCGTTGGCCGCTAGACGGATAAGTTCCCGCACTGCATCTTCCAAGGCGTTATAGAAGGCGTCCTGACCGCCGCCGGTATCCCCGTGACGTTCGTGACGATGAGGTAGTCCGCGAATACGGTGCCGTTTTCAAAACCGTGCAGGGTGTCGAACAAACCATACACGCCGGTATCAGACGGAAGGTCGACAACGCGGACTTGTTGCCCTGCGGTCTGCCGCCTGTTCCGGGGGTCCTCGGCGCTGGCGGGCGGCGGGACGGGGCCAGTGAGCGCGGCATCCGGGTTTGAGAGGGTAAAACAGTTGCGCGATGTCACGCCATTGTGAGGCGGCCTTGCGGGTCCATTCCTCCAGCACGGCGCGAAAGGCCGCGACCGCCTCCTCCAGACGCGTCTTGTTGAGCCCTTCGGCTGGTCGAACCGCACCGTCTCGCGCCCGTGGAGCCAAACATCTACGATGACATTCAATTGCGGTTCACTGTCCCGTCCGCTCCGCGCTTTGGCGGGCCTTCTGGGGAGGCCTCGCCAATGGCCTCTATAAGCGTCCCAGATTTTCGAAGCCGACGATCTCTACCTTCGTGGCGTCCGGTCCCGGAGTGTCAAAGAATTTCTCACCCTTAAACCGCCTAAAGATCTCGAAGTGAAGGTCGCTCTTAACGCGGAATATGGTTTCCACGTCGCTGAGGAAGACACGAAGTTCGAAGTTGAGCGCACTGGCCGACATGCCCGTGAAAAGGACTTGCGGCGCGGGTATATTCAGTACGAGTTCGTGTGACTTCGCAATGGCAATAAGGACCTCGCGAACTTTTTCTGGATTGGCGGAGCCGGAAACAGTGAGAGGGATGATGATGCGCCCGGTCCGATCGTTGCGGACAAGGTTGGTGACAACACCGGTCACGAGGTTCGAATTTGGTATAATGACCTGCGAGCGGTCGAAAGTCTCGATTTCGGTCGACCGGACATTGATGCGGCGGACGTAGCCTTGATCGCCGCCAACCACGATCCAGTCGCCCACTCTGACCGCGCGCTCCCACAGCAATATTAAGCCCGATACGAAATTATTGACGATCGACTGCAGACCGAAGCCGATGCCGACCGACAGGGCGCCAGCGACAAGCACCAGCTTTTCGAAATTCAGTCCGAGATAACTGAGTGCAAGTCCGGCTGCGATCACGAAACCGACATAGCCAAGACTGGTGCGGATCGAATTGCGCAGACCAAGGTCGAAGTTCATCCTTGGCAGCAGCGTCGAGTCAATCCATTGCAGGACCGCATGAAAAGCCGCAAACGCCAGTGTAAATATACCAATGGCGCTGATGACGCTGACGGGAGAAATCGTGACGTCGCCGATCTTGAAGCCAAATAAGGCGGCGCGGAAATCGATCGGGACATCGCTCGACTGGAGCCCCCAAGGCGCCAGCACAAGAATTGCCGCGACGACAAACAGAGCAAGCCTTATCGCTCCCGAAGCGAGGGCTCCCACGAGTTCGAGCGAACCGCGATTGAAGCCGATGCTGGTAATCAGTCGCCGCCCGAGGCGCGCCGTGGGCGTAAAGCCCGCGCCGATCGCTTCGTCGACGAGAACAATCGACATGAACAAGACACAGGCGGCCGCGCCGTCCCAGAACAGTTGATCGGTCAGGAAGCTGCCAAAGGCAGCGTAGCCGATCAAAACCGAGACGGCGATGGCGGTGGCCACGGCCCAGGCGGCGACGCGAAAGACGTCGAACCAATCTCTCCCCTTGGCAACCTCCGGGCCAAGGCAATCGTCGGCACTCGCGGCACCGCCGAAGCGCCACAACTCGGAGCAGAGCACGAGCGCGGCGATCATCGCGGCCAGCCCGCGCATTGCGACCGCCACCGGCAAGGACGCGCCGATAATGTCGTTGAGCGCCTCGAACAGACGGGTGGCCGAGACGATGCAGGCAAGGCTAATCGCCGCGCGAACGATGCCTTCGGCCACCGGATCGCTGAGCTTGGGCAGGCGCCAATTCGGGCGTGTGGGAGCGAACAAGCCGCGTGCTATTCCCGTCGCTGCGGCAATCCGGATGATGGCCTCGCCGCATGCCTGGATGAATGGTTGCAATCGCGCATTGGTGAGATCGAAGGTTTGGAACACGAGGCCGATGACGAAGATCATCGCGACCGCGGGAACCGTCACGACAAGGGCGACCCACCAGGCACCGAGAATTTTGCGAAAGCGGCTCGGTTCGGGGACTGCGGGATTGCGCTCCAACACACGCCGGGCCAGCCGCGAAAGCGGCAGATAAAGCAAAACGATCAGGGCCAGGCCGCCCCAGAAGACCGGCAGCCGCTGGCCATCGAGCCGGTTGTTGATGCCATGAATCCATTCGCTGAAGGCCCCTCTCATGGCGGTTGCATCGCTGGGCGCTTCCCGCCAGACGTCGATCCAAAGCGTGGGGTTGACGATGCTTGTCGCCCGCGCGAACAACGAACGCGTGAACAAGGTGCGCCGCCGGGCCATAATATTCGCGCCGGCCTGATCGGCCGCAACCGCGAGCAAGCGGGCACGCTTCAAAAGTTCGTCGGTATCGTTATAGAGCTTTTGCTGGTCGGCGCGCTCCGCCGTCACCGCCGGACTTTCGGGCGGAGCCTGATCATCCGGCTTCGGGCCGAGCTGGTCGAGGCGCGCTTTGATTCCAGATAGGAGCGGCGTCAGACGGTCGATCACACCCGCAACGTCGCCCGAAATCGGATCGATCTGCTGACGCAAGGCCTGGAGTTCCGCATCCGTCAGATCATGGCGTTCGAGGTTTGCTTCGATTTGCTTCAGGGAAGCGCTGAGCTTGTCGAGGGCTGGGCCGACCGGGGCTTCCTCTGGCGGCGGCGGCGGAGCTGGCGAGCCGGCAGGCTGCGAGGCCTGGCCTTTGGCCGGCGGCTGGCCTTGCGCTGGACCTTGGGCTTTGGCCGGCGCCTTCTGGGCTGCAGTCTGTTTTGGCGCGGGCGACCCGCCTTGGGCGCGGTCCTGTTGTTGGGCCGGCGCCCGTTTGGCGGATGCCTCTATGCATACGGGCGCTACCGTGAAGAGCGCAAAAAGGCCGATTAGGCACGCAAGCTGTTTCATCAACGCTTCTCCCGGATGTCCTGTTCCACGGCCAAGTGCAAATGCACAATTCGATCCCCTGGAGTCGGATCCGGCTGCTCTCGCGGCGGATTGACTATGCGACCGGCCCAGGTAATCGTCGATCCGGTAGGCTTCGCCTGGGGATAAGATTATAAGATAATTTGGGCCAATCGGCGACTTGCCGTGGCCGCCGGGAATATCGAGCATTGGCAAAAGAGCAATTTGATCGCGCTATCGCCGATTTCGACGCCTCCATCAGAAGTGCCGTATGGTGGAAACGACGCCCAGACGATACCGGTGCCGGGGCGATCTCCATTGGAACTAATCGACAGAAAGCTACCCGGCATGCCGATGCGTTGTTTGTCGTCAGCCGAGGCTTGAACAGAGCCGATCGCGGTTGGCAACCCCGGCATATTGCGCTCGTTCGGCTGCCCAGGAAACACCCCAAATACGGGATCGTAGCGAAAGCATCGAAGGTAGTCGTTTTCTCCCCATACATAGACAAATACGCCGTCGCATGCCTCAAAGACGACCGGAGAGCCGTGAATATGGTGTGTAGCCCGTATGCTTCTAGCATCGTACGAGGCTAGGAAGATTTGCCTGAGTGAAAGATCCTCGGTAGGATCGAACAAGTAAAAATTGCCGTCCTTTCCTCCACCGACCATGCGCCGATCGGGAAGCAGCGTGGGAGACGAAGCGCCGAAGTCCTCGTCGGTGCCGGGCGGATCCTCAAAAACATTGGCATAGCATCGGAGTCCGCAACCAACCCCTCGCCCGCTTGCCGGATTCCGCCGCGGGGGCCGTTCGCCGGACCACGGGTGGGTCTTCGCCAACGACGCGTCCACGCTTGAATCCAAGGGAGTCTTCTGCACGACGGGTCGGCGTCGCCGTGGCTACCGAAGGCCGAGTAGATTACACCCTCGACCAACAACAGGCCGGGCCTCTGAATTTGCTGCATAGAATTGAACATCACATGAGGTTGCTCATCGACCAAACGCCCACCAGGGATGGGCCAACTGCGCGCTCCCGAAGGTCAACGTCGAGCGGCGAGGTGCTGGCGGCGGCGATTCGGTCAACAGGTATTGTGCTATCGAGGACGACTGCGTCGCCTTCGCGCCGCGCCTGTTGGATGCTATTTTGAGCCAAGTATCCTCGGCCGGGCACCTGACCCTCGAAGATAGCTGGATTTCGAGTTCTTGGTCCGAGGTTCCGAGGCAGTCCTGTGGTCAAATCTAGGGCGAAGAGGAGATGGCTAAACGAGTTCCGGGTCTGCATTGAAGGTACGTGGCCATGGCGTGGAAAGAGATAGCAGATTGTCGAGCCGCCAAAGAAGCCGCTGTTCAAGCCTGCGAGCGAATGCACATACCTTGAGTGGTCTACGGAATTCGGCCGCCGAAGAAACCGGGAACGGGCATGAGCAAGGGTTGGGCCGCGCATCTCAGCGCCAACCAGATCGCTGCGAACGTCAGGCTTTGGTGGCTGGGGCAACTACCCAGCGATATTGCACGACAGCTGGAGTTGCCGGTGGAAGCGGTCGGAGACGCGAACGGAATCCAGCGGTTCGGGCAATAGTTCGCCTAACCTGGCGCTCAGAATCTCGGTGATGACGCGCTGGACATTTAAAGTTGAATTCGGATACCGCCGCGCTTCGACTCGGGCAGTCAGAGTGGCGAATCACGATGCAAGGAGAATGAGATGAACGGAAGCCGCTACTATAGGTTCGCGTCGAAGGGGCCAAGTACGGAGTGGGCTTCGGCTCAGCGCTAGCCATCACGATTTCATATTCCGCGAACCACTCGATCCTGTGGGCGATCATCCATGGAATTCTGAGCTGGCTCTATGTGGTCTATTTCGCACTTTTCCATGGATGATCGACGAAAGGGCGCACCCTGCGCTGCGATGCCGCCGTGAACGCGCGCGCCAGAATGGTAGTGAGGCCTGAGACGGCAGCAGATAGCTTATCAGGTGTGACGAAGGATACTGCGGGTCGGCGTAATGGTGGTTTGATATGTTGCGATATGGGGTGGGTCGAGCAAACTCTCAGCGGGTCCACGGTCAGACCAGTGCACCTTGGACCCTGCGGATCGAAAGCTTCTACGTGCTCGATTCGCCCGGCCCTGCCAAACCAGGGGAGCGAGTAAAGACGCCGATCGGGAAGGCGGGGCCTCTGTTGGCTCCAGCGTGGTGTTAGGCGGCACGTCGAATTGTTGACCAATCAACTCCATCTCTTACCGAGTTCGTCGAGTCCAGCTCGCTTCAGGTCGTCAGGGCTCATGACAACCCGAAAGTCGACATCGGCCTGAAATGTCAGAAACCACGGCTCTGCTAACGCTGGAATCTTCGATGGGTCCGGCAAATCGACGATGAGCACTGCTCCTCGCTGCCCATTCTGCTCTGTGAAATATACCGCTTCTGCCTTAGTGGCCTCCAGAATCCGACCCAACTTTGAACCGGCCGTGCCATCTTTTACCGCCGCGTTGAATGGTTGATGTGGGATTTTGACGTTAAGTAGTATTCGCATAGTTATTCCTCTGTTTGATGTTTGTGTTGGTTGTGCGCGGCCCCTAAGGTTGAAGCTCACCGGCGCGCTAAAAGCAAGCCCACGTCTTGCCGATCTAATAGTGCCGACTACGAACAGCTTTTGGACACACCAGGCTGCCACCTGCTTCGCGTCACTATGTTCCGGACCGGTTGGGTGTTAACGAAAAAGAGCTCATGGAAATCGCCGCCCTCGTAGCAAAAGCAGCGGAAAGCAAATCTACTGTGTCGGCGGACTTTGGCTGCGTCAAGTACGGCGCCCCAAACATTTCAGATTGGCCCGACCCACGCAGCGGCAAGGAAACTCGCGAGTTCTTTGAAAAGCTTTTCGAGGTTAGCAATCAACACTTTCTCTTCCTCGGCCGGGAGCGTTTTTCTATCGTTGCTGTCCTGGTCGAAAGTTCTGCGCCTGACCAAGTGCTTGAGGCATTGGCGAAGAAAGCCAAGGAAGCCGCGGACCAATGCTCTCCTCACAACATCGACGTCAGCGACAATGGACGAGTCGGTGACTATTTCGATCTTGCATCGCATCCGAACAATGGACCGGTCTTACCAGCAGCAACGGATCGGTACAATTTCGAGACGACACCGTCAGACAGGTGAGGTAGCAAGATCGTTGCAGGACAACCTTGGCGTATATTCGCCTATTTCGACTCGCTAGGCTTTGGTGAGCCGACTGCGAAAGTTTCTATTCGGATAGATGAAGGAGTCAAAATGCGTGGCAGTCTCATACCAAGCCCCTGAATTGCTGACTCTCTATTTGTTGCTTGATCCACGGCGCAACTCATTGCCAGCAGAGTTTGCATGGGCTGGGGTCGAAGTTGCCCTTGAATCACCCCTCCACTGGTCCTCATGACCGGGTCCACCTCTCACATTTCACCCAAGCCAGCCGAACTCCACTCGCCGCGAACCAGAATGGAATGTTCGGTGATCGCCCAATCTGTATTGGCCGAACGGGCATCTTCATCGGCCCAAGCCCAAGCCTGGCTTTCGCTGGCGCCCTGCAATTCGGCCAGCAGGCGGATGTGCCGCTCGCAAACATCCCGGTTCCAGACGAACTTACGCCCTGGGAAGCGATACTAGAGTTTCGCGGCGAACGCGCAAATAGAGCTGCCTTGGCGTATCTTCGTAGATTTATTGTGAAGTCATCCGCCAGCACCGTTTCAGCTCGCGAATTCCGCGACGAATTGGAATCTGATATCTACAATACGGAAAAGGCTTTGAAGCGGGCCAAGATCAAGTATCAAACCGCTGTGCTGGAAACGTCGATTGTGTCAGCTGCGGCACCAAGCCCTACTTGCGCGCCCACCCCAACTCACGA
>VDMG01000093.1 GCA_006514895.1 Beijerinckiaceae bacterium
CGCGTCCTCCATTAAATCACGCCGCCTTCTGTCTCAAATACTCTGACGACGGACAGGCGGCTACGATCTGCTGAGTCCATCATCTAATTTGGTCCCAGCCGAAACTTTCGCGCGAGCCACCACGCCGTCACCCGATCATGCCAAGGGACGCGGCTGCCCCGGCCGTGGAAGCCCAGATGGCCGCCGCGCGGGGTTAGCACCGCCTCGATCATCGGCAGGCGCGACCAGTCGATCGCAGTGTAGCAGGCCCCCGGAATCCAAGGGTCGTCCAGTGCTTGCAAGACCAGCGTCGGCCGCGCGATGCCGGCAAGAAGATGCCTGGCGGCATTGCTTTCGTAATAATCCTGGGCATCCCGGTAGCCGAAGCGCGGCGCGATGAAGCGGTCGTCGAATTCATAGACGTTCTTGGCGGCGGCGATGGCGGCCCGCTCAGAGATGCTCACCGCCGCGCCCGGCGCCAGCGCATCGCGCTTCATCGCATCGAGCATGTAGCGTTGATAGATAAAGTTGCGCCGGGTGAGCATCCGGGCACAGGTCGCCGCGAGGTCAATTGGGGTGGACACTGCGATAGCGGCCAGCACCGGCAGGTCGTGGCCGCCTTCGCCCATGAATTTCAGCACGAGATTGCCGCCCAGCGACTGGCCGAGCAGTACGATCCCATATCGGGTAAATTCAGCCGGAAGTCCGCGCAGGGCCTCCGCCAGATCCCCGGTTCGCCCGGCATGATAATGTCCGGCTGCGGTCGGGCGCGAGGGGAGGGCTCCGCGTAGGTTTAGGCGCAAGACCGGCCAGCCTTGGCTGACCAGATGCCGCATGCTCACCACCACGGATCCGCTTACCTCAGAGCCTGCGAGGCCATGCACGAGCACGACGAGCGGCCTGCTAATGGGGCCGGCATGCCGGTCGAGCCGGGCTGCCAGCCGGTCGCCGTCGGGCATCGGCAGCAGCAGGCGCTCGCCGCCAGGCAGGTCCGGCGGGGTGCCGCACACAACGTTGCGCAGAGTTTGCAGGTCGCCGCCAAACCAGGGCGGCCGCTCCCGGAACGGCGGAACCGTTCCGGCTGACATGACGGCGCCATCCTGCAAGGGCGAGGCTGCCCATTTTGGCGGCAAGCCGATTGGCGTTGGCGAGTGCGGACCCATTAAATCTGATCGGAATCGTTTCCGGGCTTATCGTTCTTTTCGGCACGCCAACCCACATCGAGGGCTGATCGTCGTATTAACATTGGGGTTGTTTAACCTTCCTGCCCTTTCAGCTTCAGCCAATCCTCCTCGCTGATCGTCTCGACGCCGAGCTCGGACGCTTTTGCGAGCTTTGAACCGGCGCCCGGCCCGGCGACCACGAGATCGGTCTTTTTGGAGACCGAAGCGGCGACCTTCGCACCGAGCCGCTCGGCCATTGCCTTGGCCTCATCGCGGGTCATGCGTTCGAGCGAGCCGGTAAAGACAATCGTCTTGCCCGCGACCGGGCTCGTCGAGGCGACGGCTTCCATCGGTACCACCGTCACTTGCTTGTGCAAGGCGTCGAGGACTTCCTCGTTACGTTTCTCGGCGAAGAAGTCGGCGATGGCTTCCGCCACCACTTCGCCGATCCCTTCCATATTGTTGATTTCCGCGCGGGCGTCCGACCCTTCCGATGCCGCTTGCGCGGTCCTGCGCAGCGCTTCGAATGTTTCAAAATGGCGGGCGAGACGCCGCGCATTTGTCTCGCCGACATGCCGGATTCCCAGAGCATAAATAAAGCGATTGAGCGGAAGCGAGCGGCGGGCAATGATCGCGTTGAAAAGGTTCCTCACCGATAGCTCGCCAAAGCCTTCACGCTCTTTCAGATTGATAAGGCCGCGCCGCTCGCGATCTGGAAGCGTGAAAATATCGGGAGCCGTCTTGATCAGACCATCGCGGAAAAATTGCTCGATCCGTTCGTCACCAAGGCCCTCGATATCGAACGCATTGCGCGAGGCGAAATGCTTTAGGCGCTCGACCGCCTGCGCCCTGCAGACAAGGCTGCCGGTGCAGCGGCGCACGGCCTCCGCCTCTCCGGTCTTGGGGTCGATCTCGCGAACCGCCGCCGAGCCGCAAATGGGGCAGGTCTCGGGGAATTGATAAGGCTTCGCGTCCTTAGTACGTTTTTCAAGGATCGGCCCGAGAATTTGCGGAATGACATCGCCGGCGCGCTGGACCGTCACCGTGTCGCCGATGCGAATGTCCTTGCGGGCGATCTCATCCTCGTTGTGGAGGGTCGCATTGGAGGCGACCACGCCGCCAACGGTCACCGGATCGAGCTTTGCCAGCGGCGTCAATGCGCCGGTGCGGCCGACGTTGATCTCGATGGCGCGCAGCACGGTCGTCGCCTTTTCGGCGGGAAATTTATGCGCCGTCGCCCAGCGCGGCGCGCGCGAGACAAAGCCCAGCCGGTTTTGCAGCGCGAGGCTGTCAACTTTGTAGACAACGCCGTCGATGTCGTAGCCGAGCCGCGCGCGCAGAGATTCGATGTGCCGGTATCGAGCGATGAGCTCCTCGGCCGAATGGCAGAGCACCATCAGCGGATTGACCGGAAGCCCGAAGCTTTTGAACGCCGCGATCATGTCCATTTGTGTCGAGGCGGGCAGGGTGCTTATTTCGCCCCAGGCATAGGCAAAAAAATGCAGAGGCCGTGACGCGGTGATCGCGGGATCGAGCTGGCGCAGCGAGCCAGCCGCCGCATTGCGCGGATTGGCAAAGAGGGTCTTGCCCGTTTCTTTCTGACGCGTGTTCAAGGCGGCGAAATCGGCATGGGTCATATAGACCTCGCCGCGCACCTCGAGAATGTCCGGCGGCGTGCCTTTGAGAGCCTTCGGAATTTCCCCGATCGTGCGCACGTTTGCGGTGACGTCCTCGCCCTCGTATCCATCCCCGCGCGTTGCCGCTTGGACAAGCTTGCCGCTTTCAAAGCGCAAGGAACAGGAGAGCCCGTCGATCTTCGGTTCGGCCGTAATGGCGAGCGGCGCGCCCTCTTTCAGCCCGAGAAACCGGCGCACGCGGGCGACGAAATCCGCCACCTCCTCGTCATCGAAAATATTGCCGAGCGAGAGCATCGGCACGCGATGGCGGACCTTCGCGAATTTTTCCGAAGGCGCGGCGCCTATCTTTTTCGTAAGCGAATCGGGTGTCGCGAGTTCCGGAAACGCGGCCTCGATTGCTTCATAGCGCTGCCGCAGCGCGTCATAATCGGCATCCGAAATCGTTGGCGCATCTTCGGCGTAGTAGCGCCGGTCATGCGTGACGATCTCTTCGCCAAGGCGGGCATGTTCGTGGCGCGCTTCCGCGGCGCTAAGGCTCTCGATGGGGGCAGGCTTTTTCATGACTTCCGTCACGGCCGGGATCGCCGGAACCCCATGTAGGTCAAATAGACCCCGAGGACGAAGGAGATTGCGATCGCCCCATAAAGGAACTTTGGGAAATTCATTCTGTCAAAAAGATAAGCCAATGCGTCCGGCGGCGCCAGAAGGGCGACGAGCCCGCGGAACAGCTGGATCCAGCCAAAAATCGTGATGACAACCGGCAAAACGCCGCCCGACCAGATATTGTGGGAAAGGACAATTGCGAGACCAATGGCGAGCGTGATCAGCCCGAGGATAAAAAGCAGCGGGCGGTCGTGAACCATCCCTGACGCGATCACGATAAAAGTTTCGCGGCGCAGAACCATCGCCACGGAAAGCGCGAGGGCGAATAGCCCGATCAGCCGGCTGAGAAAAATCGTGAGCGGTTGCATCGCGGCATTCCAGCAACTGAGGCGGCAAGCCTCTCGCGGGACCTAACCAAAATGGGGCTCATTCGGCCGCGCGTTTGAACTCGGGGAACGTGCAGCGCGCCTCGCTCTCGCGTTTGAATTCGAGGATTCTGGCAGGTTCGACAAAAGGCAACCCCAGAGTTTGCCAGACATCGGCCATGCTTTCCACGAGCTGCGCGATATGCGCATCCGTGTGCAAAGGACTTGGCGTGATGCGCAAACGCTCTTCGCCCTTGGCGACTGTCGGATAATTGATCGGCTGGATATAGATCGCGTGGCGATCGAGCAGCATGTCGGTGGCGCGTTTGCAGAGTTCGGCGTTGCCGACGAATACCGGCACGATATGGGAAGGGTTCGGCATCACCGGCAAACCCGCCGCGCTCAGGGCATGTTTGGTCAGCATAGCCTGGCGCTGGTGCAGCGCGCGCAGCTCCTGGCCTTGCTTTTGTTTCAATAAACGCACGGCGGTTGTCGCGGCGGCGGCGATGGCAGGCGGCAGCGCGGTGGTGAAAATAAAGGCCGGCGCATGCGAGCGCACGGCATCGATGATAGGCGCCTTCGCGGCGATATAGCCGCCGAGCGTTCCAAATCCCTTGGCGAGCGTTCCTTCGATCACGTCGATCTCACCCATGACGCCATCGCGCTCGGCGATGCCGCCGCCATGCGGGCCGTAAAGACCGACCGCATGCACCTCGTCCATATAGGTCATCGCGTTGTAGCGGCGCGCCAAATCAGCGATCTCGGCGACCGGGGCGATATCGCCATGCATCGAATAGAGACTTTCGAAAACGATCAGCTTGGCCCTCTCGCGACCCGCCGCGCGTAGAAGTTCCTCGAGATGAGCGAGATCGTTATGGCGGAAGATTTGCCGCCGCGCCTTGGAGCGGCGGATGCCTTCGATCATCGAATTGTGGTTGAACTCATCCGAAAGGATGAGGCAATCGGGCAAAAGATCGCCGATCGCGGAAATCGACGCCAGATTGGAAATCCAGCCCGAGGTAAAGACGAGCGCCGCCTCCTTGCCGTGGAGGCCCGCCAATTCGGATTCGAGCTCGACGAGGGGATGATTGGTGCCAGAAATATTGCGGGTGCCGCCGGCACCAACGCCATGCCGGACAGCGGCCGCCGCCATCGCATCGATCACCTGCGGATGCCGGCCCATGCAGAGATAGTCGTTGGAACACCATATAACGACTTCCTCGATGCGATCTGGACCGTGCCACAGCGCGTGCGGAAACGCCTTGGCGTCCCGCTCGATGTCGGCGAAGACACGGTAGCGGCGTTCCTCCTTCAACTTTAAAATCGCGTCATCGAAGAAGCGCGAATAGGGCATATTGAACGGTCTCCGATCCTCCGGTCGCGGCTGCCGCATGATCAGCTGCGGCCGCGTGCTTCTAAAAAGGCCGGCTTATCCTTGTTTGCCTCTTCAACATTAGCACCTGGACCATTAGCATCCGGCGAACGCCGGGGTTTCGGCGGGGCGCCTTCAATAATGGTACGAGCGGGTATTTATGCTACTTGTTTTCTTTCCCGCGATGCCCAAGGCTTTAACCAGGTTCCCCCGGCCCGTCAAATTACTTCTCTGGGATCGCTCGAACAATGCGAATTCTTGTCACCGGCAGTGCTGGTTTCATCGGTTTTCACATGGCCCGCCGTCTTCTCGACGAGGGCCATGAAGTCGTAGGAGTCGACGGGTTTACGCCTTATTACGACCGCATCCTCAAGCTGCGCCGCCACGCAATATTGTTGGAAAGGCCAGGTTTTTCCGGTCATGAGGCGATGCTCGAGGATTTCGCCGCGCTGCAAGGGATTTATGGCGGCGGCTTCGAAGTGGTCTATCATTTCGCGGCGCAGGCAGGGGTGCGCTACAGTCTCGACAATCCGCGCGCCTATATAGACGCCAATCTGACCGGAACCTTCAATCTCTTGGAATTGATGCGCCATACCCCGCCGTCGCACGCGCTCATGGCGTCCACGTCATCTGTCTATGGCGCCAATGCGAAGGTTCCGTTTCACGAGACGGACCGGGCCGATCACCCGGTTTCGCTTTATGCCGCCTCGAAAAAGGCGAATGAGGAAATGGCACACGCCTACAGCCATCTCTTCAAGATCCCGATAACAATGATGCGATTCTTCACGGTTTACGGCCCCTGGGGACGCCCCGACATGGCGCTTTTCAAATTCGCGGCGGCGCTGTTCGAAGGCCGTCCCATCGATATTTACAATCACGGCAAAATGAGCCGGGATTTCACTTTTATCGACGATCTCATCGAAGCGATGGTGCGGCTCATCGGCCATGCGCCGCCCTTGGCGGGGCGAAGAGAGCCGCCTCTCGCCAATGACAGTCTCTCTCCCGTCGCGCCCTGGCGGGTTGTCAACATCGGCAATGAGATGCCTGTCGGCCTCATGGATTTTGTCGCCGCCATCGAGGCCGCGACCGGATTGTCGGCCAAGTGCAATTTCATGGAGATGCAGCAAGGCGACGTTCCCGTCACTTTCGCCGATACGGCACTGCTCTCGCGTTTGACGGGCTTTAGGCCGAAAACGCCCCTAAAGGAGGGAGTTAAGCTATTTATCGCCTGGTACCGCAAGTATTTCGATGCTTGAGGCGACGGCACAGACAGCACAATGGCCGGGTTTTGGCCCGGCCATGACGTAAAAAATTTTGCGACGCGCAAATCAGGGCGTCACGGAACCCCGCGCGCGGCCACTCGGCGTGCGACACGAGCAGCCGTTGCCGACGAAGGAAGCGTGGTAAAGTTCGCAGGTCTTCACCGGAGTCGAGCAGAAATTCCCAGATTGGTTAGTAGCCACGCTCCGGCCGGTTATCAAAGGAGCTGTGGATCCCGTAACCGCCGTCACTGGCGCCGACGCCATCGCTGCGATGGGCGCGGTTACCGCCCCCAGGAATCCGAACGGGCTGCCATAATCGTAAGAATAACCCGCGTAACCGTAAGGGGATCCGTAGTTATATGCGTAGTTGTAGTTAGGCGACCCATAGTAGCCCCAAGAGCCGGGATTATAAACGGCATCGTAGGGATAGTCCGGGTTGCCCAGGCGCACGTTTGGAACACCCATTTGGGCCCAAGCAGAGCTGCTGGCAGTCAGCACTGCCGCCAACGCTGCCGACGCTAAAAAGACTGAATGACGTTTCATCGCGTTCTCCTCATTTGCGGGGGGGACCATTCTCTATTCGCGGCACTTGCGGCGGAGCTCGAAAACGAACGATCTCGCTCCAATGCCGCGATAAAGTTCCCGCGGAACACCGGCTCGCGGAAATCGTTCCATGAATCACCAGGGAGGTTAGAGCTGCGCCGTGCGGGACGGTTTGAAAATTTCAAAAAAACGGTCGGGGTGAACCCGGCCGCGATATAGTCTATGCCTGTCTCAGAGCTTGATGATCAGGGTGTCACGGAACCTCGTGGCGGATCGCCAAGTTCCGGTTTTGACCCTGGCGGGGGGACGATCTGCTCAACCTTCGCTTCCGCCGATTCCTGCGCGGACCGACGAGAGGC